>NZ_LHVJ01000023.1:0-16247 GCF_001269745.1 Pseudomonas sp. P97.38
TGCGGCGTACTGCTGCGCGGCACCAAGCGTGACGACGTTGAGCGTGGCCAGGTTCTGGTCAAGCCAGGCACCGTCAAGCCGCACACCAAGTTCACCGCAGAAGTTTACGTTCTGAGCAAGGAAGAAGGCGGTCGTCACACTCCGTTCTTCAAAGGCTACCGTCCACAGTTCTACTTCCGTACAACTGACGTGACTGGTAACTGCGAGCTGCCAGAAGGCGTTGAAATGGTAATGCCAGGTGACAACATCCAGATGACTGTCACTCTGATCAAGACCATCGCGATGGAAGACGGTCTGCGTTTCGCTATCCGTGAAGGCGGTCGTACCGTCGGCGCTGGCGTCGTAGCCAAAGTCATCGAGTAAACAGTTGTAATGTCTTTTTCGGGCCGGCATAATGGTCGGCCTGATTTTGTTTTAGGTCAGTAGCTCAATTGGCAGAGCGACGGTCTCCAAAACCGTAGGTTGGGGGTTCGATTCCCTCCTGACCTGCCAGATTCACTCAGTGTGTCTGGCTTTCTTTTCACAGGATCTGATAGATGACTCCTAAAGCTGAAGCTCAAGGCTCTCGCTTCGATCTGCTTAAGTGGCTAGTGGTAGTCGCTTTGGTGGTTGTTGGCGTTGTTGGCAATCAGTATTACTCTGCTTCGCCGATCCTGTACCGCGTACTCGCATTGCTCGCCATTGCTGCCGTTGCTGCCTTCGTTGGCCTGCAGACAGCCAAGGGCAAGTCTTTCTTTGTACTCGCTAAGGAAGCTCGCACCGAGATTCGTAAAGTCGTATGGCCGACTCGCCAAGAGACCACGCAGACCACGCTGATTGTCGTGGCTGTTGTCCTGGTCATGGCGTTGCTGTTGTGGGGTCTTGATTCCCTGCTCGGCTGGCTTGTTTCCTTGATTGTTGGCTAAGGGTGTCCCGTGGCTAAGCGTTGGTACGTTGTGCATGCTTACTCGGGTTACGAGAAGCATGTCATGCGCTCGCTGATTGAGCGCGTAAAGCTGGCTGGCATGGAAGACGGCTTTGGCGAAATTCTGGTCCCCACTGAAGAAGTGGTTGAAATGCGTAATGGCCAGAAGCGCAAAAGTGAACGCAAGTTCTTCCCAGGCTACGTGCTGGTACAGATGGATATGAACGAAGGGACTTGGCACTTGGTCAAGGATACCCCTCGGGTGATGGGCTTCATCGGCGGTACCGCTGATAAGCCTGCACCAATTACTGATAAAGAAGCAGAAGCCATTCTGCGTCGTGTTGCTGATGGTAGCGACAAGCCGAAGCCGAAAACGTTGTTTGAGCCGGGTGAAGTGGTTCGCGTCACCGACGGTCCATTCGCCGACTTTAACGGTACGGTTGAAGAAGTTAACTACGAAAAGAGCCGGATCCAAGTGGCCGTGCTCATTTTCGGACGCTCTACTCCGGTAGAGCTCGAGTTCAGTCAGGTCGAAAAGGTCTGATTGAGCAGGCATCCCAACCCCGCAGCCCTAGGCTGTGGGGTTTTGTCGTCACTGGGATAAACGCGCAAGTAACCGGGGAGCCTTTCGAGGCGTTCGAACCCGTAATTGGAGTGCCTCATGGCCAAGAAGATTACCGCTTACATCAAGCTGCAAGTGAAGGCCGCTCAGGCTAACCCAAGCCCACCTGTTGGTCCTGCTCTGGGTCAGCACGGCGTGAACATCATGGAATTCTGCAAGGCTTTCAACGCCCGTACTCAGGGTCTTGAGCCAGGTCTGCCGACTCCAGTGATCATCACTGTCTACAGCGACCGTAGCTTCACTTTCGAAACAAAAAGCACCCCTGCTTCGGTTCTGCTGAAGAAGGCTGCAGGTTTGACCAGCGGTTCCGCTCGTCCAAACACCGTTAAGGTTGGCACCGTTACCCGTGCTCAGCTGGAAGAAATCGCGAAAACCAAAAACGCGGATCTGACTGCAGCTGATATGGATGCAGCCGTGCGTACTATCGCCGGTTCTGCTCGTAGCATGGGCCTTAACGTGGAGGGTGTGTAATGGCTAAGCTGACCAAGCGTCAAAAGGCTATCGCCGGCAAAATCGAAGCAGGCAAGGCCTACAACTTTGTAGACGCCGCCGCTCTGCTGGCTGAGCTGTCGACTGTCAAGTTCAGCGAGTCGTTCGACGTTGCTGTAAACCTGGGCGTTGACCCACGTAAATCCGACCAGGTCGTTCGTAGCGCTACCGTGCTGCCACACGGCACTGGCAAGACCGTTCGTGTTGCCGTGTTCACCCAGGGCCCAGCGGCTGAAGCTGCTCTGGCTGCTGGCGCTGACCGCGTAGGCATGGACGATCTGGCTGCTGAAATGAAGGGCGGCGACCTGAACTACGACGTAGTGATCGCATCCCCGGATGCCATGCGCGTTGTGGGTCAGCTGGGTCAGATCCTCGGTCCACGAGGTCTGATGCCTAACCCTAAAGTCGGCACCGTAACACCAGACGTAGCCACCGCGGTCAAGAACGCCAAGGCTGGTCAGGTTCGTTATCGCACCGACAAAAACGGCATCATCCACACTTCCGTTGGCAAGATCGGCTTCGACGCCGTCAAGCTGAAGGAAAACGTTGAAGCCCTGATCGCTGATCTGAAGCGTATCAAGCCAGCTTCCTCGAAAGGTATCTACGTCAAGCGCGTTACCCTGAGCACCACCATGGGCCCAGGTCTGGTCATCGATCAGAGCTCGCTCGACGCGTAAGACTCAAGGTTGGCGCAAGCAATTGCGCCAATCGAAAAATTGGGGTCCCTGCCTGGCGGGGGCTGTCCAAGACCGTAGGCGGCGCAAGTCTTAAACCTCAAGCCTACGCAGATGGTGCTCCCGGTTCCTTACCGAATCAGACACCAAAACGACATTCGGTTCCGACCGAATGAAACGGTAACAAGCAGGAGTTAAACCCGTGGCAATTAAACTCGAAGACAAGAAGGCCATCGTCGCTGAAGTCAACGAGGCTGCCAAAGCTGCTCTGTCCGCTGTCGTGGCTGATGCCCGTGGCGTAACAGTAGGCGCAATGACCGGACTCCGTAAAGAGGCTCGTGAAGCTGGCGTTTACGTACGTGTCGTACGTAACACCCTGCTCAAGCGCGCTGTTGCTGACACTGAATACAGTGTTCTCAACGACGTGTTCACCGGCCCGACCTTGATCGCGTTCTCCACCCAACATCCTGGCGCTGCTGCCCGTTTGTTCAAGGAATTCGCCAAAGGTCAGGACAAGTTCGAGATTAAGGCAGCTGCGTTCGAGGGCAAGTTCCTCGCAGCTAACCAGATCGACGTACTGGCAACTCTGCCGACCCGTGACGAAGCAATTTCTCAGCTGATGAGCGTGATTCAAGGCGCAACCAGCAAATTGGCTCGTACTCTGGCGGCATTGCGCGACCAGAAAGAAGCTGCCGCAGCCTAAGGCTCGACACTCTTTTCCGCGTTTTTTGTTTATTTCGATGGTCGCGTAGGCCGTCCCCCAATCCAGGAATTTAGATTCATGTCTATCTCTCAAAACGATATCCTCGAAGCCGTTGGCAACATGTCCGTAATGGAAGTTGTTGAGCTGATCAAAGCTTTCGAAGAAAAATTCGGCGTTACCGCTGCTGCTGCTTCCGCTGGTCCAGCTGTTGCTGTTGCTGCTGCTGAAGAGCAAACCGAGTTCAACGTTATCCTGACCGCCGCTGGCGATAAGAAAGTTAACGTGATCAAGGCTGTTCGCGAGCTGACCGGTCTGGGCCTGAAAGAAGCCAAGGAGAAGGTTGACACCGCTCCTCAGGTTATCGCTGAAGGCGTTACCAAAGAAGCTGCTGAAGACGCCAAGAAGAAGCTGGAAGAAGCAGGCGCTGCTGTCGAAATCAAGTAATTTCGACCTTGCGTCTCCAGCCCGAGCGTTAAGCGACAGGCTGATGGCTGGTGGCTCTTGCCACCGGCCTTTTTCCGTTATTGGCAGCCGACTGGGTTGGTGCTGGTAACGAGCTGTAACCACCCGATGTGGTGGCGCAAACCATGGGGTTTGCACGATTTTCTGGCTGCTCCCGTCGGGAGAGGCCAAACAAGCAGGTGACCAAGCTGGGGAACGCTGATGGCTTACTCATATACTGAGAAAAAACGTATCCGCAAGGACTTTAGCAAGTTGCCGGACGTCATGGATGTGCCGTACCTCCTGGCCATCCAGCTGGATTCGTATCGTGAATTCTTGCAAGCGGGAGCGACTAAAGATCAGTTCCGCTACGTGGGCCTGCATGCGGCCTTCAAATCCGTTTTCCCGATCATCAGCTACTCCGGCAATGCTGCGCTGGAGTACGTCGGTTATCGCCTGGGCGAACCGGCATTTGATGTCAAAGAATGCGTATTGCGCGGTGTAACTTACGCCGTACCTTTGCGGGTAAAAGTGCGCCTGATCATTTTCGACAAAGAATCGTCGAACAAAGCGATCAAGGACATCAAAGAGCAAGAAGTCTACATGGGTGAAATCCCCCTGATGACTGAGAACGGTACCTTCGTAATCAACGGTACCGAGCGTGTAATCGTTTCCCAGCTGCACCGTTCTCCGGGCGTGTTCTTCGACCACGACCGTGGCAAGACGCACAGCTCCGGCAAACTGCTTTACTCCGCGCGCATCATTCCTTACCGCGGTTCGTGGTTGGACTTCGAATTCGACCCGAAAGACTGCGTCTTCGTGCGTATCGACCGTCGTCGCAAGCTGCCGGCTTCGGTACTGCTGCGCGCGCTCGGCTATACCACCGAGGAAGTGCTGGACGCGTTCTACACCACCAACGTCTTCCACGTGCAGGGTGAAAACCTCAGCCTGGAACTGGTGCCTCAGCGCCTGCGCGGTGAAATAGCGGTCCTGGACATCCAGGACGACAAAGGTAAGGTTATTGTCGAGCAGGGTCGTCGTATCACCGCTCGCCACATCAACCAGCTGGAAAAAGCCGGGATCAAAGAGCTGCAGGTGCCGATGGACTACGTCCTGGGTCGCACCACGGCGAAGGCCATCGTGCATCCGGCCACTGGCGAAATCATTGCAGAGTGCAACACCGAGCTGTCCGTCGAAATCCTGGCGAAAATCGTCAAGGCCCAGGTCGTTCGTATCGAAACCCTGTACACCAACGACATCGACTGCGGTCCTTTCATCTCCGACACGCTGAAGATCGACTCCACCGGCAACCAGCTGGAAGCCCTGGTCGAGATCTATCGCATGATGCGTCCTGGCGAGCCGCCAACCAAGGATGCAGCCGAGACCCTGTTCAACAACCTGTTCTTCAGCCCTGAGCGTTATGACCTGTCTGCGGTCGGCCGGATGAAGTTCAACCGTCGTATCGGTCGTACCGAGATCGAAGGTTCGGGTGTGCTGAACAAGGACGACATCGTTGCGGTGCTCAAGACTCTGGTCGACATCCGTAACGGCAAAGGCATCGTCGATGACATCGACCACCTGGGTAACCGTCGTGTTCGCTGCGTAGGCGAAATGGCCGAGAACCAGTTCCGTGTTGGCCTGGTGCGTGTAGAGCGCGCGGTCAAGGAACGCCTGTCGATGGCTGAAAGCGAAGGCCTGATGCCGCAAGACCTGATCAACGCCAAGCCAGTGGCTGCGGCGGTTAAGGAGTTCTTCGGTTCGAGCCAGCTGTCGCAGTTCATGGACCAGAACAACCCGCTGTCCGAGATCACCCACAAGCGTCGTGTCTCCGCACTCGGCCCAGGTGGTCTGACCCGTGAGCGCGCAGGCTTTGAAGTTCGTGACGTACACCCGACCCACTACGGTCGCGTATGCCCGATCGAGACGCCGGAAGGTCCGAACATCGGTCTGATCAACTCCCTGGCCGCCTATGCGCGCACCAACCAGTACGGCTTCCTCGAGAGCCCGTACCGTGTGGTGAAAGACGCCCTGGTGACCGACGAGATCGTGTTCCTGTCCGCCATCGAAGAGGCCGATCACGTGATCGCCCAGGCTTCGGCCACGATGAACGACAAGAAAGTCCTGATCGACGAACTGGTTGCTGTTCGTCACCTGAACGAGTTCACCGTCAAGGCGCCGGAAGACGTCACCTTGATGGACGTGTCGCCCAAGCAGGTTGTTTCGGTGGCAGCGTCGCTGATTCCGTTCCTCGAGCACGACGACGCCAACCGTGCGTTGATGGGTTCGAACATGCAGCGTCAGGCTGTACCGACCCTGCGTGCCGACAAGCCGCTGGTGGGTACCGGCATGGAGCGCAACGTTGCTCGCGACTCCGGCGTTTGCGTCGTGGCCCGTCGTGGCGGTGTGATCGATTCCGTCGATGCCAGCCGTATCGTGGTTCGTGTTGCCGATGACGAAGTTGAAACGGGCGAAGCCGGTGTCGACATCTACAACCTGACCAAATACACCCGCTCCAACCAGAACACCTGCATCAACCAGCGTCCGCTGGTCAGCAAGGGTGATCGGGTTCAGCGCAGCGACATCATGGCTGACGGCCCGTCCACCGACATGGGTGAACTGGCGCTGGGCCAGAACATGCGCATCGCGTTCATGGCGTGGAACGGCTTCAACTTCGAAGACTCCATCTGCCTGTCCGAGCGTGTGGTTCAGGAAGACCGCTTCACCACGATCCACATTCAGGAACTGACCTGTGTGGCTCGTGACACCAAGCTTGGCCCAGAAGAAATCACTGCGGACATCCCGAACGTGGGTGAGGCTGCACTGAACAAGCTGGACGAAGCCGGTATCGTTTATGTAGGTGCCGAAGTCGGCGCAGGCGACATCCTGGTGGGCAAGGTCACTCCGAAAGGCGAGACCCAGCTGACGCCGGAAGAAAAACTGCTGCGTGCCATCTTCGGTGAAAAAGCCAGTGACGTTAAGGACACCTCCCTGCGTGTGCCGACTGGCACCAAGGGTACCGTCATCGACGTACAGGTCTTCACTCGCGACGGCGTCGAGCGTGATGCTCGTGCACTGTCCATCGAGAAAACCCAGCTCGACGAGATCCGCAAGGACCTGAACGAAGAGTTCCGTATCGTTGAAGGCGCGACTTTCGAACGTCTGCGTGCTGCGCTGGTTGGCCACAAGGCCGAAGGCGGCGCCGGCCTGAAGAAAGGTCAGGAAATCACCGACGAAGTCCTCGACGGTCTTGAGCACGGCCAGTGGTTCAAACTGCGCATGGCTGAAGACGCTCTGAACGAGCAGCTCGAGAAAGCCCAGGCCTACATCGTTGATCGCCGCCGTCTGCTGGATGACAAGTTCGAAGACAAGAAGCGCAAACTGCAGCAGGGCGATGACCTGGCTCCAGGCGTGCTGAAAATCGTCAAGGTCTACCTGGCAATCCGTCGCCGCATTCAGCCGGGCGACAAGATGGCCGGTCGTCACGGTAACAAAGGTGTGGTCTCTGTGATCATGCCGGTTGAAGACATGCCGCACGATGCCAATGGCACCCCGGTCGATGTGGTCCTCAACCCGTTGGGCGTACCTTCGCGTATGAACGTTGGTCAGATCCTTGAAACCCACCTGGGCCTCGCGGCCAAGGGCTTGGGTGAGAAGATCAACCGTATGGTCGAAGAGCAGCGCAAGGTCGCAGACCTGCGTAAGTTCCTGCACGAGATCTACAACGAGATCGGCGGTCGCAACGAAGAGCTGGACACCTTCTCCGACCAGGAAATCCTGGACCTGGCGAAGAACCTGCGCGGCGGCGTTCCAATGGCGACTCCGGTGTTCGACGGTGCCAAGGAAAGCGAAATCAAGGCCATGCTGAAACTGGCAGACCTGCCGGAAAGCGGCCAGATGCAGCTGTTCGATGGCCGTACCGGCAACAAATTCGAGCGTCCGGTTACCGTTGGCTACATGTACATGCTGAAGCTGAACCACTTGGTAGACGACAAGATGCACGCTCGTTCTACCGGTTCTTACAGCCTGGTTACCCAGCAGCCGCTGGGTGGTAAGGCGCAGTTCGGTGGTCAGCGTTTCGGGGAGATGGAGGTCTGGGCGCTGGAAGCGTACGGTGCTGCCTACACTCTGCAAGAAATGCTCACAGTGAAGTCGGACGATGTGAACGGCCGGACCAAGATGTACAAAAACATCGTGGACGGCGATCACCGTATGGAGCCGGGCATGCCCGAGTCCTTCAACGTGTTGATCAAGGAAATTCGTTCCCTCGGCATCGATATCGATCTGGAAACCGAATAACACGTGACGCGAATCGAGAGCGGGGCTGTCTGGCCCGCTCTCTGCTCCGCCAGGAGGAAAGGCCTTGAAAGACCTACTGAATTTGCTGAAAAACCAGGGTCAAGTCGAAGAGTTCGACGCTATCCGTATTGGATTGGCCTCGCCTGAGATGATCCGTTCGTGGTCGTTCGGTGAAGTTAAAAAACCGGAAACCATCAACTACCGTACGTTCAAGCCTGAGCGTGACGGCCTGTTCTGCGCCAAGATCTTTGGCCCGGTCAAGGATTACGAGTGCCTGTGCGGTAAGTACAAGCGCTTGAAACACCGTGGCGTGATCTGCGAGAAGTGCGGCGTTGAAGTCGCGCTGGCCAAGGTTCGTCGTGAGCGCATGGCGCACATCGAACTGGCTTCACCGGTTGCCCACATCTGGTTCCTGAAATCGCTGCCGTCCCGTATCGGCTTGCTGATGGACATGACCCTGCGTGATATCGAACGTGTTCTCTACTTCGAGAGCTACGTCGTGATCGACCCAGGCATGACCACCCTTGAAAAGGGCCAACTGCTTAACGACGAGCAGTATTTCGAAGCGCTGGAAGAGTTCGGTGACGATTTCGATGCCCGCATGGGTGCCGAAGCTGTCCGTGAACTGCTGCACGCGATCGACCTGGAGCACGAGATTGGCCGCCTGCGTGAAGAAATTCCGCAAACCAACTCCGAAACCAAGATCAAGAAGCTGTCCAAGCGCCTGAAGTTGATGGAAGCCTTCCAGGGTTCCGGCAACCTGCCTGAGTGGATGGTGCTGACCGTTCTGCCGGTTCTGCCGCCAGACCTGCGTCCGCTGGTTCCGCTCGATGGCGGTCGCTTTGCGACTTCCGACCTCAACGATCTGTATCGTCGAGTGATCAACCGTAACAACCGTTTGAAGCGCCTGCTGGATCTGTCCGCTCCTGACATCATCGTGCGCAACGAAAAGCGCATGCTGCAGGAAGCTGTGGATGCCTTGCTGGATAACGGTCGTCGCGGTCGCGCTATCACCGGTTCGAACAAGCGTCCTCTGAAATCCCTGGCCGACATGATCAAGGGTAAGCAAGGTCGTTTCCGTCAGAACTTGCTCGGTAAGCGTGTTGACTACTCCGGTCGTTCGGTAATTACCGTAGGCCCGACCCTGCGTCTGCACCAGTGCGGTCTGCCGAAGAAGATGGCTCTCGAGCTGTTCAAGCCGTTCATTTTCGGCAAGCTGGAAATGCGTGGTCTGGCGACCACCATCAAGGCCGCCAAGAAGATGGTCGAGCGCGAGCTGCCAGAGGTCTGGGACGTTCTCGCCGAAGTGATTCGCGAACACCCCGTGCTCCTCAACCGTGCACCGACCCTTCACCGTCTGGGCATCCAGGCGTTTGAACCGGTACTGATCGAAGGTAAGGCTATCCAGCTGCACCCGCTGGTCTGTGCTGCGTACAACGCCGACTTCGACGGTGACCAGATGGCCGTGCACGTACCGCTGACGCTGGAAGCCCAGCTCGAAGCGCGTGCGTTGATGATGTCGACCAACAACATTCTGTCGCCAGCCAACGGTGAGCCAATCATCGTGCCGTCGCAGGACGTTGTATTGGGTCTGTACTACATGACGCGCGAAGCGATCAACGCCAAGGGCGAAGGTCGTGTGTTCGCGGATCTGCAGGAAGTTGACCGTGTGTTCCGTGCCGGCGAAGCCGCACTGCATGCCAAGGTCAAGGTGCGGATCAACGAGACCGTGAACGATCGCGATGGCAACAGCGTGACCAACACCCGTATTGTCGACACCACTGTCGGCCGTGCGCTGTTGTTCCAGGTTGTGCCAAAAGGCTTGTCGTTCGATGTCGTCAACCTGCCGATGAAGAAGAAAGCGATCTCCAAGCTGATCAACCAGTGCTACCGCGTGGTTGGTTTGAAGGAAACCGTGATCTTCGCTGACCAGTTGATGTACACCGGTTTTGCCTATTCGACCATTTCCGGCGTTTCCATCGGTGTTAACGACTTCGTTATCCCGGATGAAAAAGCCCGCATCATCGGTACCGCTACCGAGGAAGTGAAAGAGATCGAAAGCCAGTACGCCTCCGGCCTGGTAACCCAGGGCGAGAAGTACAACAAGGTGATCGACCTCTGGTCCAAGGCGAACGACGAAGTTTCCAAGGCGATGATGGCCAACCTCTCGAAAGAGAAGGTCATCGACCGTCATGGCGACGAAGTCGAGCAGGAATCCTTCAACTCGATGTACATGATGGCCGACTCGGGCGCGCGGGGTTCTGCTGCGCAGATCCGTCAGCTCGCCGGTATGCGTGGCCTGATGGCCAAGCCGGACGGCTCCATCATCGAGACCCCGATCACCGCGAACTTCCGTGAAGGCCTGAGCGTACTCCAGTACTTCATCTCCACGCACGGTGCTCGTAAGGGTCTTGCGGATACCGCGTTGAAAACGGCGAACTCCGGTTACCTGACACGTCGTCTGGTAGACGTAGCGCAAGACCTGGTGGTGACCGAGATCGATTGCGGCACCGAACATGGCCTGGTCATGACTCCGCACATCGAAGGCGGCGACGTGGTCGAGCCGTTGGGTGAACGCGTATTGGGTCGTGTCATCGCCCGTGACGTATTCAAGCCAGGTACCGAGGACGTCATCGTTCCTGCCGGCACCCTGGTAGACGAGAAGTGGGTAGAGTTCATCGAGCTGAACAGCATCGATGAAGTGATCGTGCGTTCGCCGATCAGCTGCGAAACCCGCTACGGCATCTGCGCCAAGTGCTACGGCCGCGACCTGGCTCGTGGTCACCAGGTGAACATCGGTGAATCGGTCGGCGTTATCGCGGCCCAGTCCATCGGTGAGCCGGGTACCCAGCTGACCATGCGTACGTTCCACATCGGTGGTGCGGCCAGCCGGACCTCCGCGGCCGACAGCGTACAGGTGAAGAATGGCGGTACTGTCCGCCTGCACAACCTCAAGCACGTTGAGCGCGTGGACGGTCACCTGGTCGCCGTGTCCCGTTCCGGTGAGCTGGCGATTGCCGACGACTTCGGTCGTGAGCGCGAGCGCTACAAGCTGCCGTATGGTGCGGTGATTTCGGTCAAGGAAGGTGACAAGGTCGACGCTGGCGCCATCGTGGCCAAGTGGGATCCGCACACTCACCCGATCGTTACCGAAATGAAAGGTACCGTGACCTACGTGGGCATGGAAGAAGGCATCACGATCAAGCGTCAGACTGACGAATTGACCGGTATGACCAACATTGAAGTACTGGATCCGAAAGATCGTCCAGCTGCCGGCAAGGACATCCGTCCTGCCGTGAAGATGGTCGACGACAACGGCAAGGATCTGTTGCTGCCAGGCACTGACGTTATCGCTCAGTACTTCCTGCCAGCCAACGCCCTGGTCGGTGTTGCGGACGGTGCGCGGATCGCGATCGGTGATGTTATCGCCCGTATCCCGCAGGAAACCTCGAAGACCCGCGACATCACCGGTGGTCTGCCGCGTGTTGCCGACTTGTTCGAAGCTCGTCGTCCGAAGGAAGCCTCGATCCTGGCTGAGGTCAGCGGCACCATCGCGTTCGGTAAGGAAACCAAGGGCAAGCGCCGTCTGGTCATCACCCCGAACGACGGTAGCGATCCGTACGAAGAGCTGATTCCGAAGTGGCGTCACCTGAACGTCTTCGAAGGCGAACAGGTCAACCGCGGCGAAGTGATCTCCGACGGTCCGAGCGATCCACACGACATCCTGCGTCTGCTGGGTGTGAGTGCGCTGGCCAAGTACATCGTGAACGAGATCCAGGACGTTTACCGCCTGCAAGGCGTGAAGATCAACGACAAGCACATCGAGACCATCCTGCGTCAGATGCTGCGTAAAGTTGAGATCTCCGAGTCTGGCGATTCCAGCTTCATCAAGGGCGACCAGATGGAACTGACTCACGTACTGGTAGAGAACGAGCGTCTGAGCACGGAAGACAAGTTTGTCGCCAAGTTCACCCGCGTTCTGCTGGGTATCACCAAGGCGTCGTTGTCCACCGAATCGTTCATCTCGGCGGCTTCCTTCCAGGAAACCACTCGTGTACTGACCGAAGCGGCGGTAACCGGCAAGCGCGATTACCTGCGCGGCCTGAAAGAAAACGTGGTCGTGGGTCGTCTGATCCCGGCCGGTACCGGTTTGGCCTATCACAGCGAGCGTAAGCGTCGCCGTGATGCAGACAAGCCGTTGCGCGTAAGCGCCAGTGAAGTGGAAGCTGCACTGACCGAAGCGCTGAACTCGAGCGGTAACTGAGTTCTGCGGTAATTGAGTGCCAGGCCCTGGTCGCCCCGTTCGGCGGATCGAGACAGATTGTCGAGATCCGGCGGGCGGGGAGGTCGGGGCCTTGCCTTGACTGGGGACAAGATCCTCTTTAGACTCTTGATCCCCTAAATTTGGCGGGAATTCGTTCCTGCCATTTTGCTTTTCTTGCAAGACAATAGCGTCGCAAGACAACAGTGGAGCTAGTAGATGGCAACTATCAACCAGCTGGTACGTCAGCCGCGTAAGCGTATCGTCGAGAAATCCGACGTACCTGCGCTGCAGAACTGCCCGCAACGTCGTGGCGTATGCACCCGCGTGTATACCACTACGCCGAAAAAACCTAACTCGGCACTGCGTAAAGTATGCCGTGTGCGCCTGACCAACGGTTTCGAGGTTTCCTCGTACATCGGCGGTGAAGGCCACAACCTGCAAGAGCACAGCGTGGTACTGATCCGCGGCGGTCGTGTAAAAGACTTGCCAGGTGTTCGTTACCACACCGTTCGCGGTTCTTTGGATACTTCCGGCGTTAAAGGTCGTAACCAGGGTCGTTCGAAATACGGTACCAAGCGTCCGAAATAATCGGCCGTTTTTTGCAGTTTTTAATTTTATTGAGTCGATAAGAGTAAGGTCGGGCACGCGTCAGCTGTCCCGGGCTAACCTGAAGACCGTTTGAGGGCTTATCAATGCCAAGACGTCGCGTAGCAGCCAAGCGTGAGATTCTGGACGATCCGAAATACGGAAGCCAGATCCTCGCCAAGTTCATGAACCACGTAATGGAAAGCGGCAAGAAAGCCGTTGCCGAACGTATCGTTTATGGCGCGCTGGAAAAAGTTAAAGAGCGTAAGAACTCCGATCCCCTGGAACTCTTCGAAAAAGCACTCGACGCCATCGCTCCGCTGGTCGAAGTGAAGTCGCGCCGCGTAGGCGGTGCTACCTACCAGGTTCCGGTTGAAGTTCGTCCGTCCCGTCGTAACGCTCTGGCCATGCGCTGGCTCGTAGACTTCGCCCGCAAGCGCGGCGAGAAGTCCATGGCTCTGCGTTTGGCTGGTGAACTGTTGGACGCTGCTGAAGGTAAAGGTGCTGCAGTTAAGAAGCGTGAAGACGTGCACCGTATGGCTGAAGCCAACAAGGCTTTCTCGCACTACCGCTTCTAATTTTAGCGTCACTCAATTTGCGAGGGCTTTATGGCTCGTACTACACCGATTAACCGCTACCGTAACATCGGTATCGTCGCTCACGTGGATGCTGGTAAAACCACCACCACCGAGCGCGTCCTTTTTTACACCGGCAAAAGTCACAAAATGGGCGAGGTGCATGACGGCGCCGCGACCACAGACTGGATGGTGCAGGAGCAGGAGCGTGGTATTACCATTACCTCTGCTGCCATCACCGCCTTCTGGAAGGGTTCCGAGAAGCAGTACCCACACGAGCATCGCTTCAACGTCATCGATACCCCGGGCCACGTAGACTTCACCATTGAAGTTGAGCGTTCCCTGCGTGTACTCGACGGCGCGGTCGTTGTGTTCTGCGGTACTTCGGGTGTTGAGCCTCAGTCGGAAACCGTATGGCGTCAGGCCAACAAATACGGCGTTCCACGTCTTGTTTATGTAAACAAGATGGACCGTGCTGGTGCCAACTTCCTGCGCGTGATCGGTCAGATCAAGCAGCGTCTGGGTCACACTCCGGTGCCTATCCAGCTCGCTATCGGTTCGGAAGACAACTTCCAGGGCCAGATCGACCTGATCAACATGCAAGCGGTCTACTGGAATGACTCCGACAAGGGCATGGTCCCTGTTCGCAAGGACATCCCGGCCGAGCTGTTGGCAGAAGCCGAGCAGTGGCGCAGCAACATGGTCGAGGCTGCGGCCGAAGCCAATGAAGAGCTGATGAACAAGTACCTCGAAGGCGAAGAGCTCTCCATCGAGGAAATCAAGGCCGCTCTGCGTCAGCGTACCATCGCTGGCGAGATCGTCCTGGCTGTTTGCGGTTCTTCCTTCAAGAACAAGGGCGTTCCCCTGGTTCTCGACGCCGTTATCGACTTCCTGCCTGCTCCAACCGACATTCCTGCTATCAAGGGCTCCAACCCTGATAACGAGGAAGAGGAAATGGAGCGTCACGCAAGTGACGACGAGCCGTTCGCGGCCCTGGCGTTCAAGATCGCTACCGACCCATTCGTGGGTACCTTGACCTTCGTTCGAGTTTACTCGGGCGTGTTGGCCTCCGGCGACGGCGTGATCAACTCGGTAAAAGGCAAGAAAGAGCGCGTGGGTCGTATGGTGCAAATGCACGCAAACGCCCGTGAAGAAATCAAGGAAGTGCGCGCTGGCGACATCGCGGCCTTGATCGGCATGAAGGACGTCACCACTGGTGAGACTTTGTGCAACGCTGACAAGCCAATCATCCTGGTTCGCATGGACTTCCCGGAGCCGGTTATTTCGGTTGCCGTTGAGCCAAAAACCAAGGATGACCAGGAAAAAATGGGTATCGCTCTGGGCAAGCTTGCTCAGGAAGACCCGTCTTTCCGCGTCAAGACTGATGAAGAGACTGGTCAAACGATCATCTCCGGCATGGGCGAGCTGCACCTGGACATCCTGGTTGACCGGATGCGCCGTGAGTTCAACGTCGAAGCCAACATCGGTAAGCCTCAGGTCTCCTATCGTGAGCGCATCACGAAGAGCTGTGAGATCGAAGGCAAGTTCGTTCGTCAGTCCGGCGGTCGTGGTCAGTTCGGCCACTGCTGGATCCGTTTTGCTCCTGCTGACGAAGGTCAGGAAGGTCTGCAATTCCTGAACGAAGTCGTGGGCGGTGTGGTTCCTAAGGAATACATCCCGGCGATCCAGAAGGGTATCGAAGAGCAGATGAAGAACGGCGTTGTTGCCGGCTATCCGCTGATCGGCCTGAAGGCGACCGTGTTCGACGGTTCTTACCACGACGTCGACTCCAACGAGATGGCGTTCAAGGTGGCTGCTTCCATGGCGACCAAGCAACTGGCCCAGAAGGGCGGTGGTGAGTTGCTCGAGCCGATCATGGCCGTTGAAGTCGTTACGCCTGAAGACTACATGGGTGATGTCATGGGCGACCTTAACCGTCGTCGCGGCATGATTCTGGGTATGGAAGATACGGTTTCCGGCAAGGTCATTCGCGCCGAGGTTCCGTTGGGTGAAATGTTCGGTTACGCAACCGACGTTCGTTCCATGTCTCAGGGTCGCGCAAGCTACTCCATGGAATTCAAAAAATACAATACAGCTCCGTCGCATATCGTCGAAACTGTTACCAAAAAGCAAGGCTGATTCAGCCCTTTAAGCTAGGAGTTAATTGTCGTGGCTAAAGAAAAATTTGAACGGAACAAACCGCACGTCAACGTTGGCACCATCGGCCACGTTGACCACGGTAAAACCACTCTGACCGCTGCTCTGACCCGTGTCTGCTCCGAAGTTTTCGGTTCGGCCAAGGTTGACTTCGACAAGATCGACAGCGCCCCGGAAGAGAAAGCTCGCGGTATCACCATCAACACCGCTCACGTTGAATACGATTCGTCCGTGCGTCACTACGCGCACGTTGACTGCCCAGGTCACGCCGACTACGTAAAAAACATGATCACCGGTGCTGCCCAGATGGACGGCGCGATCCTGGTTTGCTCGGCCGCCGATGGTCCGATGCCACAAACCCGTGAGCACATCCTGCTGTCCCGTCAGGTAGGCGTTCCGTACATCGTTGTCTTCCTGAACAAGGCTGACATGGTTGACGACGCTGAGCTGCTGGAACTGGTTGAGATGGAAGTGCGCGACCTGCTGAGCACTTACGACTTCCCAGGTGATGACACTCCAATCATCATCGGTTCGGCT
>NZ_LHVJ01000024.1:0-518871 GCF_001269745.1 Pseudomonas sp. P97.38
TTGCTCGCGAAGGCGGTGTATCTGTGACATCTATGTTGAATGTCCGGCCGCCTTCGCGAGCAAGCCCGCTCCCACAGAAATTATTTCAGGGTAACAGTACCTTTCATCATCGAAATGTGGCCCGGGAACGAGCAGAAAAAGCCGTATTTTTCAGCGGCATCGAGCTTCGAAACGTCGAAGGTCACCGAGTCCTTCTCATTGGCACCAATCACCTTGGTATGGGCAATGACGCGGTCGTCAGCGTCTTTCAGGTAGTTCTTGTCGATGCCAGCCGCCAGGCCGTCGGTCGCGATCGGCTGCATGTCGGCTTCTTTGCTCAGGACCCAGTTATGGCCCATGACGTTTTTCGGCAGGTTGCCGGAATGAGTCAGCTCAACGGTGAAGGTCTTGCAGCTTTTGTCGATTTCGATGGCCTTGGTGCTGAAGGACATCTGGTCGGTGGAGTCGATCGTGGTCTTGCACTCCGCTGCCATCAGTTGGCTGCTGGCCAGCGTCAACAGGGATACCGCAACAAGTTTGGCAAACATCGTGAATCTCCAAGGCATGGTTAGAAAATTCCTTCAAAGGGGAAGACTGCCTTAATTTCAGACAAGTTCCTATGACCTGAATCAAACATTGTATACAACTTAAGGCTATCAGCCTGATGGACACAATCAACAAGCCAGACGCACGAGCCCACCCTATGATCGGCTCCATCACCCTCTGGAGCGTCCACCATGAACCTCAACAGCCTGTTGTGCAGCTTGCTCGCCGCCTACGCCTGCGGCGCCAGTGGCACCTATGAAAAACCCCAGCGCGAAGGCTAAGACTTTCAGCGCCTTTGCACACCCGTGACGAGGCTTTACTCTGCAACGGTCATCGACCCACGGAGTAACGCATGTCCATTGCATCTGTTTGTGTATTTTGCGGCGCCAGCACCGGCAGCCATCCCGCCTACCGTGAAGCGGCCCAGACCCTGGGAAAGGCGCTGGCCGAGCGCAAGCTGACACTGGTCTATGGCGGCGGTGCCGTCGGCCTGATGGGCATCGTTGCCGACGCGGCCCTGGCAGCCGGCGGAGAAGTCATTGGCATCATTCCCCAAAGCCTGAAGGACAAGGAGATCGGCCACGCCGGCCTGACCCGCCTGGAGGTGGTGGACGGCATGCATGCCCGCAAGGCGCGCATGGCCGAACTCAGCGATGCCTTCATCGCCCTGCCCGGCGGCCTCGGCACGCTGGAAGAGTTGTTCGAGGTCTGGACCTGGGGCCAGCTCGGCTATCACGGCAAGCCGCTGGGCCTGCTGGAAGTGAACGGGTTCTACAGCAAACTGACCGGTTTCCTCGACCACATCGTCGGCGAAGGCTTCGTCCGGGCGCCGCATCGTGACATGCTGCAAGTGAGCGAGTCGGCCCATGACCTGCTCGACGCGCTGGACGAATGGCAACCCTCGGTGCAGCCGAAGTGGGCCGAACAAAAACCCCGCTAACGGCTCGGCCCCGATACAGGGCAGAATACGCGCCGCTCTCCCTCCCTTCGACCCCAGAGGAACGCCCATGGCCAAACCCAATTATTCCTTCGCCAAACGTCAGAGAGACCTGGCCAAGGAGCAGAAGAAAGAGGAAAAGCTGCAGCGCAAGAAAGCCTCGGCTGAAGAAGCGGCACTGAGCCACGACGCCGAAAGCGACGTGACCACCGACGAAGGTGACGCACCGAAAGACCCGGCGCCTGACGCCTGATCCCTCCTGCCCCGCCGGTCCTGTGTCCTGGATCGGCAGCCCCGCTGCCGGCCTGAAAACCGGGACCATGGGCTTTGCTCGCTATTGAATACCTTGCCTGTGGGAGCGGGCTTGCCCGCGAAGGCGGTGTACCAGCGACCTCATCAGCCACTGACAACCCGCTTTCGCGAGCAAGCCCGCTCCCACACTGTAATCGTCCTATGACTCAACCGGCATCACCGTCACCCGCACCTCGGGATCGTGGTTGCCACCGCCCAGGATCACCCCGCGCAACGGCGACACATCGGAAAAATCCCGGCCCCAGGCCAAGGTGATGTGCTCCAGGGCCGGCTGCACATTGTTGGTCGGATCAAAATCCACCCAGCCCAGCACCGGGCAATACACCGACACCCAGGCGTGAGACGCGTCGGCGCCGATCAGGCGTGGCTGGCCGGGTGGCGGCTGGGTCAGCAGGTAGCCACTGACATAACGCGCCGCCAGCCCGCGCGAACGCAGACTGGCCAGCATCAGGTGGGCAAAGTCCTGGCACACGCCCCGCCGCCGCTCCAGCACCTCCACCAGCGGCGTCGCCACCTGGGTCGCTTCGGCGTCGAAGGTGAATTCCTGGAAAATCTTTTCCATCAACGCCCGGACCCCGAGCATCAACGGCCGGCCCGGCGGGAAACAGCTTGCGGAAAACTCGACGAAACTGCGCTTGAGGTGCACATAGGGCGACTCGAAACGGTAACGGCACGCCTCCAGCACCGGGGCCGCGAGCGGCCGGCCACTGTAGCTCAGTGCCTGGCAGGTCGACTCCCAGGCCGGGGACATATTGAAATCCAGCTCAGGACGGGCCAGCACTTCGACGCTCAACCGTGCGTTGACCTGCAACTCATCGTGCGGTCGCTCGAAAGCCAGGCGGGTCAGCGGGTTGCCGAACACGTCCTGTTCATCGCGGCGGGTGGTCGGTTCCGGGCTGATCAACAACTGCTGCTCGGTACAACGTTGCCACTCACACGGCCGTGGCCACAGGTGCGCGAGCTGCTGGGCCAGGGAAACCGGACTGTCATAGTGGTAATGGGTGTCGTGGAAAATCTGGTAACGGGCACTCATCAGACGGACACCGTGCGCTGGCTGACATCATCGACATGGGCAAAGTGACGCAAGGCCAGGCGATCGGACACCTGACCGCTGACATCGGCCACTTCCTGGAGCAGGTCGGCCAACCCGTCGAGCGCCGCGCGCAGGCTGGTTTCGCCGAACAACGGGTTTTCCAGGCAACGCAAATCGAAGCGTGAAAGACGCGTCACCAGGTCCGGCAAGGCAACGTCCCGGGGCGCGCCGAAGTCATCGTTGAGACGCTTGAGGGTGCGGGCCACCAGTTTCAACTGAAAGAGCACCGCATGGGGGTTCTGCTCGTCCAGCAACAGCAGGTCGAGCACCGGGATCAGTTGCGCCACCGCCAGATAGCGCGAGCGGTAGGTGATGCTGCTGTTACCCAACTCCAGCAACCATTCCAGCCCGGCCTGATCGAACACGGCCTCGCCCCGCAGGAATGCCGCCAGGCTGCTGCTGAGAAATTGCAGGCGCTCCAGGCGTCGGCCGATCATCAGAAAGCGCCAGCCCTCGTCGCGGGTCATGTCGTCCAGGGCAAAACCGGACAACGCCGCCAGGGACATCACCAGCCGGTTGAGGAAGTCCAGCAGTTCGCCGAAATCCGGCTCGGCGGTGTCCAGTTCCATGGCCTCGCGCTGCAGCTCAACCAGCGCCTGCCAGTTCTCCCGCGACAACTTCCCACGCACCTGGGACGCCGCCCACTGCAAGCGCTGCAGGTTGGAGCGCAGGCTGAACGACCAGTCCTCGCCCAGCAGGGCCGCCAGCAGCCGCTCGGGCAATTGCCCCTCGTCGGGCAGCAACATCAGGCTTTCGCCCAGGGCCACCGCCGACTGCAAGGCCTGCGGATCATCGCCGTCGACGTAGCGTGCGAGCATGATCCGCAACAGCCGCGCGCTGTCGTCGCAACGCTCGCAGTAACGGCCGAACCAGAACAGGTTTTCCACCACCCGCGACGGCAGGTACGGATCGCGGCGAACCAGGTCGTGGACGCCTACGGTCCGCTGGGCAGCCCACTGCTCGCCGCCCGGGGCCTGCTCCGCCAGCACCCAGGTGTCCTTGCTGGCGCCACCGCGCTGCATCGACACCACCTCGGCGTCGGCCTCGGCGGCCACGCGCGTCAGGCCACCGGACAGCACCCGATAATCATCCTTCCCGGCCACCGCATACACGCGCATGCCAATGGCCCGGGGCTGGATCTGCCCGTCCTCGGCCTGCCAGACCGGAGCCTGGGACAGTTGCGCCAGCTCCTGGGCGACGTACGCGTAGGGACGCGCCTGCATGCGCGCCGCCAGTTGGCTGCGCTGCTGTTCGCTCAGGTCGCGGCCGAACACCGGGTTGAAGCTCTGCGAAGGGAACGCCGGCTTGATCAGCAGTTCTGGCAGTTTCTCCAAAGCCTGGGCCAGCACCGGTGGTTCACCGCACCACCAGGTGGCGATCGACGGCAGCAACAACGCTTCGCCGAACAGGTACTGGTTGATTTGCGGCAAAAAGCCCAACAACCCTGGCGATTCCAGCACGCCGCTGCCCAAGGCATTGGCCACCAGCACCCGGCCCTGGCGCACCGCCTCCAGCAGCCCCGGCACGCCCAGGGCCGAATCGGTGCGCAGTTCCAGCGGGTCACAGAAATCATCGTCGAGACGACGCATGATGGCGTGGACCCGGCGCAGGCCGCTGAGGGTCTTGAGGTAGACCGTGGCGTCCCGGACAGTCAGGTCGCTGCCTTCCACCAGCGGATAACCCAACTGGCGCGCCAGGTACAGGTGTTCGAAATAGCTTTCGTTGAACCGCCCCGGCGTCAGCAGCACCACCAACGGCGGCTCGCCATCGCTGGGCGCCTGGCGTGCCAGGGTTTCCTGCAAGGTCCGGAAGAAGCCGGACAGGTGTCGCACCTTGAGGTCGCGGTACAACTCAGGAAACGCGCGGGAAACGATCATGCGGTTTTCCAGCGCATACCCGGCCCCCGACGGCGCCTGGGTCCGATCCGCCGTGACCCACCAGCGGCCATCGGGTGTGCGCGCCAGGTCTACCGCGTACAGGTGCAGGAAGTTGGCGCCCGGCTGGGCAATGCCCTGGCAGGGCCAGAGGAAATTGTTGTGCCCGAACACCAGTTCCGCCGGCAACAGGCCCTCGCTGATCAGCCGCTGTGGCCCGTACAGATCAGCCAGCACGGCGTTGAGCAGGCGGCCGCGCTGGGCGATGCCGGCCGACAGGTGCTTCCACTCCTGGGCATCGATGACGTGCGGCAGCAGGTCCAGTTCCCACGGCCGATCCGCACCCTTGGGGTCCGCGTAGACGTTGTAGGTCACGCCGTTTTCCTGGATCTGCCGCGCCAGCAGGGCCTGGCGCTGGATCAACTGGGCCGGCGTGCTGCGTTGCAATTGGTCGAGCAGCCGTCGCCAGTGCGGGCGCACCGCACCGCTGTCGTCCAGCAATTCGTGATAGGTGCCCGTCGTCAGCGGGTAACGGTCAAGCAGGTCAGGCATGGAAAGCTCGGCAGACGGCAATGAAGGATCAGACTAGCGCAAGCAGATGACGCGCGGATAGATGTGTGTTGCCTTGGGCCTGGCAACCTATTTCAGCCTTGAACCATCGTGGCGAGGGAGCTTGCTCCCGCTTGACCGGGCTGGCGCACCCGTGCGAAGCGCTCACAAAAAAAAGGGCTGCTTCGCAGCCAGCGGGAGCAAGCTCCCTCGCCACACAAGGTGTGCGTTACATGTTCGGGGCCCCATGGAAACGCCGCAGATCAAGCGTGAGCGGAAATTCGTCATCCACGGCCAGGCTCGGTATCGGAATTTTCCCGGGTGTGTGCCCGAGCCGGAAGAAGCGCGCCATCCGCCGACTCTCGGCTTCGTTGGCATTGACCGGCAGGCTCTCGTAGTTGCGCCCGCCAGGATGCGCCACGTGATACTGGCAGCCGCCCAGGGAACGCTGCGTCCAGGTGTCGAGCACATCGAAGACCAGCGGCGCCTGCACCGGGATGGTCGGTTGCAGGCAGTTGGCCGGTTGCCAGGCGCGAAAACGCACCCCGGCGACGAACTCGCCGACCCGACCGGTGGGGTGCAGCGGCACCGGCACGCCGTTGCAGGTCAACACATAACGTTGCGGCGCCAGGCCATTGAGCTTGACCTGCAAGCGCTCCAGGGAGGAATCCACATAACGCACAGTGCCGCCTGCCGCGCCCTCCTCCCCGAGCACATGCCAGGGCTCCAGCGCCTGGCGCAACTGCAATTCGATGCCATTGACCGCGTAATCGCCAACCTTGGGAAAACGGAACTCCAGGTGAGCGGCGAACCACTCGGCGCGCAACGGGTAGCCGGCAGCGTTCAGCTCATTGATGACGTCGGCAAAATCCTGCTCGATGAAGTGCGGCAACAGGAATCGGTCATGCAGTTCGGTGCCCCAGCGCGCCAGTTTCGCCGGCGCATAGGGCTCGCGCCAGAACCGCGCCACCAATGCCCGCAGCAACAGTTGCTGGACCAGGCTCATGCGGGCGTGAGGCGGCATCTCGAAAGCGCGCAGTTCCAGGAGGCCGAGACGCCCGGTGGCACCGTCCGGGGAATAGAGCTTGTCGATGCAGAATTCGGCGCGGTGGGTATTGCCAGTCACGTCGATCAACAGGTTGCGCAACAACCGGTCAACCAGCCAGGGCGGGCATTCCTCCCCAGGCTGGGGCATCTGCGCAAAAGCGATTTCCAACTCGTACAACGCGTCGTTGCGCGCCTCGTCCACCCGCGGCGCCTGGGACGTCGGGCCGATGAACAATCCGGAAAACAAGTAGGACAACGACGGGTGGTTATGCCAGTAGCTGATCAGGCTGCGCAGCAGATCAGGACGCCGTAGGAAAGGTGAGTCAGCCGGTGTCGCGCCGCCCAGTACGAAATGGTTACCGCCACCAGTGCCGGTGTGCCGGCCGTCGATCATGAATTTTTCGGTGGTCAGACGGGTCAGTCGCGCCTGTTCGTAGAGGAACTCGGTGCGCTCGACCAACTCGTCCCAGGAGGCCGAGGGTTGCACGTTGACCTCGATCACGCCCGGGTCGGGGGTGATGCGCAAATTGCCCAGGCGCGGATCGCTCGGCGGCTCATAGCCTTCCAGCAGCACCGGGCAGTGCAGTGCCTGCGCCGTCGCCTCGATGGCGCTGACCAGCTCCAGGTAATCCTCGGCCCGCTCCAGCGGTGGCATGAACAGGTACAGCCGGCCGTCGCGGGCCTCGGCACAGAGGGCGGTGCGGGTCAGCCAATCGGCCGAGACATCGACCGGCGGCGCACGGTCCGGTTCGACGGCCGCTTCGCCGTGCTGCGCCAACCGTTCGGTGTCGGGCAACTCAGGAAAATCCTGGTTCGGATCGGTGGGGTGGATGAACGGGAACTCAGCCGCCGTGACCCAGGGCTGCGACGCCAACGGCAGGCGATAGCCCAGAGGCGAATCCCCCGGCACCAGCCGGCAGTGCTCATCCCGCAGGTACCAGCGACCGCTCTGCCATTGATCGCCCTTGGCGGTACGGGCCAGCGGCAGGACCTGACCGATCACCTTGTCCAGGCCCTGGTTGAAGACCTTGCGCAGCCGCGCGCGCTCCAGGGGGTCTTCCAGGCGTGGGTCCTGGGCCGTGACATTCGAAGGCAACGTCCCTTCGCGCCACAAGTAATAGAAATTGTCTTCGTAGGCCGGGAACACGAATCGCGCGGGAATGTTCAGGCGCTCGGCGACGCGGGTCAGGAAGCGCCCCGCCAGCTCGCCGTCAGCCTGGTAGTCCTGCTGCTCGTCGGCGATCAGTGCGCTGTCGTGCCAGATCGGCACACCGTCACGGCGCCAATAGCAATTGAGCGACCAGCGCGGCAGTTGTTCGCCGGGGTACCACTTGCCCTGGCCGAAATGCACCAGGCCCTTGGGGGCATAGTGGTCGCGCATCCGTGCGAACAGCTCGGCAGACAGCCGGCGCTTGTCCGGCCCGAGCGCCGCGGTGTTCCACTCGGCGCCATCCGGGTCGTCGATGGACACGAAGGTCGGCTCGCCGCCCATGGTCAGGCGCACATCGCCCTCCAGCAGATCCACGTCAATCTGCCGGCCCAGGGCCTGGATCGCCAGCCATTGCGCGTCGGTGTACGGCTTGGTCACCCGCGGCGCTTCCCAGACGCGCTCGACCGACATGGTGTGGCTGAATGCGCACTCGCACGGCTCCACCAGGCCACTGATCGGCGCCGCCGAGGACGGGTCGGGGCTGCACGCCAGCGGGATATGCCCTTCGCCGGCGAACAACCCGGACGTCGCATCCAGGCCGATCCAGCCCGCGCCCGGCAGGTAGACCTCGCACCAGGCATGCAGGTCGGTGAAGTCCACCTCGGTCCCGGACGGGCCGTCGAGGCTTTTCACATCGGCCGTCAACTGGATCAGGTAACCGGACACGAACCGCGCCGCCAGGCCGAGGTTGCGCAACAGTTGCACCAGCAACCAGGCCGAGTCGCGGCAAGAACCGGAGGCCTGCTCCAGGGTGTGCTCCGGAGTCTGGACGCCGGGCTCCATGCGGATCAGGTAGTTGATGTCTTCGCTCAGGCGCTGGTTGAGCGCCACCAGGAAATCCACCGCCGGCAGCGGCGTGCGGTCGATGCCCTCCAGGTAAGTCTGCAACCGCGGCGTCAGCGGCAGGGTTTCCAGGTACGGGGCCAGCTCCTTGCGCTCATCGGCGGCGTAGCTGAAGGGGATCTTCTCGGCATAAGGCTCGAGGAAAAAGTCGAAGGGGTTGAACACCGCCATTTCCGCCAGCAGGTCGACCTCGATCCGCAGTTCCTCGGTTTTCTCGGGAAACACCAGCCGTGCCAGATAATTGCCCTGGGGGTCTTGCTGCCAGTTGATGAAGTGCTGGTCGGGCGAAACCTTCAGCGCGTAGGAAAGAATCCGCGTACGGCTATGGGGCGCCGGGCGCAGGCGAACGATCTGCGGGCCGAGCTCGACGGCGCGGTCATAGCGGTAATGCGTGACGTGGTGCAAAGCAACATGGATCGACACGGCGTGCCTCCTGCGAGCCTGGGCGTTATCGAAAGCGGCGCAAGACTTATGCCATGCAGGCAGGCCGGACACTTTCTTCGTCTACTCAAGGCAGTAGAGCACTAAAACCGAACGTTGCCCGCTTTCTGCGCAATGGGCCGCACATAAATGTGGCGAGGACGCGGGCTCAGCGGCGGGAGCGCGGGCCCTTGGCGGCCTGGATGATCAGCTCGCGCTGGCGGCGAATCTCCACCAGCTTGCGACGCATCTCCCGGTGGCGCTTGCTGTTGAGCAACAACAACCCCAGTAGAGGCAGCAGCACGGCGAACACGTAGACGCCTTGGTGCGGCCGGTAGGCAAACATCGGCAGCACGGCGGCCAGGCACGCCAGGAAATACCCCGCGACCCCCCAGACGGCCCAGGCCCGCCCACGTACGATCAGGAGATTGGCCCCCACCAGGACCAGCACCAGGGCCAATGTCCCGAACCCGACATAGTCAGCCCTGGTGGAGGGTTCCAAGTCTCGCCAGTAGGTCGTCCCGGCCAGCGAGAGCAGCATCGACCCACAAAAGCAGCCCAGCAAAAGGGTGCCCATGAACACCGGGAAGTACCGGGCCAGGAAGCCCTTCAGCGATCCGCCGCCGATCATTCGGTGAACTCCTCATACAAGCCGACAGCCACGGTTTTCACATGACCGTCGCTGGTGTAACTCCCGATGACGCCCAAGGCACCCCCCAAGGCGTCCTTGATCTGAGTCAGCGTCGCGTGTCTGATTTCGGCGGACGAATAGCGTTTGGGCAGGGCTCCGGCCCGCTGCTGCAACTTGAGCAGCTTGGCGGTCAGGCTCGGATCCTTGAGCGACAGCAACTCCTTGGTCAATTTGCTGCGTTCCTGCCGGCTCAACCCCTTGAGCAACTGGTACCAGCTCTTTCCGGTGGCGGCTGCCTTGTTGGCCTTGAGCAGGCGAACCGTGGTCAGGGCCGAGCCACCCACGCCCACCAGGGACACCGCATCCAGGATCGGCGAGACGATGTTGTACCAGTCGGCGTCGTTCATCTCATCATTGCCGGTGGGGTTGTTCAGTTCGTTGGCGACCCGCGCGCCGCCAATCACACATTGAGCGGTACTCGCCGTCGCGGCAGCTACGCCCAGGGCCACCACCCAGGCACTGGCTCCAGCGGTAAAGGGCACCGCGACGCTGCCACTGAACACCACCACCCAACCGATGACGGCGGCGACGCAAGACAAACCGGCATTGGTCGCCTCCACCCCGAGCTTCGACTCCCGCGGGCTGCTTTTCACCTGGTCGATGAACTGCTGCGGGGCGATGTACTTCTTGGCCTCGCGCAAAATCACGCGCTTGGGCGCGATGCTGCAGATCGGCTTGAACTCGCGCAGGGTCACCACGTTGTACTCGGAGTCGATGTACACCACCCCTGCGCCGGCAATGTTGGGGTCCGCATCGATGGCCGCGAACAGGCGCGGCAGGTTGACCTGGGCTTCGATGCGTTGACGGGCCATGTACTGGGAGAACGTGAAGTCCATGCCAATGGCGGGGGTTGAGGGGCTGCTCATGGGAATCGTCCTTGAGGATCGGAGGGTGAGCGCTTTATCGACACAGCCTCTGTGCAAGATCGGCACAGACCTTGTGGCGCGGCACATCACCCGGCTTCATGGCCCGGAACAGGGGCGGCGGCCACGATAGCAAATGGGCAGCACAGCCGCTAGAAAGCAAAACGCCAGCACTTAGGCTGGCGTTTGCGGTGCAACGTGGCGATCAGCGTGGCACGACCGGCTTGCGTGCCGGCTTCGGCCCCTTGCCCTTGGCCGCGTCCTTGCGCTCCTTGGCGGCCTGCTGGTTGCGGGCGAACGCGGCGGCCTTGGCTTGCTCGCGCTTGTCCCACGAATTGCCGCCGTCGCTGGCGCGTGGTGGCAGGCCAGTGTGCTGGGTCAGGATCCGAGTGGTGTCCTTGCCCACCTTGTGGCTGCCGGCCGGCGTCGAGTTCTTGCGACGGGCGCTCTGGTAGCTGTCGGTGGCCGGCTGGTGCAGCGGGATCAGCTGATGCTTGCCCGGCCCGATCAGGTCGGCCCGGCCCATGCGCGTCAGCGCTTCGCGCAGCATCGGCCAGCCCTTGGGGTCGTGGTAGCGCAGGAACGCCTTGTGCAAACGGCGCTGCTCTTCGCTCTTGACGATGGTCACCCCGTCACTCTTGTAGGTGACCTTGCGCAGCGGGTTCTTGCCCGAGTGATACATGGCCGTGGCGGTGGCCATCGGCGACGGGTAGAACGCCTGCACCTGGTCAGCCCGGAAGCCGTTGCCCTTGAGCCACAGCGCCAGGTTCATCATGTCTTCGTCGGTGGTGCCCGGGTGGGCGGCGATGAAGTACGGAATCAGGTACTGCTCTTTCCCGGCTTCCTTGGTGTACTTCTCGAACATCCGCTTGAACCGGTCATAGGTGCCGATGCCCGGCTTCATCATCTGGTTGAGCGGCCCTTCCTCGGTGTGCTCCGGGGCGATCTTCAGGTAACCGCCGACGTGGTGGGTCACCAGCTCCTTGACGTACTCCGGCGACTCGACCGCCAGGTCGTAGCGCAGGCCGGAAGCGATCAGGATCTTCTTCACCCCAGGCAATGCCCGCGCGCTGCGGTACAGCTGGATCAGCGAGGAATGGTCGGTGTTCAGGTTCGGGCAGATGCCGGGGAACACGCAGGATGGCTTGCGGCACGCGGATTCGATCTCCGGGCTCTTGCAAGCAATGCGGTACATGTTCGCGGTCGGGCCGCCGAGGTCGGAAATCACCCCGGTGAAGCCCGGGACCTTGTCGCGGATCTCTTCGATCTCGCGAATGATCGACTCTTCGGAACGGTTCTGGATGATCCGGCCTTCGTGCTCGGTGATCGAGCAGAACGTGCAGCCGCCGAAGCAGCCGCGCATGATGTTCACCGAGAACCGGATCATCTCGTAGGCCGGAATCTTTTCCTTGCCGTAGGCCGGGTGCGGGATACGTGCGTAAGGCATGCCGAACACGTAGTCCATTTCCTCGGTGGTCATCGGAATGGGCGGCGGGTTGAACCAGACATCGACGTCGCCGTGCTTCTGCACCAGGGCGCGGGCATTGCCCGGGTTGGTTTCCAGGTGAAGCACGCGGTTGGCGTGGGCGTAGAGCACCGCGTCGTTGCGCACCTTTTCCACCGAGGGCAGGCGGATCACGGTCTTGTCGCGGGTCATCTTCGGGCTGGCCAGGATCTGTACGACCTTGGCTTCGCTGGGGTCCTCAACCGGCCCCTTCTCCTGCTCGATGGCGCAGGCGGCAGTGTCCTGGGTGTTCACGTACGGGTTGATGATCTTGTCGATCTTTCCCGGACGGTCGATGCGCGTGGAGTCGATTTCGTACCAGTCCTTGGGCGTGTCGCGACGAATGAACGCGGTACCGCGCACATCGGTGATGTCTTCGATCTTGTGGCCATAGGACAGGCGCTGGGCGACCTCGACGATGGCCCGCTCGGCGTTGCCGTAGAGCAGGATGTCGGCGCTGGCGTCGATCAGGATCGAGTTGCGCACCCGGTCCTGCCAGTAATCGTAATGAGCAATGCGTCGCAGGGACGCTTCGATGCCGCCGAGCACGATGGGCACATGCTTATAGGCTTCCTTGCAGCGCTGGCTGTAGACCAGGCTCGCACGGTCCGGACGCTTGCCCGCCAGGCCGCCGGGGGTATAGGCGTCATCGGAACGGATCTTCTTGTCGGCGGTGTAGCGGTTGATCATCGAGTCCATGTTGCCGGCCGCGACGCCGAAGAACAGGTTGGGCTCGCCGAGCGTCATGAAGTCGTCTTTGGACTGCCAGTTCGGCTGGGCAATGATCCCCACGCGAAAGCCCTGGGCTTCCAGCAAACGGCCGATGATCGCCATGCCGAACGACGGGTGGTCGACGTAGGCATCACCGGTCACGATGATGATGTCGCACGAATCCCAGCCGAGCTGATCCATCTCCTCCCTGCTCATGGGCAGGAATGGCGCTGGGCCGAAACATTCGGCCCAGTACTTGGGATAGTCAAATAACGGCTTGGCTGCTTGCATGTCGATGACCGGTATAAAAGGTGAAAAATCGCGGGGGCGAAATATAGCACAAAAAATGATCAAGTCCGACGGCTATGGTCGGAAATGGTCGGGCTTATCGCAAAACCAATGTGGGAGCGGGCTTGCTCGCGAAAGCGGACGGACATTCAGCATCAATGTCTCCTGAGCCACCGCTTTCGCGAGCAAGCCCGCTCCCACAAGGAGTATTACAGCCCTTCAAAAAAGAAGGTCTTACTCATCATCATCAAAGTTATAGCTACCCGGCGCCAGGTTCTCGAACCGGGTGTATTTACCGATGAACGCCAGGCGGATGAAGCCGATCGGACCGTTCCGCTGCTTGCCGATGATGATCTCGGCGATGCCCTTGTGCTCCGTCTCGGGGTGATACACCTCGTCGCGGTACACGAACATGATGACGTCGGCGTCCTGCTCGATCGCTCCGGATTCCCGCAAGTCGGAGTTCACCGGGCGCTTGTTCGGACGCTGTTCCAGGGAGCGGTTCAACTGGGAGAGCGCCACCACCGGGCAGTTGAACTCCTTGGCCAGGGCCTTGAGGGAACGGGAGATCTCGGAAATCTCGTTGGTCCGGTTGTCGCCGCTGGAGCCGGGAATCTGCATCAATTGCAGGTAGTCGATCATGATCAGCGCAATGTCACCGTGCTCGCGCACCAGGCGACGGGTCCGGGCGCGCATTTCCGACGGGCTGATGCCGGCGGTGTCGTCGATGAACAGCTTGCGGTCATTGAGCAGGTTGACTGCCGACGTCAGGCGGGGCCAGTCGTCATCTTCCAGTTGGCCGGAACGGACCTTGGTCTGGTCGATGCGCCCCAGGGACGACAGCATACGCATGATCAGCGATTCGCCTGGCATCTCGAGGGAGTACACCAGCACCGCCTTGTCGCTGCGCAGCACGGCGTTTTCCACCAGGTTCATCGCGAAGGTGGTCTTACCCATGGACGGACGGCCGGCGACGATGATCAGGTCGGCCGGCTGCAAGCCGCTGGTCTTCTCGTCGAGGTCGGTGTAGCCGGTGGACAACCCGGTGATGGCGTTGTCGGTGTTGAACAGGGTATCGATCCGGTCGATGGCCTTGGTCAGCAAGTCATTGACGCTGACCGGACCGCCGGTCTTTGGCCGCGCCTCGGCGATCTGGAAGATCTGCCGTTCGGCTTCATCGAGGATCTCTTCGGCGGTACGCCCTTCCGGGTTGAAAGCGCTGTCGGCGATCTCGTTGCTGATGCCGATCAGTTGGCGCAGGGTCGCGCGCTGGCGGACGATCTGCGCATAGGCCTTGATGTTGGCGACAGACGGCGTGTTTTTCGCCAGTTCGCCGAGGTAACCGAGGCCGCCCACCTGGGACGTCTGCCCTTCCTTGTCCAGTTGTTCGGCCAGGGTCACGACGTCGATCGGCATGTTCTGATCGGCCAGCTTGGCGATCGCCCGGAAAATCAGGCGGTGGTCATGCCGGTAGAAATCGCCGTCGGAGACTTGATCGAGCACGCGCTCCCAGGCGTTGTTGTCCAGCATCAAGCCACCGAGCACGGCCTGTTCGGCCTCGATGGAGTGCGGCGGCACCTTCAGGGCAGCGGTTTGCAGATCGTATTGCTCGGGAGCGGTGATTTCGTTCATGGCCACGGGGATTCTGGTGATGAAAACAGCAATTGCACAAAGACAAAGGGCACGACCTGTAAACAGGATCGTGCCCGATGTTACCGACTAGTACCCAAGGGTGCCAGCCGACAGGTGTTGTTGCTTAGGCTGCTACCACGACAACGCGTACGGTGGCTTCAACTTCAGCGTGCAGGTGCACGGCGACGTCGAATTCACCCACGTTGCGGATGGTGCCGTTCGGCAGACGAACTTCGCTTTTCGCGACTTCAACGCCGGAGGCGGTCAGTGCGTCAGCGATGTCGTGAGTACCGATCGAACCGAACAGCTTGCCTTCGTCGCCAGCGGTGGCAGTGATGGTCACTTCCAGCTCGGCCAGTTGGGCAGCACGGCTTTCAGCCGATGCCTTACGGTCTGCGGCGGCTTTTTCCAGCTCAGCGCGACGCTCTTCGAACGCAGCCAGATTGGCAGCGGTCGCAGCGGTGGCTTTGCCGAAAGGCAGCAGGTAGTTACGACCGTAGCCGGCCTTAACGTTTACTTTGTCGCCCAGGTTGCCCAGGTTGGCGATTTTTTCCAGAAGGATCAGTTGCATGTGAAAATCCTCTAACTTTTAACCTTCACCGTTCGCGTTGTCGGCGTCTTTCGACGCCATCCGACCGCGAAAATCAATCAGGCTGTCAACGATGGCCAGGACCACGAGCAACGGACCGAGCAAGTGCATGAAAGGAAACAACGTCACGTACATCCCCACCAGCCAGAAACTGGCCAGTCGTTTCTGCGCCACCAGCCCATGAACCAGGGCCAGACCGGCGAAGATCAGCGGCACACTGCACAACGGCAACAGGATCAGTGCATGCAGCCCGAAGAACGGAGCCACACACATGACGGCCAGCAGTGACAGCGCCACGCCTTTGGGGAATCGGACGGCGCGAAACTCGCGACCGAAACCACCGGGGTTGTACAACGAAGCTTGCCAATAGCGCCCAAGCATCAGGCACAGCACGCTAAAGATCTGCAACGAAGACGCTATCGAAATGATCATCAGCGGAGCAGTCATGGCGGTGACAAACGCCTTCTGGTCTGCCGAGAATGTCTCGTAGACCCCACCCATCGCCAGCGGCAACACGTCCTTGAACGTCTGCGCCAGCGATTCGATGATGGAACTGAACACAGTCCCCAGGCTCACCGCACACAACAACCCCACGGCCACGCTGCACAGCAGCACGCGGTTCCAGGTATGCCCGGCGCGCAAAATCAACGCCAGGCTGCAAGCCCCGATCAACACCAGGAGCGTTGTCGGGTCCTTCAGGAAATGCCAGCTCACCAACGCCGACAACAACCCGATACCCAGGACGCTCAAGGCGTCCGAACCGCGCCGCAGGAGCACAAGGCATCCGGCGGCGGCACTCAACCAGAACAACAGCGGCAATGCCGCGGATCCGGCCACGACCAGCGTGGCCTGCACACGTCCCCGCATGATGAAGTCAGCTAAGGCGCGCATGCATTCAATCCCTTACTACTCGTCGACGAACCTGGTCTCAGCGGCCGTGGCTGTCGGTGTAGGCCAGCAGGGCCAGGAAGCGGGCGCGCTTGATAGCGGTGGCCAGCTGACGCTGATAACGAGCTTTGGTACCGGTGATACGGCTTGGAACGATTTTGCCGGTCTCGGATACGTAGGCTTTCAGGGTGTTGAGATCTTTGTAGTCGATCTCTTTCACGTCTTCAGCGGTGAAGCGGCAGAATTTACGACGACGGAAGAAACGTGCCATGTGATTGGCTCCTTAAAAGGTCCGTGGATTACTCGTCAGCGTTATCGCTGTTGTCGCTGTCGCTATCGCTGTCATCGCCATCGGCGCTGTCAGAGTGCTCAGGACGGTCGCGACGCTCACGGCGCTCACTGCGGTTTTCTTCAGCCTTGAGCATCTCGGATTGGCCGGTAACGGCTTCTTCGCGACGGATGACCAGGTTACGGATCACTGCATCGTTGTAGCGGAAGTTGTCTTCCAGCTCGGCCAGGGCCTTGCCGGTGCACTCAACGTTCAGCATCACGTAGTGAGCCTTGTGAACATTGTTGATTGCGTAGGCCAGTTGACGACGGCCCCAGTCTTCCAGACGGTGGATTTTGCCGCCGTCTTCTTCGATCAGCTTGGTGTAACGCTCAACCATGCCGCCGACTTGCTCGCTTTGATCCGGGTGGACCAAAAAGATGATTTCGTAATGACGCATGAATGCTCCTTACGGGTTGTAGCCTGCCGCTCAAAAACGGTCAGACAAGGAGTGAATGACACTTATGGACTTGTGGACGCTAGACACATAAGTGCCTGCCATCACAGCAAGGGGCGCAATTGTAGAGAAGGGTCGAGGGCGGCGCAAGGCAATTGGTGATTATTTGAACAATCACAATCCGTGCTTCATCACAAACCTTTGTGGGAGCGAGCTTGCTCGCGATAGCGGCCTGCCAGTCGACACTGCTGTCACTGATACACCGTCATCGCGAGCAAGCTCGCTCCCACAGGGGTTACTGCAGGGTCAGGGCTTCTTTGCCGCCGCCTTGACGCTACGCTGACGCAACGCTTCGAACAGGCACACGCCGGTCGCCACCGACACATTGAGGCTGCTGACGCTACCGGCCATCGGCAGCTTGACCAAATAGTCGCAATGCTCGCGGGTCAGGCGACGCATGCCCTTGCCTTCGGCGCCCATGATGAGGATCGTCGGGCCGGTCAGGTCCTGCTGGTAGAGGTCCTGCTCGGCCTCGCCCGCCGTGCCGACCACCCACAGGCCGCGCTGCTGGAGTTTCTCCAGGGTGCGCGCCAGGTTGGTCACGGCCACCAGCGGAATCACCTCCGCGGCGCCGCAGGCGACTTTTCGGACCGCCGGAGTCAATGTGGCTGACTTGTCCTTGGGCACGATCACCGCCAGCGCGCCGGCGGCATCCGCCGAACGCAGGCAGGCGCCCAGGTTATGCGGGTCGGTCACGCCGTCCAGTACCAGCAGCAGCGGCGCGCCTTCAGTGCGATCGAGCAGCTCTTCGAGCATGGCCTCACCCCACACCTGGCTCGGACTGACTTCGGCCACGACGCCCTGGTGAACGCCTTCGACCCAGGCGTCCATCTCGCGCCGCTCGGCCTGGCCGACCGCCACGCGGTTTTCATTGGCCAGCTCGACCAGGGTCTGCACCCGAGGCTCGCTGCGGCTTTCCGCCAGCCAGATCTGCTTGACCCGCTTGGGATGATGACGCAACAGCGCTTCCACGGCGTGCACGCCGTAGATCTTTTCCAACTGACTCATGACTTGGCCTTGGGTTTACGCGCCCCGCCACTCTTGGCCGGGGCCGAGCCCGCTTTCGGCGGGCCTTTACGGTGTTTGCTGGGTTTGCTGGCGGCCTTGTCCGGTGCCGAACGCCCGGTCTTGCCCGACGCTCCTTTGCCACCGTTCTTGGCTTCAGCCAGCAACGCCTGCTTCATTTCACGGCTTTTGCGCACTTCGGCGTTCTTCGCCGCCGCATCGCTCGGACGATAGGCCTCGCTGGCTTTTTCCTTGGCCGACCCGCGCCCGGAGCGGGACGATGCCGGCTCAGCGGCCTTGGCAGCAGGCGCGGAGGTTTCGGCACCGCGTTTCTTGCGGCCAATCGGTGCGCTGATGGTCTTCTCCGCCATCTCGAAGTCGATCTTGCGCTCGTCGAGGTCGACGCGCATGACCCGCACTTCAACGGTATCACCCAGGCGGAAGCTGCGACCGGTGCGCTCGCCCGCCAGGCGGTGATGCACGGGGTCGAAGTGATAGTAGTCCGCCGGCAGCGCAGTGACGTGCACCAGGCCCTCGACGTAGATATCGGTCAGCTCGACGAACAGGCCGAAACCGGTCACAGCCGTGATCACGCCCGGGAACGACTCACCGACGCGATCCTTCATGTATTCGCACTTGAGCCAGTTCACCACGTCGCGGGTCGCTTCGTCGGCACGACGCTCGCTCATCGAGCATTGTTCGCCGAGCTGCTCGAGGGCGGCTTCGTCGTACGGGTAGATGCGCGCCTTCGGAATCGTCATCGCACCGGCACGCTTGACGTGCGGAGTATTCATCTTCGAATGGATCACGCTGCGAATGGCCCGGTGCGTGAGCAGGTCGGGGTAACGGCGGATCGGCGACGTGAAGTGGGTGTAGGCTTCGTAATTCAGGCCGAAGTGGCCCTGGTTATCGGCGCTGTACACCGCCTGGCTCAACGAACGCAGCATCACGGTCTGGATCAGGTGGAAATCCGGGCGATCCTTGATGCTGGCCAGCAGGGCCTGGTAATCCTTGGGTGTCGGACCTTCCTTGCCTTTGTGCAAGGAAAGGCCCAGCTCGCCGAGGAACGCCCGCAGCTTTTCCAGACGCTCCGGCGGCGGGCCGTCGTGGACCCGGTACAACGCAGGAATCTCGTGCTTCTTCAGGAATTCGGCGGTGGCGACGTTGGCCGCCAGCATGCATTCCTCGATCAGCTTGTGCGCATCGTTGCGAACAGTCGGGCGGATTTCGGCGATCTTGCGCTCGGAACCGAAGATGATCCGGGTTTCCTGGGTTTCAAAATCGATTGCACCGCGCACATGACGCGCCGCCAGCAGCACCTTGTACAGTGCATAAAGCTGCTTGAGATCCGGCAACACTTCGCTGTACTCACCGCGCAACTTGCGCGACTCGGCCAGTTTCGGCGTCTCCAGCATCGCGCTGACCTTGTTGTAGGTCAGCCGCGCGTGGGAATGGATCACCGCTTCGTAGAAGCAGTAATCGGTCATCTCGCCGGACTTGGAGATGGTCATCTCGCAAACCATGGCCAGGCGATCGACGTGCGGGTTGAGCGAGCACAGGCCGTTGGACAGTTGCTCAGGCAGCATCGGCACCACGCGCTCGGGGAAGTACACCGAGTTGCCGCGCACCTGCGCTTCGGCATCCAGCGCCGAACCGAGCTTCACGTAGCTGGAAACGTCGGCGATGGCCACGTACAGCTTCCAGCCACCAGAGAACAGGCGCAGCTTGCCGGGCCGGGCTTCGCAGTAGACCGCGTCGTCGAAGTCACGGGCATCCTCGCCGTCGATGGTGACGAACGGCAGGTGACGCAGGTCGATGCGTTTTTCCTTGTCCTTCTCTTCGACTTCCGGCTTGAGCTTGGAGGCTTCCTTCATGACCGCATCGGGCCAGACGTGCGGGATGTCGTAGGTGCGCAGGGCAACGTCGATCTCCATGCCCGGCGCCATGTAGTTGCCCACCACTTCCACCACGTCCCCTTGGGGCTGGAAGCGCGGGGTGGGCCAGTGGGTGATCTTCACTTCGACGAACTGACCGACCTTGGCGTCGGCATTGCGGCCCGGGGTAACCAGCACTTCCTGCTGGATCTTCGGGTTGTCGGCGACGACGAAACCGATGCCGCCTTCCTCGAAATAACGACCGACGATGCTTTCGTGGGCGCGGGACACCACTTCGACGATCACGCCTTCACGACGACCACGGCGGTCCAGGCCGGACACGCGAGCCAGGGCCCGGTCACCGTCGAACACCAGGCGCATCTGCGCCGGGCTCATGAACAGGTCGTCGCTGCCGTCGTCCGGGATCAGGAAACCAAAGCCATCGCGATGGCCGGCGATGCGGCCCAGGATCAGGTCGAGCTTGTCCACCGGCGCATAAGTGCCGCGGCGGGTGTAGATCAACTGGGCGTCGCGCTCCATGGCACGCAAGCGGCGGCGCAGGGCTTCGAGCTGGTCCTCGGTGGTCAGGCCGAATTCTTCGACCAATTGCTCGCGGCTGGCGGGCGAACCCCGATCGGCGAGATGCGCCAGGATCAGTTCGCGGCTAGGAATAGGGTTTTCATATTTTTCCGCTTCACGAGCGGCCTCGGGATCGAGGGACTGCCAATCGGCCATTAGAGAGTTTTCACCTTGTCTATATGCGGGTTAGTTTGGCATAGGCTTAATGAAACGGGAAATTTCAGGCACCTGAATCCTGTTTCCGACGCCGTTCGACCCTGCGCTGCAGCCTAGGATCGTGCCACTCGTGAAATTTCCAGGTTTTTTTACCAAGAGGGGTTTACAGTTAAAAACACGCTCCGTATAGTGCGCGCCATCGACGACGCACACACGTTGCCGATACTGCCCAGATGGTGAAATTGGTAGACACGCCAGCTTCAGGTGCTGGTGACCGCAAGGTCGTGGAAGTTCGAGTCTTCTTCTGGGCACCAATTTCAAGCTGCAGACCAACAGCCTGCAAGCTTCACAAAAACCCGCGAAAGCGGGTTTTTGCATTTCTGCCCTCCTGAAATTCGACCTGGCAATTACTAAAACAAAAACAGGGGTTTACAGATCAAAACGCGCTCCGTATAGTGCGCCACATCAACAGCGGCAACGCTGAAGATGCTGCCCAGATGGTGAAATTGGTAGACACGCCAGCTTCAGGTGCTGGTGACCGCAAGGTCGTGGAAGTTCGAGTCTTCTTCTGGGCACCAATTCAAGCTTCAAGGTCATCGCCTTGAATCTCACAAAACCCCGCGAAAGCGGGTTTTTGCGTTTCTGGGTTCAGGAACCGCCTAAACCGCTATCGCGAGCAAGCTCGCTCCCACATTGGCCCCGTTAAACACCCGAGATCACTGTGGGAGCGAGCTTGCTCGCGATGAGGCCAGCCCAGCCGCGAGATCAGGCCCGGAACTGCCCCAGGCTTGCCTTCAACTGCGCCGCCAGGCTATCCAGCACCTTGCCGCTGGCCGTGGTTTCGACCACCGCCTGGGCCGCCTTTTCAGCCTGGACGTGAATGGTTTCGACCCGTCCACGCACCGCCTGCGCACCCTGGGCCTGATGGGCTGCAGCCTGGGTTGCCAGGCCGATGGCCGCGTGCACCTGTTCGACAGACGCCTGCACCGATTGCTGCAAGCGCGCGCTGTCACGCAACACCAGCAAGCCCTCATTGGCCTGGCGCCCAGCCTGACCAATCGCCGCCACCGCCTCGCGGGCGCCCTGCTGCAACGCCACGATGTGCGCCTGAATATCACCCGTCGAGCTCTGGGTCTTGCTCGCCAACGCTCGTACTTCATCCGCCACCACCGCAAACCCGCGTCCGGTCTCGCCGGCCCGGGCCGCTTCGATCGCCGCGTTCAAGGCCAGCAGGTTGGTCTGCTCGGCAATGCCATGGATCACCGTCAGCACCACCTCGATCTGCTCGCTCTGCTGCGCCAGCCGCTCGATCACCTTCGCCCCGGTGTCCACTTGCCCGGCCAGCGCCTCGATCAAACCGCTGACCTTCGCCGAGGTGCGCGTGTTTTCGTCCGTGGCCTGGCGAATCTCCACCACCTGCTGCAAGGCCGCCTGCATCGCCTGGCTTTCCGATTGAGCTTCGTCGGCCATTTGCGACAGCGCCCGCAAGCTCTCGGCCACCTCGTCACGCTGCATCCCGGCCGCCGCATCGGCGCCGGAGTTGCGCAAGGTCATCGCGCCGATCTCCACACCGGTACGCTGGGCGACATCGCCGGCCTCGCGCACGATGGGTTGCAACTTATCCACAAAGCGATTGACCGCCGACGCCATGTCGCCGATCTCATCCTTGCTGTTGATTTGCACACGCTTGGTCAGGTCGCCCTCGCCCGCCGCCAGGTCATTCATCGCCGCGATCAGCAGCTTGAGGCGATTGACCACCCGACGCCCCAGCACCACGGCCAGCAGCAACAGGACACCAGCGCCCACCAACGCCAGGCCGAGACCGATGCGCCAGCGCAAGGTGCTTGCCGCTTCCTGCACCGTACTGGAAGTGTTGGTCTGCATTTGCGTGGCCGTGGCCTGGGCCGATTGCAACCGACCGCGCATGGCGGTGGCACTGTCGGCCGCCGCGCCTTTCAGGCTATCGCCCACCAACTGGTCACTGCTGGCGATCAACGCCGAAAAGCGCTGGTCCAGCGCCTTCAGGTCGGTTTCGACGGACGCAGTGGAAACCCCCATCAGTACCTTGCCGATCTCCACGCCATTGGGGTTGATCGAAGCTTCGAGGTAATACACCGACGGATCGCTCTTCGCCGCATCCAACACCTTGTCCAGCGCCCGCTCGCCCTTGCCCTTCTCCAGCAACGCCTTGTTGATCGGGTTTTCCCGGTTCAAGTAGCGGGTCAGGTGCTCACCGGCAGCGTCGTCGTAAATGACGAACAAAACATTGGGGTTGCGCTGGGCCCGGCGGGCGAATTCGGAAAGGGTCGGCACATCGCTGTCCCACATGGCGCGGGGCGCGACGGAAGCCAGCAGTTGCGCCATATCATTGGCGGAATCGCGCAAGTCTTTCTCCAACGCCCCACGCAGCTGCGCCTGCTCGTCCTTCAGACGCGCGGACAGCCCGGCATTCAACCGCTGGCGAGTGTTGGCGGACAGGCTGTCCAGGCTCGACGTGACCTCACGCCCGGCCTGCTCCAGTTCTGCCGAAAGTTTCTGGCTGTCTACGCCCAACCGTGTACCGAGATCGGCTTCCAGCGCCGTGACAGTGCTCCGGGTCAGCGCGACGGCCACCAGTACCTGCACCAAAAGGGCGATACCGAGGGTAACGAACACGGGCCGCAGTAAACGGCTTTGTAACAGTGAGAGAACGGCCGACACGTGAAATCCCTCTACCAAACGCCAGTAATTTGATGGCACTCATCAAGAGCTGCCTGTAATGGAGTTGCATAGCAAGTGTCATGCCGCCTGGCAGCAGAAACGACAAAGGACCCAAATGAGGGTCCTTTGCTTTTTACATCAACGACTTATCAGCCGAAAGGATGACGCAGAACGATGGTTTCGTTACGGTCAGGCCCCGTCGAAATAATGTCGATCGGCGCACCGACCAGCTCTTCGACACGCTTGATGTAGTTACGGGCCGCCGCTGGCAGCTCTTCCAGCGTCTTGGCGCCTACGGTCGATTCAGCCCAACCCGGCATCTGCTCGTACACTGGCTCCAGGCCGATGTAGCTGTCGGCGTCGGTCGGTGCGTCGATGACAGCGCCGTCCTGGTTCTTGTAGCCCACGCAGATGTTGATGGTTTCCAGGCCGTCCAGCACGTCCAGCTTGGTCAGGCACAGGCCCGAGATGCTGTTGACGTCGATGGCGCGACGCAGGATGACCGCATCGAACCAGCCGCAACGACGGGCACGGCCGGTGGTCGCACCGAATTCATGGCCGCGCTTGGCCAGGAAAGCGCCGACGTCGTCGAACAGTTCGGTCGGGAACGGACCCGAACCGACGCGCGTGGTGTAGGCCTTGGTGATGCCCAGGATGTAGTCCACGTACATCGGACCGAAACCCGAACCGGTGGCGATACCGCCGGCGGTGGTGTTGGAGCTGGTGACGTACGGATAGGTGCCGTGGTCGATGTCCAGCAGCGAACCCTGGGCGCCTTCGAACATGATGTCCTTGCCGGCGCGACGCAGCTCGTGCAGTTCGGCGGTGACGTCGAGCATCATGGGCTTGAGCAGCTCGGCGTACTCCATGCACTCATCCAGGGTCTTCTGGAAGTCGATGGCCGGCTCTTTGTAGTAATTGACCAGGACAAAGTTGTGGTAGTCCAGCAACTCACCCAGCTTGGCGGCGAAACGCTCACGATGGAACAAGTCACCGATACGCAGGCCGCGACGCGCGACCTTGTCTTCATAGGCCGGGCCGATACCGCGACCGGTGGTGCCGATCTTCAGCTCGCCACGAGCCTTTTCACGGGCCTGGTCCAGTGCAACGTGGTAGGACAGGATCAGCGGGCAGGACGGGCTGATACGCAGGCGCTCACGCACCGGTACACCCTTCTCTTCCAGCTTGATGATTTCCCGCAGCAGGGCGTCGGGCGCAACCACCACACCGTTGCCGATCAGGCACTGGACGCCTTCGCGCAGCACGCCCGAGGGAATCAGGTGCAGGACGGTCTTCTCACCGTCGATCACCAAGGTGTGACCTGCGTTGTGGCCACCCTGGTAGCGCACTACGGCGGCAGCATGTTCGGTCAGCAGATCAACGATCTTGCCTTTGCCCTCATCACCCCACTGGGTGCCCAGGACTACGACATTCTTACCCATAACACTTGTCCTCATTCGCGCAAACTTGGTGCCGGCCGCGGCCGGCGAGAAAACTCAAGAAGCCAGCGGCAATACTTGCCAAAGCCCATTCTGCTGAATCAATTGCCGGTCGCAGTCCGCTTCACGGGCGGCGGCCACAGGTTGCCCAGGCAAGGCCTGGACGACACGCTGACCCTCGCTGCGCAACTGGCAGACGGCCTGCCAGAGTGCCGCATCCGTACTGTCAGGCATCCAGATACCGCCAGACGGTAGCTCGATCTCAGCACGCCCCAGGGTCACCAGGGTTTTCAAATCGGTAGAGAAGCCGGTCGCCGGACGGGCGCGACCGAAGTCGGCACCGATGTCGTCATAGCGACCGCCCTGGGCGATCGACTGGCCGACGCCCGGCACGAATACGGCAAACACGACACCGGTGTGGTAGTGATAACCGCGCAGCTCACCCAGGTCGAAATACAGCGGCAGGTCAGGGAAACGCACCGACAGACGCTCGGCAATCGCCAGCAGGTCGTCGAGCGCCGCCAACACCGGCGCCGGCGCGTGGGCCAGGCGCTCGCGAGCCGCGGCCAGCACCTCACGACCACCGCACAAGTCCACCAGCGCCCGCAGCATGCCTGACAGATCGGCCGGCAGGCCTTCGGTCAGGCTGATGACTTCGTCGATGGCCTTGCGTTGCAGCGCATCGAACAACTGCTGCTCCACTTCGCCAGACAGGCCGGCCGCACGGGCCAGGCCGCGATAAATACCGACATGCCCCAAGTCCATGTGGACATCCGGCACGTCGGCCAGTTGCAACATGGCCAACATCAGGCTGATGACTTCCACGTCGCTGCTCGGGCTGGCATCGCCATACAACTCGGCACCCAACTGGATCGGGCTGCGCGAGGATGACAAGGCACGTGGCTGGGCGTGCAGCACGCTGCCGGCATAGCACAGGCGGCTAGGGCCTTCGCGGCGCAGGGTGTGGGCATCGATGCGCGCCACTTGGGGCGTGATGTCGGCCCGAAAGCCCATCTGACGGCCTGATTGAGGGTCGATAACCTTGAAGGTGCGCAGATCCAAGTCCTGGCCCGCGCCGGTCAGCAGGGATTCCAGGTACTCGATATGCGGGGTGACGACAAACTCGTAACCCCAGCTCTGGAACAGATCCAACACCTGCCGACGCGCTACTTCGATACGCGCAGCTTCCGGTGGCAGTACTTCTTCGATGCCATCTGGCAGCAGCCAGCGGTCTACCGTTGCCATTACGCCATTCCCCTATGGTCCGGGCGGCCAGCCTTCGGGCAAGCCTTGAGTGAAGCAGAAAATGCCCCGCCCGCGCGCAAAACACGCGCAAGGGCGACGTGACGAATGGCGCCGTGCCGCTCAGTCAAGGTCGATTGAATCTGTGGCGAGGGAGCTTGCTCCCTTGCCACCAGAACTTTAATCGACGCCAGGAATGAACAGCATTGCAGCCTCGTCCGGCACTTTCCTCGAAAAACCTGTCGAGTCGTTCAACCCGACGCCTGCACCTCAAACCGCAATCGAACGTGCAGACGCAAAAAAGCCGGGAATTTCCCGGCTGCCGCATCATACACACGTTTTCCCAAAGGATCACCCCGCCCGACGCTTTAGCCGCCGGGCGGAGCCCCCAGGTCAACGTCGAATCAAGGCTTGGCCTTCTCCAGGTAGTGGAAGAAGTCGCTGCTTGGGTCCAGGACCATGACGTCGGATTTATTCGCAAAGCTTTCACGGTAGGCACGCAGGCTACGATAGAACCCGTAGAACTCCTGGTCCTGGCCGTAGGCCTTGGCGTAGATCGCTGCCGCCTGGGCGTCGCCATCACCGCGAACCTCTTCCGATTCACGATAGGCTTCGGCCAGCAACACGCGACGCTGACGATCGGCATCGGCACGAATGCCTTCCGCCAGCTCGTTACCCTTGGCGCGGTGCTCACGAGCCTCACGCTCACGCTCGGTGCTCATCCGCTCGAACACGCTGCGGTTCACTTCCTTCGGCAGGTCGATGGCCTTGACCCGGACATCGATCACCTCGATACCTAGTTCCTTTTCCGCCATCGAGTTCAGCGAACGGGTGATGTCGGCCATGAGCGCATCACGCTCACCGGACACCACTTCATGCAGCGTGCGCTTGCCGAACTGGTCACGCAGGCCCGACTCCAAACGACGGGACAGACGTTCATCGGCGATCTGCTTGAGGCCGGAGGTCGCGGTGTAGAAGCGCTCGGCATCCTTCACTCGCCACTTGGCGTAGGCATCCACCATCACGGCTTTCTTTTCCAGCGTCAGGAAGCGTTGCGTCGGCGCATCCAGCGTCATCAGGCGGGCGTCGAACTTGCGCACCTTGTTGACGTACGGCACTTTCACATGCAGCCCCGGCTGGACATCAGCCTGGACCACGCGACCGAATTGCAGCAACACCGCACGCTCGGTCTGAGCCACGATGTAGAAGCAGTTCCAGGCAGCGATCGCCACGACGACACCGACAATAAGGGCGATCAGCGATTTATTGCTCATCAGCGACTCTCCCTGGTACGTGCTTGCTGTTGCTGCAGGTCCGCCGCCGCGCGGGCATTGGCTTCATTGCTGGCGGCCGACGTGCTGCCCACAGGTGGCGCGGTGACGCTGCTGCGCCCCCCTTCGACCATCTTGTCCAGCGGCAGGTACAGCAGGTTGCTCTGGCCATTCTTGTTGCCGGTCACGAGGACCTTGCTGGTGTTGCTGAAGACTTCCTGCATGGTGTCCAGGTACAGGCGCTGACGGGTCACTTCAGGCGCCTTGCGGTACTCGGCCACCAGCTTGGTGAAACGATCGGCCTCACCCTTGGCGCGGGAAACCACTTCGTCGCGGTAACCGTTGGCATCCTCGATGATGCGCTGGGCCTGGCCGCGCGCTTCCGGCACGACGCCGTTGGCATAGGTCTCGGCCTGGTTGCGCGAACGTTGCTCGTCTTCACGGGCACGGATCACGTCATCGAAGGCTTCCTGGACTTCACGCGGCGCCGCGGCGCTCTGCACGTTGACCTGGGTCACCGTGATACCGGTGCGATAGGTATCGAGGAACCGTTGCAGGCGTTCCTTGATCTCGCTGGCCATCAGCTCGCGGCCTTCGGTCAGGACCTGGTCCATGGCGGTGGAGCCCACCACATGGCGCAAGGCACTTTCGGTCGCGTGCTGCAGGCTGACTTCCGGCTGGTCGACGTTCAGTACGAAGTCTTGCAGGTTGGTGATCTTGTACTGCACGGTCAGCGGCACTTCGACGATGTTCTCGTCTTCGGTGAGCATCTGGCCCTGCTTGCTGTACGCACGTTCACGCGTGACGTTTTCCAGGTACTTCTGGTCGATCGGCGGGAAATAGATGTTCAGGCCCGGGCCGACGGTCTCGTAGTACTTGCCGAAGCGCAGCACCACGGCCTGCTCCTGCTCGTCCACGACATAGACCGCACTGTAAAGCCAGACAGCCGCCAACACGACGAGACCGATGCCGAGCAGGCCAAAACCGCCGCTCTTGCCCGGACGGCCGCCGCCGTCATCACCACGTTTTTTACCGCCACCGAACAAACCGTTCAGGCTTTCCTGCAGCTTTCGGAAGGCCTCGTCGAGATCCGGCGGCCCCTTGCGGTCGCCGTTGTTACGACGCTTGCCACCCCAAGGATCCTGATTGTTCGAGTTGCCACCCGGCTCATTCCAAGCCATAGCGCTCTCCATCTGATAAAGCAAAGACGCACCCACGGCGCGCCGACCAATGCTACAGAATGCCTGACACCGCTTTCTCAGGCTTTTATTGCAAAGTGTGTTGCTCGATGAATTCCATCGGTTGCAGTCCTTCGCGACTGACCAGACGGTTCAGCTCCGATCGAGGCAGGCGCACCGCCAGCAGGCAGGTGCCTTCGTCGTCGTGTTCTTCTTTTTGCACCGCGCCCAGCTCGAAGAACTGGGCACGCAGCCGGGCGAAACGTTGCGGCAACTTCAGGGTCCCCACGAACAGATCGTCGCCGAGCAGCTCGGCCACGGCCTGCTTGAGCAGGTCCAGGCCGCTGCCGTCGCGGGCCGACAACCAGACCCGTTGCGGCTTGCCGTCGGCATCGCGCTGGATCTGCGGCTCCACGCCCTCGAGCAAATCGAGTTTGTTGTATACCTCGAGGATCGGCAAGTCCTGAGCCCCGATCTCGCCCAGCACCACCATCACCTGCTCGATCTGCAGCATCCGGTCCGGCTCGGCGGCATCGATCACGTGCAGCAGCAGGTCGGAGTTGCTCGACTCTTCGAGCGTAGCCCGGAAAGCCTCGACCAGTTTGTGCGGCAAGTGACGGATGAAGCCCACGGTGTCGGCCAGCACGATCGGCCCGAGGTCGTCCAGGTCGAGCCGGCGCAGGGTCGGGTCGAGCGTGGCGAACAACTGGTCGGCGGCATAGACGTCGGATTGGGTGACGTTGTTGAACAGGGTCGATTTGCCGGCGTTGGTATAACCCACCAGTGAAACCGTCGGGATCTCCGCGCGCTTGCGGCCGCGTCGCGATTGTTCGCGTTGGCTGCGGACCTTTTCCAGGCGCCCCTTGATCTGGCGCAGGCGAACCCGCAGCAGGCGCCGGTCGGTTTCCAACTGGGTTTCACCCGGGCCGCGCAGGCCGATACCGCCCTTTTGCCGCTCAAGGTGAGTCCAGCCGCGAACCAGCCGCGTACTCATGTGCTCAAGCTGGGCCAGTTCGACCTGGAGCTTGCCTTCATGGGTGCGGGCGCGTTGGGCGAAGATATCGAGAATCAGACCGGTACGGTCGATCACGCGACACTCGAAGACACGTTCGAGGTTGCGTTCCTGACTGGGCGTGAGGATGTGATTGAAAATCACCAAATCGACGTGCTCGGCCTTGATCAGGTCGCGCAACTCCTCGACCTTGCCACTGCCGATCAGGAACTTGGCGGTTGGCCGATGACGCGGCACGTTGAAGAACGCGACGGTCTCGGCGCCGGCCGAAAGTGCCAATTCCTGAAACTCCTGCGGATCTTCGCGCGCCTCAGGGTCCTGTCCATCCAGGTGAACGAGAATGGTCCGTTCACCACCACCGTGGCGCTCAAAGAACAAAGGAGGCTCCTATCAGGCGTTACCCGGTTCAGCGTCACCGCCTTCGGATTCGGTTGCGCTAGGCAGACGAATTGGACGAACTGGCACAACGGTGGAGATCGCGTGCTTGTAGACCATCTGGCTGACGGTGTTTTTCAGAAGGATGACGAACTGGTCGAAAGACTCGATCGTGCCTTGCAGTTTGATCCCGTTGACGAGATAGATGGACACCCCAACTTTTTCTTTACGTAAAGTGTTCAAGTAAGGGTCTTGTAGCGAATGCCCTTTTGACATGTGCCGCACTCCTTTAAGGATCAATAATAAAAATCGGAATCAGATGGCTTGGGCCGTCACACCCCCAAGGATAGACGGCAATTGCAAGGACTCAGCTCAATATGGAGATGGTCCCGAGGTATTTCAAGGCGCGTGGCAGATTGTCGCAATCGAGACTGTCGAGCCAATGCAGGTCAGTCCAGCTGCGCAGCCAGGTGAACTGGCGTTTCGCCAATTGGCGCGTGGCAATGATCCCACGCTCCTGCATCTCGGCTGACGTCAGCTTGCCGTCAAGGTAATCCCAGACCTGGCGGTAACCCACAGCACGTATAGACGGCAACCCGGCATGCAGGTCACTTCGCTTACGCAGGGCTACGACCTCGTCGATGAATCCCTGTTCCAACATTAATGTGAATCTTTGTTCAATTCGCCGGTGCAGCACTTGCCGGTTCGCCGGAGCGATGGCCAGATTCGCGACAGTATAGGGCAATTGTTGCAGTCCCGAAGCGGCTGCTTCAGTACTTTGCGCAGATTGTCGCTGGCGCAGGGCGGTCATGCTCAGGCCACTGACCCGATAAACCTCCAGCGCCCGGCTGAGCCGCTGCGGATCGTTGGGATGGATGCGCGCGGCCGATTCCGGGTCGATCAGCGCCAATTGCGCGTGCAGGGCTTGCCAGCCAAGGCGCGCAGCCTCGTCTTCGATCTGCGCGCGGACCTCGGGATCGGCCGCTGGCATGTCCGCCAGGCCGTCCACCAGGGCTTTGTAGTACAGCATGGTGCCGCCCACCAGCAGTGGGATCTTGCCGCGCGCGGTGATCTCGGCCATGGCCTGGAGCGCGTCGCGACGAAAATCCGCCGCCGAATAGGCCTCGGCCGGGTCGAGAATATCGATCAGGCGATGGGGAAATTCGGCCAGCAGCGCCTTGGACGGCTTGGCGGTGCCGATGTCCATGCCCCGGTAGACCAGCGCCGAGTCGACGCTGATCAGCTCGCAGGGCAGGACCTTGGTCAGTTCGATGGCCAGGTCGGTCTTGCCGGCGGCGGTCGGCCCCATCAGGAAAATCGCGGGTGGCAACTGGCTCATCAACGACCGCGCAAGAACAGTTTGTCCAGGTCGTCCAGGCCCAATTGGGTCCAGGTCGGCCGGCCATGGTTGCATTGGCCGCTGCGCTCGGTGTTTTCCATGTCCCGCAGCAGGCCGTTCATTTCCGGCAAAGCCAGGCGCCGGTTGGCGCGGATCGCGCCGTGGCAGGCCATGGTGCCGAGCAGTTCGTTCAGGTGCGCCTGGATGCGGTCGCTGGTGCCGTACTCCATCAGGTCCGCCAGCACGTCGCTGACCAACCGATTGGCCTCGGCCTGCTTCAGCAAAGCTGGAATCTGGCGGATCGCCAGGGTTTCCGGGCCCAGGCGCTGCAATTCGAAGCCCAGGCGCTGGAACCAGCCCACGTGCTCTTCGGCGCAATCGGCCTCGCGCTGGCTGACGGCCAGGGATTCGGGCACCAGCAGTGGCTGGCCGCTGAGGCCTTCGCTGGCCATGGCGATTTTCAGCCGCTCGTACATGATCCGCTCGTGGGCGGCATGCATGTCCACCAGGACCAGGCCCTGGGCGTTTTCCGAAAGGATGTAGATGCCCTTGAGCTGCGCCAAGGCGTAACCCAAGGGCGGAATGTCGCCCTGGCCGTCGGGCAAGGCCGTGGCACCGGCTTCAGGCAGCGGCTTGAAAAACTCGCGGTAGGCCGCCTGGGCCTCGGCTGCCGGCACAGTCGATTGCGGGCGTGGCGTGTATTGGTATTGATAGCCGCTGCCGGCACCGCTGCCGGCCGGGTTGTAGCTCGGCTGGGGCTGGGGCTGCTCCAGCAACGCATTGGCCGCCAGGCGCATTTCGCCCTGGGGACCGAACTCGCCCGCCTCCAGCCCCGTGGGCCGGACCATCCCACCCACCGCGGCCGGCGCCGCGAGCTGGTCTTCCGGCCGCACATCGCCCAAGGCGCGGTGCAAGGTGCCATACAGGAAATCGTGGACCATGCGACCGTCACGGAAACGCACCTCGTGCTTGGTCGGGTGCACATTGACGTCCACCACCGCCGGGTCGACTTCGAAAAACAGCACGAAGGTCGGGTGCCGGCCGTTGAACAGCACATCGCGATACGCCTGGCGCACCGCGTGGGCCACCAGTTTGTCGCGCACTGCCCGGCCGTTCACGTAGAAATATTGCAAGTCGGCCTGACTGCGGGAAAAGGTCGGCAACCCGACCCAACCCCAAAGCCGCAGACCGTTGCGCTCCACCTCGATGGGCAACGCCTGTTCGAGGAAGCCCGCGCCGCACACCGCCCCCACGCGCCGGGCCCGGGCCGCGTCATCATGGGCCTCGTGCAGGCTGAGGATGGTCTTGCCGTTGTGGCGCAAATGGAACGCCACGTCAAAACGCGCCAGGGCCAGGCGCTTGATGACTTCTTGCAGGTGATCGAATTCGGTTTTCTCGGCCTTGAGAAACTTGCGCCGCGCCGGGGTATTGAAGAACAGGTCGCGCACTTCCACCGACGTGCCCATCGGATGGGCGGCCGGCTGGACCCGGGACGCCATGTCCCGGCCTTCGGTCTCGACCTGCCAGGCCTGGTCGGCGTCACGGGTGCGGGACGTGAGGGTCAAGCGCGACACCGAGCTGATGGACGCCAGCGCCTCGCCGCGAAACCCCAGGCTCATGACCCGCTCAAGGTCTTCCAGGTCGCGAATCTTGCTGGTGGCATGGCGCGCCAGGGCCAGCGGCAGGTCATCGGAGGAGATACCGCCGCCGTCATCGCGCACCCGCAACAGCTTGACGCCACCCTGCTCGACATCCACATCGATCCGCTTGGCGCCGGAGTCGAGGCTGTTTTCCAGCAATTCCTTGATCACCGACGCCGGGCGCTCGACCACCTCGCCGGCCGCGATCTGGTTCGCCAGCCGCGGGCTGAGCAGCTCGATGCGGGCGTTGCTGCCGATCACTTCATCGCTCATTGCTTGGACGCCACTTCGTTACCGGGAATGGTCAGGGTCTGGCCGATCTTCAGTTCGTCACTCTTGAGGTTGTTGGCACTGCGCAGCGCGGCGGGCGACACCTGGTAGCGCACCGCGATCATCGCCAGGGTCTCGCCCGGGCTGACCCGATGGTCCCGCGGGCCCTGGGCGATCTTGCCGGAGTCGCGCAGCCAGGCGATGTAGGTGCCCGGCGGCGGGTTCTGCTGGAAGAACTGCCGCACACCGCTGCTGATGGAACGGGCCAGCGCCTGCTGGTGGCTGGCCGACGACAGCTTCGACGCTTCGTTGGAGTTGGAGATGAAGCCGGTTTCCACCAGGATCGAGGGGATATCCGGCGACTTGAGCACCATGAACCCGGCCTGTTCGACGCGCTGCTTGTGCAGCGGCGTGACCCGGCCGATGTTGCTCAGGACCTTCTGGCCGACGTTCAGGCTGGAGGTCAACGAGGCGGTCATCGACAGGTCGAGCAACACGCCGGCGAGCATCCGGTCCTTGTCATCGAGGCTGACGTTGCCCGCACCGCCGATCAGGTCGGAGCGGTTTTCACTGTCGGCCAGCCAGCGGGCGGTCTCGGACGTGGCGCCCCGGTCGGACAAGGCAAACACCGACGCCCCGAACGCCGCCGCGGAAGGCGCGGCGTCGGCGTGGATGGAGACGAACAGGTCGGCGCCTTTCTTGCGGGCGATTTCGGTACGCCCGCGCAACGGAATGAAGTAGTCGCCGGTACGGGTCAGCTCGGCGCGGAAACCTTTCATGCCGTTGACCTGGCGTTGCAGCTCTCGGGCGATGGACAACACCACGTCTTTTTCACGCTGCCCACGGGAGCCCGAGGCACCCGGGTCTTCGCCGCCGTGACCGGCGTCGATCACCACGATGATGTCGCGCTTGCCGGCCGGTGCCGGTGGTAGCTTGATTGCAGGTTCGGCCGGGGTCACCGGCACCGCAGGCACCGTGGCGACATTGGTCGGCGGTGGTGGTGGCGGCGCGGCGTCGGCCGGGTTGTCGAACAGGTCCACCACCAGGCGATTGCCGTACTGGGCATTGGGGGCCAGGGTGAAACTCTTCGGGGTCACGGCCTTTTTCAGGTCGATGACCACCCGCAGGTCGGTGGGCGTACGCTGGGCCGACCGCATCGCGGTAATCGGCGTATTGGCAGTGGCGACGTTCAGCGGCGCGCCCAGGGAGGCGCCATTGATGTCGATCACCAGGCGGTCGGGGGCGGTCAGGGTGAACACGCTGTGCTGCACCGGCCCCGTCAGGTCGAACACCAGTCGAGTGTTATCCGGCGCCCGCCAGAGGCGAACGCTGTTGACCTTTGTCTCGGCCACAGCATCGACGGCCAGTGCCGTAAGCAACAGTCCTACGACAGCAACCACCGCGCGAAAGCGCATACCAAACCCCATCATCAATAGTTTTCCAATGCCAACGCGGCACACCACGACTCGCCACGCGAGCCTTGCGGCGTCAGTTTCAGCGAACGCCCGCCATTCTGCGCGCCAATGGTAATGGTCAGGTCAGGCTTTGGCAAAAAGCCTGCACCCTTGTCGGGCCATTCGATCAGGCACAAGGCGTCATCTTCGAAATAATCGCGGATACCGAGAAATTCCAGCTCTTGCGGGTCCACCAGTCGGTAAAGGTCGAAATGGAACGCGCGGATGTCACCGATCTCGTAGGGCTCGACCAACGTGAACGTGGGGCTTTTGACCGAGCCCACATGGCCAAGGCCGCGAATGATGCCCCGGGACAAGGTGGTTTTCCCGGCACCGAGGTCGCCTTCGAGAAAAATCAGGCCATGGCCGGCCGTGGTGCGCGCGATGCGCGCACCCAATTGCGTCATGGCGTCTTCGTCCGCCACGTACAGGGTTACTTCAGACACGGTGAATGCTCCTCCAACAACTGACGAATGGCCGGGATCAGGTCGGTCGCTGCCACCCCCCGGCCCGACTGACCGGCCTGGGCACCGGCATTGGCGTGCAGCCACACCGCCAGACAGGCAGCCTCGAACCCTTCCATGCCCTGGGCCAGCAACGCACCGACCACCCCGGCCAGGACATCTCCCAGGCCGGCGGTGGCCATGGCTGGATGGCCCTGGCGGCACACCGCCAGGCGACCGTCCGGGCTGGCAATCAGGCTGCCGGCGCCCTTGAGGACGACCGTAGCGGTGTACTTTTCGCTCAGCGCACGGGCCGCCGCCGGACGGTCAGCCTGCACGTGGGCCGTGGATATCCCCAGCAACCGCGCCGCCTCCCCCGGATGCGGTGTGATGACACAATCCCCCGGCAGACTGACAGCGCCGCTGCCCAGCAGGTTCAGCGCATCGGCATCCCAGACCTGCGGCAGCGGCGCATTGGCCGCCGCCGACAACAGGCTGCGCCCCCACGCGGCCTGGCCCAGGCCCGGACCGACCACCACGACACTGGCTTGCTTAATCAGGCCCATCAATTGGTTGGCCGAATGCGTGCCCTGCGCCATGACCTCGGGCAAGCGCGTCAAGGCCGACGCCACATGCTCGCTGCGGGTGGCCATGGACACCATGCCCGCGCCGCAGCGCAGGGCGCTTTCGGCGCTCATCTGGATCGCGCCGCCAAACCCCCGATCGCCGCCGATCAGCAACACATGGCCGAACTTGCCCTTGTGGGCGGTGGCGGCGCGCGGCGCCAGGCGTGGCAGATTGTGCGCCGAGAGCAGTCGAGCGCTGAGCGGCGCCGCCTCGACGAGATCCGGATCGGCCTGCAGGTCGTTGAACAGCGGCTCACCGACCCGGTCCGCCGCCTCGCCGGTGAACAGCCCCAGCTTCAGACCGATGAAGGTGACGGTCAGGTCGGCCGTCACCGCGGTGCCCAGCACCCTTCCGGTGTCGGCACACAAGCCCGAGGGAATGTCCACCGCCGCCACCGGAAGGCCACTGACATTGATGGTGTCAATGGCACGCACATAAGGTTCGCGAACCTCGCCGTTCAGGCCAGTGCCGAGCAATGCGTCCAGCAGCACACCGCGCAATTCGGATTCGTCCGACCACGGCTCCACCGGCACGCCCACGGCAATGGCTTCGGCGTGGGCATTGGCGGCATCCCCCTGCAATCGCCGGGGCTCGCCCACCGCCAGCACCCGAACCGTCCAGCCCGCACGGCGCGCCAGAGTCGCCACCAGGTAGCCGTCGCCGGCGTTGTTGCCGTGACCGGCAAGTACGGTCAATTCACGGGCATCGGGCCAGCGTCGGACGATTGCGCGCCAGGTGGCGCGCGCCGCTCGCTGCATCAATTCGAAGCCGGTGGTGCCTGCCGCGATCAGTTGCGCGTCGAGGGCCCGCACTTGCGCGGCGCTGTACAGCGCGTCGGGAAAATCATCTTTAGTGTGCGGCATGCGTCTTCGGGCTCCGATGTCTGGCAGAATTATACGCATCTCAGTTCCGGTTTCTCTCGCCTCATGCCCGCCATCCCCACAGACCTCCCCGCCCTCGCCCAATCCATCAAGGAGTGGGGCCGCGAGCTGGGCTTCCAGCAGGTCGGCATCAGCGGCCTGGACCTCGCCGAGCATGAACGGCACCTGCAACGCTGGCTCGAAGCGGGCTACCACGGCGAAATGGACTACATGGGCGCCCATGGCAGCAAGCGCTCGCACCCTGAAGAGCTGGTGCCCGGCACCCTGCGGGTGGTGTCCCTGCGCATGGACTACCTGCCGGGCGACACCCAGATGGCGCAAATGCTCGGCCAACCGGAAAAAGCCTACGTCTCGCGTTATGCATTGGGCCGCGATTACCACAAATTGATCCGCAAGCGCGTGCAGCAATTGGCCGAAAAAATCCAGGCCGTCATCGGCCCCTTCGGTTATCGCGCCTTCGTCGACAGCGCTCCGGTCCTGGAGAAAGCCATCGCCGAACAGGCCGGGCTTGGCTGGATCGGTAAAAACACCCTGGTACTGAACCGCAAGGCCGGCAGTTACTTCTTCCTGAGCGAGCTGTTCGTCGATCTGCCGCTGCCGACAGATCCGCCCCATGCCAGCGAGCATTGTGGAAAATGCACCGCCTGCCTGGACATCTGTCCGACGAACGCCTTCGTCGGGCCCTACGTGCTGGATGCCCGTCGCTGCATTTCCTACCTGACCATCGAGCTCAAAAGCGCCATTCCGGAGGCATTGCGACCGTTGATCGGCAACCGAGTGTTCGGTTGCGACGACTGCCAGATCGTCTGCCCCTGGAACCGCTTCGCCCGCCCCTCTGGCGAGAGCGACTTCAAGCCGCGCCATAACCTGGACAACGCCGGCCTGGCCGAGCTGTTCCTGTGGGACGAGCAAACGTTCCTCAGCAGTACCGAAGGCTCGCCGCTGCGGCGGGCCGGCTACGAACGCTGGCTGCGCAACCTGGCGGTCGGCCTGGGCAACGCCCCCTCAACCATCCCCGTGTTGCAGGCGCTGGAAGCGCGGCGCGACTACCCCTCGGAACTGGTGCGCGAACATGTCGAATGGGCGCTGCGCCAGCATGCGCAACGTCAGACCTCGTCGTTGTAGACGAACTTCGGCATTTCCCAGTGAAAGCGGATCGCCAGGAGCCGCAGCAGGAAACCGCCGAACAAGGTGATGAGGATCGCCTGCTCGCTCGGCAATTGCAGGTAGACGCACAGCAGGTAGCACCACGCCGCGGCAAACGAGACGCTGGCGTACAACTCGCGGCGGAAGATCAGTGGAATATCGTTGCAGAAGATGTCCCGCAGGATGCCGCCGAACACGCCGGTGATCACCCCGCTGACCGATGCCACCAGCATGCCGTGACCCATTTCCAGGGCCGTCATGCAGCCGATCAGGGTGAACGCCACCAGTCCCAGGGCGTCGAGCACCAGGAACAACGAGCGCAGATGGCGCATCCAGCGCGCCAGGAAAACCGTCAGCATCGCCGCCGCGGTGGTCAGCACCAGGTACTCCGGGTGTTTGACCCAGGTGAGCGGGTAATGCCCGAGCAACACGTCACGCACCGAGCCGCCACCCAGCGCGGTGACGCAGGCAATCAGCACCACGCCAAACCAGTCCATTCCGCGACGCCCGGCAGACAGGGCGCCGGTCATGGCTTCGGCGGTGATGGCGATCAGGTAAAGCATCAACAACATGATGGCGGTCCTTGCAGGAGGGCGCGCAGTCTAGCCATTTCGGGTCTGCACCAAAAGAGCGCAATGCAACAATGCCTGCTTGAATACCCAGCCCACAGCCCAACCCGATCCCTGTGGCGAGGGAGCTTGCTCCCGCTCGGCCCCTCCTACCTGAAGGACCATTGGGGCCTGCTTCGCAGGCCAGCGGGAGCAAGCTCCCTCGCCACAACAGCAATCTCGCTGGGGGCCGGGGTGCCGGTGCCGGTGCCGGTCAGAACTTGATGAAATGCTTGCGGTAATGCTGCAACTCGGCGATGGACTCGCGGATGTCGTCCAGGGCCAGGTGGCTGCCGCCCTTCTGGAAGCTGTCACGCACATGCGGCGCCCAGCGGGCCGCCAGCTCCTTGAGGGTGGAGACATCCAGGTTGCGGTAATGGAAGTAGCTTTCCAGGGATTTCATGTGGGTATAAAGGAAGCGGCGGTCCTGGCAAATGCTGTTGCCGCAGATCGGCGACTTGCCTTTTGGCACCCACTGCTCCAGGAAGGCGATGGTCTGGGCCTCGGCCTCGGCCATGCTGATCTTGCTGTCGCGCACTCGCTGGGTCAGGCCCGAGCCGCCGTGCTGGCGGGTATTCCATTCGTCCATGCCGGCGAGGATCTCGTCGCTGTGATGGATCGCAATCACCGGGCCTTCGGCCAGGGTGTTGAGGTCGCTGTCGGTGACGATGGTGGCCATTTCGATGATGACGTCGGTGTCAGGGTTCAGACCGGTCATTTCCAGGTCGATCCAGATCAGGTTCTGCGGATTTTGCATGGGGGGGCTCCTCGGCGTAGCCCAGCAGTTTAGCCTAGGCCGGCCCTCGGGCGTGCTAAACTCGCGGCCGTTTTACCTAATCGCTGCATTTCTTCATACGGAACACCCATGGCCAAACGCCAACTCAATCGTCGTCAGAACTGGCGCATCGAAAAGATCCAGGGCGAACGCGCCGCCCGCGCCGCCAAGCGCGAATCCAGCGCTGTCGAGGCCCTGGAGGGTGGCGACCTGGGCCCTGAACAGACCGGCCTGGTGATCGCGCACTTCGGTGTGCAGGTCGAGGTCGAGGCCCGCGAAGGCGAGTTGGCCGGCCAGGTGTTCCGCTGCCATCTGCGGGCCAACCTGCCGGCGCTGGTCACCGGCGACCAGGTGGTCTGGCGCGCCGGCAACCAGGGCATCGGCGTGATCGTGGCGCAATTGCCGCGCCACACCGAGCTGTGCCGTCCGGACAGCCGCGGCCAGCTCAAGCCGGTGGCGGCCAACGTCGACATGATCGTCATCGTGTTCGCCCCGTTGCCCGAGCCCCATGCCAACCTGATCGACCGTTACCTGGTGGCCGCCGAACACGCCGGCATCCGCCCGTTGTTGCTGCTCAACAAGTTCGACCTGATCGACGCGCACAACGCCCCGGCGCTGAACGCCCTGCTGTCGGTCTACCGGGACCTGGGTTATCCGGTGCTGGAAGTCTCGGCCCACCACGGCAACGGCATGGAGCAGTTGCAACGGCAACTGGACGGGCGCATCAGTGTGTTCGTCGGCCAGTCCGGGGTCGGCAAGTCGTCGCTGGTCAACAGCCTGCTGCCGGACGTCGAGACCCGTGTCGGGCCGCTTTCCGAACTGTCCGGCCAGGGCACCCACACCACCACCACCGCGCGGTTGTTCCACTTCCCCGGCGGCGGTGAACTGATCGACTCGCCGGGCATCCGCGAATTCGGCCTGGGCCACGTCAGCCGGGCCGATGTGGAAGCCGGTTTCATCGAGTTCAACGAGCTGATCGGTACCTGCCGCTTCCGCGACTGCAAGCACGACCGCGAACCCGGTTGCGCCCTGCTCAAGGCCCTGGAAGAGGGCCGCGTGCACCAGCAACGGATGAACAGCTACCGCTCGATCATCGCCAGCTTGCCGGACAGCAGTTACTGACTGTAGGAATACACAATTTCCGTGGCGAGGGAGCTTGCTCCCGCTTGAGCGCGAAGCGCTCACCAAAAGGACTGCTTTGCAGCCCGGCGGGAGCAAGGTCCCTCGCCACGGGAATTGCGAAAGATAAAAAAAGCCGACAGTCATGTCGGCTTTTTCATGGGTCACTGCCCTGGTGTTGCGGGCGGTTTGGGCGCCGCATCGTCAAACAGGTTCAACCGTTCGCGCAGTTCGTGGGCCGGCACCGGTTGCTGGTCCGCCGGCAATGCGTTCGGGTCCACCGCCGCGCCTGACGGCGTTGCCGGGGCTTCGCCGGGGGCGCCCTGACCCTGGACAGGGTCTGGCGCCGGGTCGTTGGTTTGCGAACCTTCGATGGCTTTTTGAGCCTTCTTGGTCAGCACCACGATGTCGATACGCCGGTTGATCGGGTTGAACGGGTCCTTGCGGTCGAACAGTGCCGAGGAGGCATAACCGACCACCCGTGCCACCTGCTCGTCTGGATAACTGCCAGCCACCAGGGCGCGACGTGCGGCGTTGGCGCGGTTGGCAGAGAGCTCCCAGTTACCGTAGTCACCCTTGCCGACGTACGGCTTGGCGTCGGTATGGCCGCTGATGCTGATCTTGTTCGGCACCGCCTTGATGGTGTCGGCCATGGCCAGCAGGATGTCCTCGAAATAAGGCTTCAGGCGCGCGCTGCCGGAGTCGAACATCGGCCGGTTCTCGGCATCCGTGATCTGGATGCGCAAGCCGTTCGGCGTGATCTCGAACAGGATCTGGTCCTTGAACTTCTGCAATTGCGGGTTCTCGTCGACCTTGTTCTGCAACTCCTGCAGCAGCAATTCCAGGCGCTCGCGCTCGACCTGCTCGGCCATGCCCTCGACCTGATCGGTGTCCACCGTCACCTTGTCGGGCTGTGGCTGAGACTTGACCTCAGGGTTGAGGGTATTGTCCGGCGCCAGGGTCGGCGAACCACCCAGGTCGATGATGTACGGCGTGCCGCTTTCGGAGAAGCCGATCGGGTCCTTGAAGTAACCGGCGATGGCGATTTTCTGCTCCGGGGTGGCCGTGGACAGCAGCCACAGCACCAGGAAGAACGCCATCATCGCCGTCGCGAAGTCGGCGAAGGCGATTTTCCAGGCACCCCCGTGGTGTCCAGCGGCGATGCGCTTGACACGCTTGATGATGATCGGCTGGTTATTTTCCATATCAGCGACCGCGAACTGCTTGTTCCAGCTCGGCGAAGCTTGGACGGTGCGCCGGGTACAGGACCTTGCGGCCGAACTCCACCGCCAGCGACGGCGGCATGCCCGAGGCAGAGGCTACCAGGGAGGCCTTGATGGCCTCGTAGACGTTCAGTTCTTCCTTGGCGTCATGGGCCAGGGAATGGGCCAGGGGGCCGAAGAAGCCATACGCCGCCAGGATACCGAAGAAGGTACCCACCAGCGCCGCACCCACGTGCAAGCCGATGGACGCCTGGTCGCCGTCGCCCAGGGACGCCATGGTCACCACGATCCCCAGTACCGCCGCAACGATACCGAAGCCGGGCATGCCATCAGCGATACCGGTGACCGCGTGGGATGGGTGTTCCAGGTCTTCCTTCAGGTTGTAGAGCTCCATGTCGAACAGCCCTTCGAGCTCATGAGGCGCCATGTTGCCCGAGGACATGATCCGCAGGTAATCGCAGATGAACGCCGTCATGCGGGCGTCCTTGAGCACGGCTGGGTACTTGGCGAAGATCGGGCTGGCGGCGGCGTCTTCGATATCGCCTTCGATCGCCATCATGCCTTCGCGGCGGCTTTTGTTGAGGATCTCGTACACCAGCCCCAGCACCTCGATGTAGAAGGTGTGGGTAAAGCGCGAGCTGAACATGGTCAAGGATTTCTTGATCACGTGCATGGTCATATAGCCAGGGTTGGCCTGCAGGAAAGCGCCAAAGGCTGCGCCGCCGATGATCATCACCTCGAAGGGCTGGATCAGGGCGGCAATCTTGCCATGGGAGAGCACGTATCCGCCGAGCACGCTCGCGAACACGACAATGATGCCGATAATTTTAGCCATAGATAGAAAGTACTTATTTAAGTCGGGTTCAAGGTCATATTCGGAAGCTGAAAAATCTCTTCTTCTACTTATCGGCAAAACTGCGCCAGACTATAGCCAGTTCCGGCGAAAAGCCAATTTGCCCCGTTCCGGGCGTAGATAATTCATGGGATGATCGCGTCCAACCATGGCTAATGTATCGAACGTCCCGACTCCAAGACCGTCCACCCTCGAAGGCTGGGTAAAGCTGCTCCAGGGTGTTCACCTGCCGGTGCCCCAGGCCAGTCACGACCTGGTCTGCAAGGCGCTTGCCGACAGCCGCCGCTCGTTGCGCGACATCGCCGAGCTGATGCAGGAAAGCCCCGCCCTGGCCCTGAGCGTCATCCGCGAAGCCAACCATCACACCCATGGCAGCCTCGCCGAACCGGCGGAAAACCTTGAAGTCGCCCTCAACCGCCTCGGCCTCAAGCGCACCGAGCAATTGCTCGCGCGCCTGCCTTCGCTGCCCGAGCAGCAGATCCCCGTGACCCTGCGCCAGCTGCAACTGATCAGCCAGCACGCCACGCAACAGGCCAACGGTTTTTTCTCCAGCCGCCTGGCGCGGTTGTGGCAGGACATCCACTGGGGCAGCCTGCTGTTCCTCTCGCCGCTCTGGCCCCTGGCCCTGACGCACCCGCGGCTGCTCGGGGAGTGGGAGCTGCGGGTCATCCATAAAGGCCAGTCGGCCAGCCAGGTCGAGCACGAACTGTTCGGCGTCGGCCTGCTGGAGATCTGCCTGGGCGTGGTCGAAGCCTGGCGCCTGCCGATCTGGGTCGCACAGGGCTACCGCCTGCTGCTCAACGAACGTCGTGAACTGGTGAAAGTGCTGCGTATCGCCCGGGACAGCGAGCACCCGTTACGCCAGCAGAATCGCCTGGACGATGACCCGACCCTGCGGCGCTGGCTCAATCAGCCGGCCAACACCGTACTGCTGGCCAACGGCCTGGCCCTTTCCGCGCACCAGGCCTGGGACGGCCCCCACATCGCCCGCTGGCAATACCTCACCAGTTTGTATCTGCAAATTTCAATGGATGATGTCCAGCAACAACTGCACCAACAAGCCGCCAACAGCGCCCGGCAACACGCCATGCCAGACCTCTGGCACCCGGCCGAGGCCCTGATCTGGCCCTGGGGCAGTCGCCGCGTCCAGCCTGGCCCACGCTCGGCGACCCCGCCCAGTGCCCCGGACCTGAGCCAGTGGCGCAAGCAATGCTCGGCCCTGCTGGTGGAACCGAGCCCGTTCAGCAACGCCATGCACCTGACCAGTTCGGCTCGCGATGTGCTGGTGGCCTGTGGCATGCGTCGGGTGATGATCCTGATGGCCGACCGCAGCCAGACCAGCGTGCGCGTGCACCAAACCGCCGGCCTGGCGAAAGAAGTCGCGGCGATGAGTTTCCCCATCGCCCAGAGCAAGGTCTTGCAGCGGTTGCTGGCCCAACAGGCCCAGGTACGCCTGAACCCGGACAACAATGCCCAGTTCTCCGCGTTACTGCCGCCGGGCCTGCGCGCCCTGTTCAAGGGCGAGCACCTGCTGCTGCGCTCACTGACCTGCAACGGCCGGGTGATCATGCTCGTCGTCGTCGACCAGGGGGGCGGCCCTTTCTCGGACGTCACCGTGCAGGCCTTCGGCAAAACCGTGCAATGCATCGAAAGGGCCCTGCACACCTTTACCAACCGGGGCCGTTGAACTTGCTACAATCCTTTCCCTTTGCGCCCCTGGAGACCTCACATGCCTGACTTCTCTGGCTTGCCGCTGGTGATCGAGCCGAGCGAACTGCTGTCGCGCCTCGACGCCCGCGAACTGATCCTGGTGGACCTGACCAGCGCCGCCCGCTATAGCACCGGGCACATTCCCGGCGCCCGCTTCGTCGACCCCAAGCGCACGCAACTGGGCCAGCCACCGGCGCCGGGGCTGTTGCCGGCGAAAGCCGACCTGGAGGCCCTGTTCGGCGAACTCGGGCACCACCCGGACGCGGTGTACGTGGTGTATGACGATGAAGGCGGCGGTTGGGCCGGACGGTTCATCTGGCTGCTGGACGTGATCGGCCACGGCAACTACCACTACCTCGACGGCGGCCTGCTGGCCTGGCTGGACGAGGGCCTGCCGGTGTCCACCGACGCACCCGCACCCGGCGCCGGCCCGTTGAGCCTGACCCTGCACGACGCGCCAACGGCCACCCGCGAATACCTGCAAAGCCGCCTCGGCGCCGCCGACCTGGCCATCTGGGACGCGCGCGGCCCACTGGAGTATTCCGGCGAGAAAGTCGTCGCGGCCAGGGGCGGGCACATTCCCGGGGCAGTCAATTTCGAATGGACGGCCGGCATGGACCAGGCCCGCAGCCTGCGCATCCGCAAGGACATGCCGCAGATCCTCGAACAACTGGGCATCACGCCCGACAAAGAAATCATCACCCACTGCCAGACCCACCATCGTTCTGGCTTCACCTATCTTGTGGCCAAGGCGCTCGGTTATCCGCGGGTCAAAGGCTATGCCGGTTCCTGGGGCGAATGGGGCAACCACCCCGACACCCCCATCGAACGTTGAAGGCTCTTAAGGACCGTTAATGAAAAACCGTTTGTTCATCCTCTCTCAGTACCTGCTGCCCCACCACCTGCTGTCGCGGCTGGCCGGTTGCATTGCCGAATGCCGCGTGCGCTGGTTCAAGAATGCCTTCACCGCGTGGTTCGCCAAGCGCTATCAAGTGGACATGTCCCAGGCCCTGGTGGAAGACCTGACCGCCTACGAACACTTCAACGCGTTCTTCACCCGCGCCCTGAAAGACGGCGCGCGGCCGCTGGACGAAACCCCGGGCGCGATCCTCTGCCCGGCCGACGGCGCGGTCAGCCAGCTTGGCCCGATCGAGCATGGCCGGGTGTTCCAGGCCAAGGGCCACAGCTTCAGCGTGCTGGAGCTGCTGGGCGGCGATGCGGCCAATGCCGCGCCGTTCATGGGTGGTGATTTCGCCACGATCTACCTGTCCCCGAAGGACTACCACCGCGTGCACATGCCGCTGGCCGGCACCCTGCGGGAGATGGTCTACATTCCCGGACGGATTTTCTCGGTGAACCAGACCACGGCCGAAAACGTGCCGGAGCTGTTCGCCCGCAACGAACGCGTGGCGTGCATCTTCGACACCGAACGCGGGCCAATGGCCGTGGTGCTGGTGGGAGCGATGATCGTGGCCTCGATCGAGACCGTCTGGGCAGGTTTGGTCACGCCGCCCAAGCGTGAACTGAAGACGTTCCGCTACGACGAAGCGGCCCGTGCACCGATCCACCTGGAAAAAGGGGAGGAACTGGGGCGTTTCAAGCTGGGTTCCACTGCCATCGTGCTGTTCGGGCCGAACCAGGTGAAATGGGTTGAAAGCCTGGTGGCCGGTTCGCCGGTGCAGATGGGCCAAGGCCTGGCACTGCCAAAGGCCTGAGTAAAAGATCAAATGTGGGAGCGAGCTTGCTCGCGATGGCGATATAACAGTCACCTCGATGGCGACTGTCCTAGCGTCATCGCGAGCAAGCTCGCTTCCACAGGGTATCCAGCATAGATAGCGCACCTCCTTCGGCTACAACTGCTAGAGTTGGAACATCACGTTTGTTTCCCGCCGGAGCCCGTCCACGGCATGAATGAGACCAGCCCTCTCCAGTTGCTGCGTGTCCTGTCCCCGACGCAATCGCGCCTGTCGTTCTGCGAAGCCTCGCCGCGCGACCTCAAGCGCTGGATCGCCGACCTGCCCAAGGCCAACATCGGCGAAACCGCCCGCCTGTTGTACCAGGCCCTTGGCGAACTCAACCAGTTGCTCACACCCAGCGACAATCGCCTGCAATTGCTCGAATTGCTGCGCCCCGAGGTGTATTACGTCTGCAAGCACCTGGAGCGGCACTTCCTGCAACAGGCCATCGTGCTGGATGACCGCTCGCGCAAGATCGTCAACCTCTGCCAGGCCCTGCAAACCCAGCTGGCGATGGGTTACAAGCAGATCGTGGCGCGCATCGCATCCAAGTACACCAAGGACCGCGCCCGCCTGCTCAGCACCGCATTGCAGCGCGCCATGCACGCCCTCGATGGCCCGCTGATTCGCGCCAGCCAGCTCTACAGCCCTGTGCCTGAAGGCTTGTGGCTCGATTTGCACCAGTTATACCGGATTGCCTGCCAGCACCGCTTGCAACAACAAAGCGTGAGCGACGAACTGGCCAGCCAGGTTCACCAGTTGAGCCCCGAGCAAACCTACATCGTCGCCCTGTTGCTGGGCGCCTCACGCAGCAATCAGCTGCGCCAGGGCCAGATCGCGCGACTGGCCGAGGCCCTGGAGGCGTGGAGCCAGTGGGTCAGGCTCGACCCAGCCAGCACCGCCACCAGCCTGTTCGCCGTCGCCGCGGAACTGGATGTCGGACCACGCTACCGCTCCAAGTTCAGGGCCGAGCAGCAACCGACGTTGCAGGGCTTCGATCCGCAGCCATTGGTGCGCATGATCACCACCCACCTGGAACAGCCGGCCGACCCGGCCCTGCCGGTACCGGCCGGGATGAACACCGACACCTTGAATCACTTGCAGGCGGCCTGGGGCGAGGCGGCCGAGCGCAGCTTCCAGCGCATGGAAGGCAACGGGACATTGACGCTGTGCGTCGGCATGAGTGCGCTGCACTACTACCTGGGCGGTGAGCGCTCGTTCAGCGAAATCCTGAAGAAACCCACCACGCGCAAGGCCCGGTTCGAAGCCGCGCCAACCAAGCGCAGCGACACCTGGAGCCAGGCCTTCGATGCCGCGCCCAGTGGGGACAGTGAGCTGCTGCCCTATGAGGAAATCGAGTACCCGGCCAATCCATCCGATGACGACAGCAGCAGTTCCGACCGCCAGCATCATTTTCCCACCTTTGACCTGCCGATCATCAACCACAGCCCAGGTGGGTATTGCCTAGGCTGGCCGAAAGAGGTGCCGGAGCAATTGCAAGCCGGGGAAATGATCGGTATCCGGGACGCCAGCGATCAATCCTGGAGCATTGCCGTCGTGCGCTGGATCCGACAGGTGCGCAACGGCGCCATGCAAATGGGTATCGAGTTGGTGGCACCTTATGCCCAGCCCTGCGGGCTGCAACTGGTGCGCGAAGAGAACGAGCACGGCCACTACCTGCGCGGGCTGCTGCTGCCGGAGATCAGCGCCGTCGACCTGCCCCCCACCATGATTGCCCCGCGCCTGCCCTTCCAGGAGGGCCAGCGCGTGCTGATCAACACCAACGGCCAGGAGCGCCGCGCCGGGCTGGACCGCCGGATCACCAGCACCCACAGCTTCAATCAGTTTTCCTATCACCAGGAGAACGCAGCCGACACCCAGGGCGGCGGCGAAGCGGAGGGGGATTTCGATTCGTTGTGGAAGTCGCTCTAAGGCCAGACACAGCCCCTGTGGTGAGGGAATTTATCCCCTCACCACAGATAAATCCTCTCAGCGCCGTCTCAAAGCTGCCCGTCGCGATCCCGGAAGCCCAGCAGATACAGCACCCCATCCAAGCCCAGGGTCGAGATGGCCTGGCGAGCCGATTGCTTGACCAGTGGCTTGGCACGGAACGCCACGCCCAGGCCCGCGATGGCCAGCATCGGCAAATCGTTGGCGCCGTCGCCCACGGCAATGGTCTGCTCCAGGCGCAAGCCTTCCTTTTGTGCCAGTTCACGCAGCAGGTCGGCCTTGCGCTGGGCGTCGACGATCGGCTCGACGGCCACGCCGGTCACCTTGCCGTCCACCACTTCCAGTTCGTTGGCAAACACGTAGTCGATGCCGAGCTTGGCCTGCAACTGCTTGGCGAAGTAGGTGAAACCGCCCGACAGGATGGCGGTCTTGTAGCCCAGGCGCTTGAGTTCGGCGAACAGCGTCTCGGCGCCTTCGGTCAGGCGCAGGGAGGCACCGATGGCGTCCAGTACGCTGACGTCCAAGCCTTGCAGCAGCGCCAGGCGCTCCTTGAAGCTGGCGCGAAAATCCAGTTCGCCGGCCATCGCCCGCTCGGTGATCGCCGAGACCTTGTCGCCCACCCCTGCGGCCTTGGCCAGTTCATCGATGACTTCGGCTTCGATCAGCGTCGAGTCCATGTCGAACACCGCCAGGCGGCGGTTACGGCGGAACAGCGAATCTTCCTGGAAGGCGATGTCGACGTTCAGCTCCTGGGCCACGCTGAGGAACTCGGCCCGCAGCGCCTGGGGATCGGCCGGTTCGCCGCGCACGGAGAACTCGATGCAGCCCTTGCCCTTGTCGTCCGGCGTGTCCAGGGGCATGCGCCCGGACAAACGGTCGATGTGGTCGATGTTCAAGTCATATTTGGCGGTGATCGAGCTGACGCGCTGCAGCTGCTCGGCGGTGACCTTGCGGGTCAGCAAGGTCACGATGTGGCGTTTCTTGCCCTGGCCGGCGACCCAGTGCTGGTAGTCGGCCTCGGAAACCGGGGTGAAGCGGACCTGCTGGTCAAGCTTGTAGGCGGTGAACAGGATGTCCTTGAGCACCGACTTGCTGTGTTCGGCGTCCGGGATTTCAACCAGGATGCCGAACGACAGCGTGTCATGGATCACCGCCTGACCGATGTCGAGAATGTTCACACCACCCTGGGCCAGAACGCCGGTAATGGCCGCAGTCAGACCCGGACGGTCGCTGCCAGTGATGTTTATCAGGACGATTTCGCGCAAGGCGCACCCCCGCAGGTGGAAAAAAACCGCATTCTACCCACATTCAGTGACCATCGGGCACCGCCAGTGCTTTGCCGGTCATGGGGCTGTCGCTATACTGCGCGTCAATTTCACGGACAAAGAGCCGAGCTCAGTGAACCGGCCCACGCCAGTCAAAACCGACAATTTCTTCCTGCTGATCTTCCGTGCACTGCGCCACCGTCGCGTGCCGATTGCATTGCGCATTGCCAGCCATAACGTGATCCTGGTCGCCCTGGCCCTGGTCATCTATGCCTGCGTGATGGGCCTGCAGTTCAAGCAGGCAATGCACGAGCAGGCCGATGCCCTGGGTGAGAGCCTGACCACCCAGACCGCCACGTCCGCCACCGAGCTGCTGGTGTCCAACGACATCCTCAGCCTCAACGTGCTACTCAACAACCTGACCAAGAACAAGCTGGTGGCCCACGCGGCCATCTACAGCGTCGACAACCGCATCCTCGCCGAGGCCGGCCAGCGGCCCAAGCCTGGCCTTTTGGGCGAGTCCGGCGGCATGTACCAGAGCAAGATCACCTTCCAGGACGTGACGGCCGGGCAACTGCGCATCAGCCTGGACATGGACCAGTTCCAGCAACCGATGACCATCAGCCTGCAAAGCATGGGCATCCTCAGCGCGATACTGCTGGCCCTGGCCCTGGCCTTGAGCCTGCGCCTGGGCCGGCACATCTCCACGCCGCTGTTGCAATTGCGCGTCTGGCTGCGGGACATCGACGAACACACCCCGGCCACCCAGCGCCAGGACGAAATCGGCGACCTGGCCCGGCAACTGCACGCCAGCTTCGCTCCGGAGCCGGCCCCCGTGCCCGAGCCCGAAGCGCTCGACTACGTCGACGAAGACGAGGCCGAGCCGGGCTTCGAAGTGCGTAACTTGCGCGATCCAGGCTTCGACGAGAGCCCGCCGATGCCCGCCGCCAGACCGGCGCCCCGCCATGTGGTGCGCACAGTCGAAGACGATGAAGACGACGACGCCTTCGCCGACCTGCGTGACGATTCGATCAGCGGCGAAGCGAAGCCGCTCGTCAAGCCCGTCGTCTCGAACCTGCCCCAGCACAGCGCCGTACTGGCCGTGCAACTGGGCGCCCAGGATCAACTGCGACGCCTGCCCCAGGCACGCCTGAAGGAGTTGCTCGAGCGCTACCGTGACTGCCTCGACCAGGCCGCCTCGCTCTACCAGGGCGAACTGCACACCTTGAACGACGGCAGCACGTTGATGCTGTTCCACACCGAGGACAGTGGTGACGACTACCTGACCAACGCCATCTGCTGCGGTGAGTTGCTGCGGGCGCTGGGCCACCAGTTGCAGATCGAGGTCGCGGACAGCGGTATCACCCTGCAACTGCAATTGGGCCTGACCCTGGGTGACGGCCTGTTCGGCCTCAGCCAGATCGACCTGCTGCTGACCGAAACCGCGCAGGACGCCCTGGCGCTGTCGCAACACAGCCGCAACCTGCTGCTGGTGGAGCGCAAGATCAACGACGACGCGCTGATCCGCCAACGCGCCCGCATCCGCCCCATCGCCAGCCCTGAAGGCGCATGCTGCGTGGAACGGCTGATGGAGCCCTACCCGTCGCTGCTGGAGCGGCAACTGGCGCGGATGCACGAGCGCCAGGCCTAACCCCGGTTGCTTGGAATGACGAAGCCCGCAGATGAGTGATTGTCTGCGGGCTTTTTTGTGGGCCGCACCGGCCCCTTCGCGGGCAAGCCCGCTCCCACAGGGGCCTTCATGACCACAGAACCGGATCCTGCCGCGGACTAAATGTGGGAGCGGGCTTGCCCGCGAAGGGGCCAGCACAAGCGCGCAAGCCCCCTCCCCAGAAACAACAAAGCCCGCATCAACGCGGGCTTTGCTTCACGGCTATCCAGCCATCAGAACCTGAACACTTCCATGTCCGTGCGAATCGGCAGGGCCATCGGGATCTTCGGCGATTTTTCCGGCGCAGCGGGCTTGGCCTGGGTCGGTGCGGTTTTACGCGGCGTATCGATGATCGGAGGCTGGTTGGCCAACGGCTTGAGGGACACGGACAGCTGCTCGGCCAGGCGTTGCAGCAGTACACCTTGGGCCTGGACTTGCGCCGCGGTGGTCCCGGCGTGTTGCTCTTGCAGATGCACGATTCGATTCTCGCGAACCTTGCCCCGACGGTCGATCAAGCGCCATTGGGCATCGAGCACCGCAGGCTGGCTCTTGCCCGAGTCCAGGCGGGTGATCGACAGCAGCACCTGGACATCCGGGGTGAAACCCTGGGTGGCCGGCGCCAGCACCACGCGCTGGCTGTCCAGTTGCCCGGCGACCTGGCGCAGCAGCAATTGGTCGATGTCCGAAGACAGGCTACCGGCCCAGCGGCCGTCCGTGGCAGCCTGCAGGCTGCCGTCTGGCTGGCGTTGCAACAGGGTTTCGCGTTGCAGGTAATCGGCGATCAATACCGGCCCCAGCAATACCGCCATGCCTGTGCTTTGCGCAGGCTGGGCGGGCGTCCCGCTGTCGAGTTGATACAGCGACACCGGCTGATGGACACTGCAACCCGCCAGGCCAAGCAGGCCGGCGAGCCATAAAATAGGAAGGCGCAGAGCAGTCATCGTTCCATCCAGGTGGCGGCCACAAAGCCTGCCACAGTGAAAAAATACTCGGTCATTATGAAGAACGCTCGGCCACGCCGGCGCTTGAAAGGGCCTATCATCCGTGAATATGCGTTCCGACTCCAGCGCCAAAGCGTCGGTCTGCGCCTTTTAATCGCAGACCGAGCCCTCTAGTACGCCTAATTCAAGTTTTCGACGAGCAGTGCATCGACCCGCTGAAACCCCCTCGGAAGCTTGTTGCCGCGTCGACCGCGTTCTCCCTTGTAATGCTCAAGATCGTCCGCCTTGAGCGAGAGCGTACGCTTTCCAGCCTGCAGCACAAGCGTGGCGCCCTCCGGCAACACTGCAATATCCGTGACATATTCCTCACGGCTCGCCACCCGTTCGCCGGAAATCCCGATGATCTTATTCCCTTTGCCTTTACCTAATTGTGGCAGGTCGCTGATTTTGAAGACCAACAGTCGGCCCTCGGTGGTCACCGACGCCAACCAGTTGTTCTCGCGATCGGCCACGGGGCGTGGTGCGATGACCTTGGCGTTGTTCGGCAGGCTCAACAACGCCTTGCCCGCCTTGTTCTTGGCTTGCAGATCCTCGCCCTTGACCACGAAGCCGTACCCGGCGTCCGAGGCAATCACGTACAGCCCGTCATCATCAGGCATCAGCACGCACTCAAAAGTTGCACCCGGCGGCGGCGTCAATCGACCGGTCAGCGGCTCGCCCTGGCCACGCGCCGATGGCAGGGTGTGGGCCGGCACCGAGTAACTGCGCCCGGTGGAGTCGACAAACACCGCGAACTGGTTGGACCGCCCGGCCGCCAAGGCCTTGAACCCGTCCCCGGCCTTATAGGAAAGCCCCGTGGCATCGATGTCATGCCCCTTGGCAGAGCGCACCCAGCCTTTTTCCGACAGCACCACGGTCACTTTCTCGTTCGGCAGCAGGTCGTGTTCCGTCAATGCTTTGGCTTCGGCGCGCTCGACGATCGGCGAGCGGCGGTCGTCGCCGTAGGTCTCGGCGTCCTTGAGCAATTCGGCGCGCACCAGCTTCTTGAGCTTGGCTTCGCTGCCCAGCAAGGCTTGCAGCTTGGCTTGCTCCTTGAGCAACTCATCCTGCTCGGCCCGCAACTTCATCTCTTCCAGCCGCGCCAATTGCCGCAAGCGAGTGTCGAGGATGTAGTCGGCCTGGACTTCGCTCAGGTCGAAGCGCGCGATCAGGCTGGCCTTCGGATGTTCCTCGGTGCGGATGATGTGGATGACTTCGTCCAGGTTGAGGTACGCGATCAGCAAGCCGTCCAACAGGTGCAGGCGACGCTCGACCTTGTCCAGGCGAAATTGCAGGCGTCGACGCACGGTCTTGACCCGGAATTCCAGCCATTCCACCAGCAACGCCCGCAGGTTCTTGAGCTGCGGCTTGCCGTCCAGGCCAATGATGTTGATGTTGACCCGGTAGCTGGTCTCCAGGTCGGTGCTGGCGAACAGGTGCTGCATCAGCGCCTCATGATCGACCCGGCTGTTGACCGGGATGATCACGATGCGGCAAGGATTCTCGTGGTCGGATTCATCGCGCAGGTCGGCCACTTGCGGCGCTTTCGACGGTTTTGCCTGCATCATCGCGGCAATCTGCTCCAGCACCTTGGCTCCGGAGACCTGGTGCGGCAGCGCGGTGACGATGATGTCGCCGTCCTCGATGTGGTACACGGCGCGCATGCGCACCGAACCGCGACCGGTCTCGTAGATCTTCAACAGGTCGGCGCGCGGCGTGATGATTTCCGCTTCGGTCGGATAATCCGGACCCTGGATGTGCTCGCAGAGCTGCTCCACCGTGGCTTTGGGCTCGTCCAGCAGGCGCACGCACGCCGTGGCGACTTCCCGCAGGTTGTGCGGCGGCACATCGGTGGCCATGCCGACAGCGATGCCGGTGGTGCCATTGAGGAGGATATTCGGCAAACGGGCCGGCAACACCAGGGGTTCATCGAGGGTGCCGTCGAAGTTCGGCCCCCAGTCCGCAGTGCCCTGGCCCAGCTCGCTGAGCAGCACTTCGGAATAGCGCGACAGCCGCGCCTCGGTGTAGCGCATGGCCGCGAAAGACTTGGGATCGTCCGGCGCCCCCCAGTTGCCCTGGCCGTCCACCAGGGTGTAACGGTAGCTGAACGGCTGGGCCATCAGCACCATGGCCTCGTAGCAGGCCGAATCGCCGTGGGGGTGGAACTTGCCGAGCACGTCGCCGACGGTGCGCGCCGACTTCTTGTGTTTGGAATCGGCGTCCAGCCCCAGCTCACTCATGGCATAGACGATCCGCCGCTGGACCGGTTTCAGGCCGTCGCCGATATGCGGCAGGGCGCGGTCCATGATCACGTACATGGAGTAATTGAGGTAGGCATTTTCGGTGAAGTCAGCCAGCGACCGGCGCTCTACGCCGTCTAAGCTGTCTGCAAGAATGTCGCTCATGCGGGCCTCATCAGTTCGTTGTCTGGCGCAGCAGCATGGTGCCGTCGCGCTGGGTAAATTCAAGTTTGTTCAGGGCGCTCATGCCCAGCAGCACCTGCGTGCCACCCAGGCCTGGCGCCACCAGGGCACGGACATCGCGCAAGACGATGTCACCCAATTGCAGCCGGTCGATGCGGGTGCGATAGCCCTCGCTCAAACCGTTGGCGGTACTCAACGTCACGCCGAAACCTTTTTCCAACTTGAGACGCTCGGCCAGCTCCACTGGAATCGCCACATCCGTGGCACCGGTGTCGAGCATGAAATCCACCGGCTGGCCGTTGATATGGCCGCTGGCGACGAAATGCCCCTGGGTATTGCCCACCAGCTTCACTTCGATAAACCCGTCGCCCCGTTGCGAATACACCTGGGTGTTGGGGTTCTGCTGACGCTGCTCTACCTGGGCAAAGAAGCGTGTCGCCAGGAACAGGGCCGCGCACCAGGCCAGGATCATCAACACCCGACCGGCGCGCTTGCCCGGCGCCTGTTGGCTCATGGCGCGGCGCTCCAACCACCGTCTGGCGCGGCGAAACGCCAGATGATCGGCCGCTCTTCGCCGTCGGCCCGCGCACCGTCGTTGTTGTCCAGGCCAATCCACGCCCCCTCGGCGTCCACGACCAGCGCTTCGGCCAGACCGTAGTCCTGAGAATAGCGGCGGTTGTCCTGCAAGGCCTCGGCGGCGAACGACCAGCAACGCTCCACCTTGGCGCTCTGCGGATCACGCCGGCAGACCTGGAAGGCGTTGCGCTCCAGAGTAAACAGCTTGCCATTGAACAATGAAATGTCTGCGAAATCCCGGGAAACCGGGCGGGCCTTGGGGAACTGCGCCGGCTGCATCTCCAGCCCCGCTTCGCTCAACAACACGCAGTTGTCATCGCAATCCCACACCGTTTGCTGGCGCTTGATCAGCAACAGACCACGACGTTCACGCTCGGCCGCCAGCCATAGCTGATCGCCGGCCGGGTTCACCGCCAGACCTTCGAACAGCGCATTGAAATGCAACAACATGCCGCTGGCCCGGGCCTGGCGAATCATTGTCGGGGCGATTTTCAACCAGGACGCCTCGCCGGTCGGCGGCACTTGCAGTACCGCCGCATAGGCCTCGCTGACCACGTAGCGATTGCCGGCGCTGTCGCAACTGATGCCTTCGAAATCCAGCGCGCCACCGCGCAGGAACGACGCAGCCCAGGTTCGCGAACGCAAGCCCCAGGGCAAACCGTTGTCGGGCACCTCAGGCACGTCGATGGTCAGCGCCTGGGCCTGCCAGACGTTCCCATCGGACGTGTCCAGGCGATAAATGCGGTCATCGTCGCGATCGGACACCGTCCACATTTCATTGCCACACAGGGCCAACCCGGACAGGTTGCCGCCGCGCATGCCTTCGACGGCGTGCTCGGACAGCAACTTCAATTCCGGTGCCGGCTCTGCGACCACAGCCCCCGCCCACAGCAACAACGCCAGGGCGAACCCGCTGCGCATCAGGCCAGCACCTCGGCCAGGTCGCCCTTGGATTCGAGCCAGGACTTGCGATCGCCAGCGCGTTTCTTCGCCAGCAGCATGTCCATGATTTCCGTCGTGGCCGCGAAATCATCCAGGGTCAACTGCACCAGGCGACGGGTGTTCGGGTCCATGGTGGTTTCGCGCAGTTGCGGCGGGTTCATTTCGCCCAGGCCCTTGAATCGGGTGACCTGTGGCTTGCCGCGCTTCTTCTCGGCCACCAGGCGATCGAGGATGCCGTCGCGCTCGGCTTCGTCCAGGGCGTAATAAATGTCCTTGCCCAGATCGATGCGGTACAGCGGCGGCATCGCGACGTAGACATGGCCGGCGTCCACCAGCGGACGGAAATGCTGGACGAACAGCGCGCACAGCAGCGTCGCGATGTGCAGGCCGTCGGAGTCGGCGTCGGCAAGGATGCAGATCTTGCCGTAGCGCAACTGGCTCATGTCCTCGGCGCCCGGATCGACTCCGATGGCCACGGCAATGTTGTGCACTTCCTGGCTGGCCAGCACTTCGCTGCCGTCCACTTCCCAGGTATTGAGGATCTTGCCCCGCAGCGGCAGGATCGCCTGGAACTCCTTGTCCCGCGCCTGCTTGGCCGAACCGCCGGCGGAATCCCCTTCCACCAGGAACAGCTCGGAACGCATCGGATCCTGCCCGGCGCAGTCGGCGAGCTTGCCCGGCAGCGCCGGCCCTTGGGTGATGCGCTTGCGCTCGACCTTCTTGCTGGCCTTGAGGCGACGACCGGCGTTGCTGATCGCCAATTCCGCCAGCGCCAGGCCGGTTTCCGGGTTGGCGTTGAGCCACAGGCTGAAGGCATCCTTGACCACACCGGAAACAAACGCTGCCGCTTCGCGAGACGACAGGCGTTCCTTGGTCTGGCCGGAGAACTGCGGTTCCTGCATCTTCATCGACAACACGAACGCGATGCGCTCCCACACGTCTTCCGGCGCCAGCTTCACGCCTCGGGGCAGCAGGTTGCGGAACTCGCAGAACTCGCGCATGGCGTCGAGCAGGCCCTGGCGCAAGCCGTTGACGTGGGTCCCGCCCTGGGCCGTGGGGATCAGGTTGACGTAGCTTTCCTGGACACTCTCGCCGCCCTCGGGCAGCCACAGCAGCGCCCAGTCCACGGCTTCCTTGTTACCGGCCAGGCTGCCGCAGAACGGCTCGTCGGGCAGGCGTTCGAAACCGTTGACCGCGTCCACCAGATAAGAGCGCAGACCGTCTTCGTAATGCCATTCGACCTTCTCGCCGCTGGCCTTGTCCTCGAAACTGACCAACAACCCCGGGCACAATACGGCCTTGGCCTTGAGCACGTGCTTGAGACGGCTGACGGAGAATTTCGGCGAATCGAAATACTTCGGGTCCGGAGCGAAATACACGCTGGTCCCGGTGTTGCGCTTGCCGACGCTGCCGACCACTTCCAGCTCGGTGGCCTTGAAGCCATCGGCGAAGGTCATCTGGTATTCGTTGCCGTCACGCTTGACCCGCACCCGGACCTGGGTCGACAAGGCGTTGACCACGGAAATACCCACCCCGTGTAGACCGCCGGAGAACTGGTAGTTCTTGTTGGAAAACTTGCCGCCGGCGTGGAGCTTGGTGAGGATCAGCTCGACGCCCGACACGCCCTCTTCGGGGTGGATGTCCACCGGCATGCCGCGGCCGTCATCGCTGACCTCCAGCGAATGGTCGGCGTGCAGGATGACTTGCACCGATTTCGCGTGCCCGGCCAAGGCTTCGTCGACGCTGTTGTCGATGACTTCCTGGGCGAGGTGGTTCGGCCGACTGGTGTCGGTGTACATGCCGGGGCGCTTGCGCACCGGGTCGAGGCCCGAGAGGACTTCGATGGCGTCTGCGTTATAAGAGCTAGCGCTGGGAGTGGCCATGGGGTCTCGTCGTCAGTGTTCAAATGAAAAAAGGGCGATGGTTCACAGCGAGGTGAAGTCGATCGCCTGGTACAAATCGGCGCCAATGCCGGCAAAACCGAGCAGCGCCGGCAGCTGCTGGGCAAACCCCTGGAAACCGTGGTCGCCGCCGGCCTGGATGCGCAAGGCACAGGCACGGTAATACTGTTGGGCGTGGCGATAATCCAGCGTTTCATCACCGGTTTGCAACCATACCTGATACCGCTGCGGATCCTGGGGCGCCGGCACCTCCAACGCGGCCAGGGCCGTGACGTGATCGTGGGTCAACTCCCAGGTTTCATCGGTGTACAGATTCTTCTGCGTGCCCAGGTAGCCATCGAACATCCGATGGGGGCTGACGGCCGGGTTGATCAGCAGAGCCTTGAGGCCGTGGCGCTCGGCCAAGTGAGTCGCATAGTAGCCGCCGAGCGAGCTGCCGACCAGCAGCGGACGGCCCAGTTGTGTAATTGCCTGCTCCAATTGGGCCATGGCTTCGCGGGGGTGGTGGTGCAGGGCTGGCACTTGCAGCTGATCGCCCAGGCCCAGGCGGGTCATCACGTCGATGAGCTGGCGGGCCTTGGTCGAGGCTGGGGCGCTGTTGAAGCCGTGGATGTAGAGGATCGAGGCCGACATGCCAACTTCCTGTGTTGGGGGCAAAGGCCGGAGTTTACAGGGAGATTGGGGTGGTTTGGGGGGATTTGGCCTTATCGTCGGCCCATCTCTATCAGCTGTACTCCGATCCAATTGTGGGAGCGAGCTTGCTCGCGATGGCGGCCTTACTGGGTACATATCCATTGCTGCGGTAACGGCCACTTAGGGTTCCGCCCTTACGGCGGGTCACTTTTGGATCCATTGCTGCGGTAACGGCTGCTTACGGTTCCGCCCTTACGGCGGGTCACTTTTGGAAGAGCGCCAAAAGTAACCAAAAACGCTTTGCCCCACCACTGGGCACCTCGCCAAGGCGAGGTGTTCCCTCACTCCGGCATTGCTCCGTGGGCCCGCCGCGAAGGGCCATCCATGGCCCAGCGCGGCTATCCCGGCATCCATGCCGGAATACCCACTACGCAATGCCTGCGTTCGGCCCTTGTGGTTAATGGGGCGTTCAAGATCAAAAGCCAAAGCAAGAGCAAGAGCACGATCGAAGCGGCCTGACGGCCGCTCTATCTCTCCCGGTTGTACCGAGAGTCACCATCTGCGGGAGCAAAGCTTGCTCGCTTTGGCGGTGGGTCAGGTTGCGTCAATGCAGAATGGTTCGACGTCAGCGCGGGTCAACGATATCCAATGCCCGATTTGCCAATAACTCACTGAGCTCGATCATCTGCTGGACACCCAAGGCAAAGTGTCGGCGAGAGCCTTCCAGATCGAAGGCCAGGTCGCTGAGCATGACGTTGGCGGAGGCTAGGGTTTCGCTGAGGTTGGTCAGGAGGGTTTCGGTGTCGAGCTTTTTGTTTACCGTGAACACTTGGCAGGGATCCGAAGAATTCGGGTTAGTGGATTTTGGCTTGAGATAAAAATCTAAAGTGCGCTTGGCTGCTTCATCAAGCTTTGGGGAATGCTGGCTTGTTTCGGAAGAGATGGAATCGTTTTTTGTTGGTCCAGAGTTATTTTCAGACATGTTGAGCGCTCCATTAGGATGAAATTTCGCTCCTTTTACTTCGGGTTTCCAGGCCCGACCGCTGAATCTTCAGCGACGGAAAAAGCTTAGCGACAGCCCTTCCCACCCAGCAACCGCCAGAACTCGTCGGAAAAATCTGCGCGGAGGTCCGAGCATTCCCACAGATGTAAGTCGACTGTAAAGCCGCCTTCGCGGGCAAGCCCGCTCCCACAGGGAACCAAGGTCAGCCGTAAGAACAGGCCGGCCACAAGGCGGCCTTGTTTTGCTTTTGCTTTTGCTTTAGCTTTTGCTTTTGCTTTTGATCTTCAGGCCCCGTTAACCACGACGGCCGAACGCAGGCATTGCGCAGTGGGCAACCCGGCATGGATGCCGGGTTAGCCGCGCTGGGCCACGGATGGCCCTTCGCGGCGGGCCCTCGGAGCAATGCCGGAGTGAGGGTATGCCGAGCCTAGGCGAGGCACCGAGTGGTGGGGCCAAGCCTTTTTGGTTACTTTTGGGGCGTTTGCCAAAAGTGACCCGCTGTAAGAGCGGAACCGTAAGTAGCCGTTACCGCAGAAATGGATATGTACGCGGTTCAAAAAACCACACAGTCCGCCAGTCCGCCATCGCGAGCAAGCTCGCTCCCACAGTTGATCAGAGCCAGTGGATGAGTGCTCAGTACCCATTGGCCCCATAGTCGACCGCAAACTCAAACCCAATCACCCGCTCAACCCCCGTCTCCAACCGCCCATCCGCCAAAAGCCGCAACCACCGATACCCCGGCACCTGCTCCCCCACCGCAAAATCCACAGAACCAGGCTCAAACTGAATACAGGTCGAAGGCGAAGCCAACAACCGCACCCCATTGCGCACCTGATCAACCTCCTGATGCACATGCCCCCAAAGCACCGCCCGTACCTGGGGAAACCGATCCAACACCGCAAACAACGCCTCAGGATTACGCAACCCGATGGGCTCCATCCACGCACACCCAATCGAAACCGGATGATGATGCAAGCACACCAGATGATGCCGCTCCGGCGCCTCACTCAGGGCATTGGCCAGCAGAATCAGTTGCTCTTCGGCTAAAAAACCCGGCACCGATCCGGGCACGGCGGAGTCGAGCATCGTCACGCGCCAGTTGCCAACGTCCACCACCGGATCGAGCAATGTGCTCTGGACCGCCGCCTGGAGCATCACCTGCGGCTCATCGTGATTGCCCGGCAGCCAGCGCGCCGGAGCGTCGATCCGCGCGCTCATCTGGCGGAACGCCTCGTAGGATTGCAGCGTGCCGTCCTGGGACAGATCCCCGGTCGCCAGCAGCAGGTCGATCTTCGGTTGCTGGTCCAGCACCAGATCCACGACCGCCCGCAGGCTGTCGCGGGTGTTCATGCCCAGCAACGAGGCGTCGGCCTCGGCGAACAAGTGGCTGTCGGAGAGTTGGACCAGCATCACCGGGTCGGTGGCGGTCAGGGTGGATACGCTCGGCAAATCGCTCGCTCCCAGGCGCGATCACGCCATTGGATGAAGTGGCAATTATGCTGGGGTTGATCGAAAGGTGAAACCCGCGAACCGGAACCGGTTCACAGACTGACACCCACTAGCGAACCGCTTCGAACTCGTGCCCCAGCGCCAGGCAATGACTCAACCACTCGCCCAGGAACAGGTTCAACTGGGCTTTTTCATCCGGCTGGTGCATCGAGGCGTTGGGATAAGGATAGATGCCGCGAAAGCGTCGTGCATGCTCGGCGCTCACGACTTCGGCCATGCGCGCGTCGTGATAGACCTGAACCTCCAGTTGCGGCACCGGCAGCCACGGCAGGCTGTGCTCCTGGCGCACCTGCAGCGTGGTGGTGTAGGGACAGGTCTGCAGCACTTCGAGGGCCAGCACGCCGAGCATCTGGTCGCCATGGGTCACCGCGATACGCCGCGGCGCCGGGTCGTTGCGCATGTCGGGCAACAGGCGCATCAGGCGGGCGTAGTTGGCCTCGCAGGCTGCTTGCAGCCCTACCAGGTCGACGCGATAACGATCGCGCAGCTTGCTCAGGACCATAGCCCCCTCACTTCATCGCGGTTCAAGGCCAGCCATTGCAGGGCAATGATGCTGGCAGCGTTGCAGATACGCCCGTCGCGCACCGCTTGCAAGGCGTCTTCAAAAGCCCAGGTTTTCACGCGGATGTCTTCGGCTTCTTCCTCCAGGCCATGCAGGCCGCCGGCCCCCGTGCTGTCGCAGCGCCCCAGGAAAAGATGCACGAATTCATCACTGCCGCCCGGCGAGGGAAAATACTTGGTCATTGGCCACAACGCCGCGAAGACCAACCCAGCTTCCTCCTGCGCTTCGCGATGAGCAACTTCTTCCGGTTGCTCGTCCTTGTCGATCAGGCCCGCCACCAGCTCTACCAGCCAGGGGTTGGCGGCCTTGTCCATGGCGCCGACGCGAAACTGTTCGATCAACACCACTTCATCGCGCAGCGGGTCATATGGCAATACGCACACCGCGTCATGGCGCACGAACAACTCACGGCTGATTTCACGGCTCATGCCACCGGCGAACAACTCATGGCGCAAGCGGACACGATCGAGCTTGTAGAAACCCTGGAAGCAGTTCTCGCGCTTGACGATGTCCACGGCGCTCGGGGTGGTGTTGGCGAAATCGGTCATGACTGTCCTCGTTTGCGGTGATCAATACGAGGTTCCAACCTCGGCTTCGCGCCATCCTAACGCGCCCGTACCCTTTGATGCAGCCCCTTTCCCGTCATCGGGATGGACGGCCAGGCGCAAAATCACTCTAATGAGCTTAGTGGCGAACTGATTGCCTTGCTGACAGTCGAAGCGGGTAACTTTTCGCCTTTCCCTGTTCCACGAAGGACGCCCATGTCGCTTTTCAGAATTGTCTCGCTGGCCGCCATTGCCCTGACGCTGGGTGCCTGCCAAAGCCTGTTCCAACCCAACTACCGCGCCCCGCTGGAAACCACCCGCGACGCCTCGGAGCAATTGCAGCCGGGCTGCGCCAGCGCCGACTGCCCGCTGGTGAACATCGACACCGTGCATTTTCCTGCCGAGCCGGCCTTGGACAGCCTCATTGAAAAACGCCTGCTGCAAATGACCCGCACCACCCCGGACGCCCCGGTCGCGCCCACGCTGGCCGCCTACCGCGAGCAGTTCCTGCGCACCGCGGGGCCGCGCACCAGCAGTTATTTGCAGGCCAAGGTACGTGAGCAGCATGACGGCTTGGTGATCATCGAATTGTCCAGCTACCTGGACACCGGCGGCGCCCACGGTACGCCGGGACGCGGCTTCATCAACTATTCGCGCCAGCAGCACAAGGTGCTGACCCTGGCAGACATGCTGCTGCCGGGCCAAGAAGACGCATTCTGGAAAGCCGCCCAGGTCGCCCACAACAGCTGGTTGATCAGCACCAAGCTGGATCAGGAACCGGACTTCCTGAAACAGTGGTCCTTCCAGAAAACCCCGCACATCGCCCTGACCTATGGCGGGGTGATCCTCAAGTATGAAACCAGCACCATCGCGCCCTACGCCCTGGGCCACATCGAGCTGAAGATCGCCTACCCGCGCCTCAACGGCATCCTCAAGCCCGAGCTGTTTCCCGGCCGTAGCTGAACGCCCGGCCCAGCAGCAGTTGCAGCAGCCCTGCCAGGATGAGTGATGGCAGGGTCGCACCGATGTCCGGGTAGACATTGGCGAGCAGGTGATACGTGCTCACCCCACCCAGCCAGGCCAACAGTGCCGGCCAGCGCAACGCGGCCGATGCCACCTGGCTGCTGCGTTTGCGCAGGATGAAGTGGTCCACCAGCACCACGCCGAACAGCGGCGCGAACACCGAGCCGATCAGCAACAGGAAATTCTGGTACTGGGCCAACGGCGCGAAGCAGGCGATCAAGGTACAGACCAGACCAATCGCCAACGCCAGGTGCTCGACCTTCAGCCCCGACAACATGCCACTGGACACCGCAGCAGAATGGATATCGGCGAAGGCGTTTTCCGACTCGTCCAGCAGAATCAGCAGCAATGGAATACCCAATCCGGCACCCGCCAGCGCCAGCAACAGCGCGTTGACCTCACCGCTCGGGGCGAACGCCAGTGTGTAGGCGACGCCCAGGCTCATTAGCCAAAAGTTACCGATGAAGAAGCCCAGGGCGGTGCCGCCGAAGACATTCCGGGCGCGCTGGCCGAAGCGTGAGTAGTCGGCGATCAGCGGCAGCCACGACAACGGCATGGCGATCGCAATGTCGAACCCCACGGCCAGCGGCATCGAGCCGTCACCGGGCCGGGCCCATAGCGCCGCCAAGTCGGCCTTGGCGAACAGGTTCCAGGTCAACCAGATGCACGCCGCCAGCAACAGCCAGATACCCCACTTGCGCAGGACCTTGCGCACGAACGTCAACGGCCCGCTCACCGCGAGTAAGGTTGCCAGGGCACCGAAGAACAAGGTCCACAGCAGCGGATTCGCCCCGAGGCTGCCTTCGCTGAAGGCCCGGGCGCCGAGCAGGCTGGCGGCGTCGCGCATGACGATGATTTCGAATGAACCCCAGCCGACCAACTGCAACAGGTTCAACAGCGCCGGCACGCTTGCACCCTTGCTGCCGAGGCTGAGCTTGAGGGCGGCCATGGCCGACAGGCCGGTGTCGCTGCCGATCACCCCGACGACCGCAAGCAGCAGCACGCCCACCAGCGTGCCAAGGAAAATCGCCAGCAACGAACCACTCAGGCCCAGGCCCGGCGCCAGCAAGGCCCCGACCTGCAAGACCATCAGGCCGATGCCGAGGGAAAACCACAGGGAAAACAGATCGCGGGCGCCGAAGACGCGTTTGTCCAGGGGGACGGCGATGTCGGGGGAGTAGGTGCTGGGTTGGATGTTCAAAGGTGCTATCTCAGATGAATACTTGTTGTTCTGGCGATTGCTTTCGCGAGCAAGCTCGCTCCCACAGGGGATCGGGGTAAGCACAAAAATCTGTGTGCACCAGTGATCCACTGTGGGAGCGAGCTTGCTCGCGAAGGCGGCGGCAAGGACACCACCGCCTCCAGCTCACATCACACTTTCTTGTAAAGCTGACTGCCTTCCTGCTTGAACCGCTCGGCCTGTTCCGCCATCCCTTGTGCGACTTCCACATCCACCGCCTCGATGCGCTGGTTGGCCGCGTACTCGCGCACTTCCTGGGTGATTTTCATCGAACAGAACTTCGGCCCGCACATCGAGCAGAAATGCGCGACCTTGGCCGAGTCCTTCGGCAGGGTTTCGTCGTGGTATGAACGGGCGGTGTCCGGGTCCAGGCCGAGGTTGAACTGGTCTTCCCAACGGAACTCGAAGCGTGCCTTGCTCAAGGCGTTGTCGCGGATCTGCGCGCCCGGGTGCCCCTTGGCCAGGTCCGCGGCGTGGGCAGCGATCTTGTAGGTGATGATGCCGGTTTTCACGTCATCCTTGTTCGGCAACCCCAGGTGTTCCTTGGGGGTCACGTAGCAGAGCATCGCGCAACCGAACCAGCCGATCATCGCCGCGCCGATGCCGGAGGTGATGTGGTCGTAGCCCGGCGCGATGTCGGTGGTCAGCGGGCCGAGGGTGTAGAACGGCGCCTCGTCGCAGCACTCGAGCTGCTTGTCCATGTTTTCCTTGATCAACTGCATCGGCACGTGACCCGGGCCTTCGATCATGCATTGCACGTCGTGTTTCCAGGCGATCTTGGTCAGCTCGCCGAGGGTTTCCAGCTCACCGAACTGCGCTTCGTCGTTGGCGTCGGCGATCGAGCCCGGACGCAGGCCATCGCCCAGCGAGAAGCTGACGTCGTAGGCCTTCATGATTTCGCAGATGTCTTCGAAGTGGGTGTAGAGGAAGTTTTCCTTGTGGTGCGCCAGGCACCACTTGGCCATGATCGAGCCGCCACGGCTGACGATGCCGGTGACACGCTTGGCGGTCATCGGCACATAGCGCAGCAGCACACCGGCATGGATGGTGAAGTAATCGACGCCCTGCTCGGCCTGTTCGATCAGCGTGTCGCGGAACAACTCCCAGGTCAGGTCTTCGGCCACGCCGCCGACTTTTTCCAGGGCCTGGTAGATCGGCACGGTGCCGATCGGCACCGGCGAGTTGCGGATGATCCACTCGCGGGTTTCATGGATGTGCTTGCCGGTGGACAGGTCCATGACCGTGTCCGAACCCCAGCGGATGCCCCAGGTCAGCTTCGCCACTTCTTCTTCGATGGACGAGCCCAGCGCGCTGTTGCCGATGTTGCCGTTGATCTTCACCAGGAAGTTGCGGCCGATGATCATCGGTTCCAGTTCGGTGTGGTTGATGTTGGCCGGGATGATCGCGCGACCACGGGCGATTTCGTCGCGGACGAATTCCGGGGTGATGACCTTAGGAATGCTGGCGCCGAAGCTGTGGCCGGCGTGTTGCTGGTCCAGCAGACCGGCTGCGCGGGCCACTTCCAGCTTCATATTCTCGCGGATGGCGACGTATTCCATCTCGGCGGTGATGATGCCCTTGCGCGCGTAGTGCATCTGGCTGACGTTGGCGCCCGGCTTGGCCCGGCGCGGGTTGTTGACGTGAGCGAAGCGCAATTGGGTCAGCTCGGGATCGGCCAGTCGCTGCTGGCCGAAGTTGGAACTCAGGCCGGCCAGGCGCTCGGTGTCGCCACGGGCCTCGATCCACGGCGAGCGCACGTCGGCCAGGCCTTTGCGCACGTCGATGATCACGTTCGGGTCGGTGTAGGGGCCCGAGGTGTCGTACACGGTCACCGGCGCGTTGATCTCGCCGCCGAAGTCGGTCGGGGTCACGTCGAGGCTGATCTCGCGCATGGGCACGCGGATGTCCGGGCGACTGCCCTGGACATAGATTTTTTGCGAGCGGGTAAAGGGCTGAACCGATTGCTGATCGACCTGGGCCGAATCACTGAGGTTGATCGCGTTTTTTGATTTTGTCGTCATCACGGGCTCTCCAGACACACATCCAGGCAGTGGATTTTTGTCGGAGCGAACCTGTAGCGAATGGACGCAATCGCGCACGACGGTGCGGATGCTGTGCTTGCTGCGGAGCGTGCTCGAAGATCGAAAGTCGATGGTCGAACCACATCCCGGACGAAGCACAAGAGGACTCGCCGGGTGACGAGAAATCTTGTTCCCTACGCAGGCGTTAACCTGATCAGGTTCAACGGGATCCGAAATTATTCGATCTCAGCCTCATAGCAAGGCACCCCGACAAGAACCTGGCCAGTCTAGACACAACTCCCGCGGAACGCCATCACCTGGGCAAAAGCCGTGATGAATGGCGCATATACAGGATTGTTGCCGTGCGTGCGCGCAACTACACTCGCTACGCCGCGCCTCTTTAGTGCGCACTCATCCGTGAAATAGGGATCGCCTCATGCTGCGCAAACTCTCACTGGCCCTCGCCGTGTCTTGTGCGTCCAATGGACTGGCCTGGGCTGCCGAAGCGCCCTTGACCACCAAAACCGATCTGGTGAGCGTGTATCAGGAAGCGGTGGACAACAATGCCGACCTGGCCGCCGCCCGCGCCCAGTATGGCGCCCAGAAGGAAGTGGTGCCCCAGGCGCGTGCCGGGTTGTTGCCCAACCTGTCCGGCGGCGCCGAAGTGGCCAACGTGCGCACCGACATCGACCAGCCGGCCGCCGTCGCCACCCGCAGCGCTCGCTCGTATCAGGCCACGCTGTCCCAGCCGCTGTTCCGGGCCGACCGTTGGTTCCAGTTCCAGGCCGCCAAGTCGGTGAATGAACAGGCCTCGCTGCAACTGTCGGCCACCGAGCAGAACATGATCCTGCAAAGCGCCGAGAGCTACTTCAACGTGCTGCGCAGCCAGGACAACCTGGCCTCGACCAAGGCCGAGGAAGCCGCCTTCAAGCGCCAGCTCGACCAGTCCAACGAACGCTTTGACGTGGGCCTGTCGGACAAGACCGACGTCTTGCAATCCCAGGCCAGCTACGACACTGCGCGCGCCAACCGGATCCTTGCCCAGCGCCAGGTCGAGGATGCCTTCGAGGCGTTGATCACCCTGACCAACCGCCAATACAACTCGATCCAGGGCATCGTCCACACGCTGCCGATCCTGCCGCCGGCACCCAACGATGCCAAGGCCTGGGTCGACACGGCCGCCAAGCAGAACCTCAACCTGCTGGCCAGCAACTACGCGGTCACCGCGGCCGAAGACACCTTGCGCCAGCGCAAGGCCGGCCACGCACCGACCCTGGACGCCGTGGCGAGGTACGAAAAAGGCGACAACGATGCCTTGGGCTTCAGCAACCCGAACGCGTTCGGCCAACCGTATGGCGGTGACGTCGAACAGCGCACCCTGGCGTTGCAACTGAACATTCCGATCTACAGCGGCGGCTTGACCAGCTCCCAGGTGCGCGAGTCCTACTCGCAACTCACCCAGACCGAGCAGCAACGCGAAGGCCTGCGCCGCCAGGTGGTGGAAAACACCCGCAACCTGCACCGCGCGGTGAACACCGACGTGGAACAGGTCCAGGCGCGGCGCCAGTCGATCATTTCCAACCAGAGCGCGGTGGAAGCCACGGAGATCGGCTATCAGGTGGGGACGCGCAACATCGTCGACGTGCTGGATGCCCAGCGCCAGCTGTACACCTCGGTGCGCAACTACAACAACGCCCGCTACGACTACATCCTCGACAACCTGCGCCTCAAGCAGGCCGCCGGCACCTTGAGCCCGGCCGATCTGCAAGACCTGTCGCGCTACCTCAAGCCCGACTACAACCCGGACAAGGACTTCCTGCCGCCGGACCTGGCGCAAGCCGCGGCGCAGCAGTTGCGTTCACGGCCGGCGCAGTAACCCATTCAACAGGCAACGGTTCCCTGTGGCGAGGGAGCTTGCTCCCGCTGGACCGCGAAGCGGTCCCCGCCTTGGTGGGCGCTTCGCACCCAAGCGGGAGCAAGCTCCCTCGCCACAACAGCGTTCTCGGCAGATGCGGGTACATTCAGCCGATCAACCGCCCCAGCCCGTCCAGCAACCGCTGCAACGCACCCTGGTTGGCCCGCATCACCTTCAGTCCCGCCTCGGCCATGCGCTGGGCATCGCGGGGCAGCTCGAACAGGCGTTGCACCGCCAGGGCCAGGCTCTCGGCATCCTCGACCTCCTGCAACGCACCGGCGCTACGCAATTGCGCGGCGATGTCGAGGAAGTTGAACAGGTGCGGCCCGCTGAGCACCGGCTTCGCCAGCGCCGCCGGCTCGAGCAGGTTGTGCCCGCCGTTGGCCACCAGGCTGCCACCGACGAACGCACTGTCGGCCAACGCATAGAGAAACAGCAGCTCGCCCATGGTGTCGCCGAGCAAGACCGAAGCCTGGGCGGTGATCGGTTGTGCGCTGGAGCGCCGGACCGTGGCGAAGCCCTGGCTTTCACAGAGCTGGTGCACGGCGTCGAAGCGTTCGGGGTGACGCGGCACCAGGATCAGCAACGCATCGGGATAACTGTCGAGCAGCCGGCGGTGGGCGTCGAGCACCACCTCATCTTCCCCTTCATGGGTACTGGCAGCGATCCACACCGGGCGCTCCATGGCTTGCCACTGACGCCGCAAGGCGCCGGCGTTTTCCAGCAGTTGCGGGTCGATGGCCAGGTCGAACTTGATCGAGCCCGTGACCTCGACGGTCTCCGTCCGGGCGCCCAGTTGCCGGAAACGTTCGGCCTCGGCTTCGGTCTGGACGGCGAACAGGCTCATCTCGGCGAGCATCGGCCGAGTGAGCCCGGGCAAGCGCGCATAGCCTCGGGCCGAACGCTCTGACAATCGCGCATTCGCCAAGGCCACGGGAATGCCCCGGCGAGCACACTGGTGAATGTGATTGGGCCACAACTCGGTTTCCATGATCACCGCCAGGCACGGACGCACCTGGTCGAGAAAACGCCTGGCCGCGCACGGCAGGTCGTACGGCAGGTAGCAATGCTGGATGCGCGGCTCGTTGGCGAACAACGCCTGGATCCGCTCCGATCCCGTCGGGGTCATGCAGGTGACCGTGATCGGCAACTGTGGATAACGTTGCAGCAAGGCGCGGATCATCGGTGCGGCGGCAATGCTCTCGCCCACCGAAACGGCATGGACCCAGATCCCTCCCGGCGCCATCGCCGGCAGCCCCCGAGAGAAACGCTCGCCAATGCGCCGGGCATACGCCGGCGCCTTGCGGGCCCGCAGCCACAGCCGAATCGCTACCAGTGGCAGCCCCAGATAAAACAATGCGCTATAGAGAGTTCTGTTCATGGCGGCGGAGTTTATCGGTTTTTCAGCCGATCGCCTGCAACTGCACGGCAAAACGTTCCGCCAGCCAGCGCGCCGCCGGCCCCAAAGGTTCGTCGCGGCGCCAGACCAGTTCCACCACCAGGGCCGGCGGGGTCCACTCGCTGTTGAGCTCCACCATGTCGCCCAGATACGCCGGGTACTGCACGACGTGCCGTGGCAACCAGGCCCACCCCAGGCCACTTCGCAGCCATTCGGCCAACACATAGAAACTGTCGGCGCGCCAGACCTGCGGGCTGGCCTGCTCGCTGCCGGGATAGACACTGGATTGAGTCGCCATCAGCAACTGCCGATGCCGGGCCATCTCTCGGCAGGACACATAAGCGTGGCTGGCCAGCGGATGCCCCTTGCCGCACACGGTGACCATCTCGACGCTGCCCAACACGCGGCGCTCCAGGGCTTCGGGGATCTGGTCGTGGTAGAACAACAACCCCAGATCCGCGCGGCGCTCCACCAGTTTGCGCGCCACGTCGCCCTGGGCGGCGCTGGCCAGTTGCACCTCAAGGGTGGGGAATTGCTCGGCCAGCGCCGCCAGGCTGTCGATGACCGGTTGATACGGCATGGCTTCGTCCTGGGCCAGACGCAGGGAGGCTTCCTGGCCACGCATCAGCGCCATAGCCCGGCCGTTGAGGCGCTCGCATTGACGCAAGACCTCCCAAGCCTCTTCCAGCAAGACCTCGCCGGCCTCGGTGAGCGTCGGCTGCCGGCCGCTGCTGCGCTCGAACAGGCTCACCCCCAGGTCGGTTTCCAGCCAGGCGATCGCACTGCTGATGGCCGACTGGGCTTTGCGCCGGTCCCGTGCCACGGCAGAAAACGAGCGCTTCTCGGCGACTTCCACGAACAGCTGTATTTGTTCCAGATCCCACTGCACAGGCATGGCGCAACCTATCTCTTAGACAGATAGGTAATGACTTTACCGCATCTGCCCAGCTTCTAGAATGGCGCCATCGAAAGATGCAACGCTGACCGAGGACTGCCCATGAACGCTTACTACTACCTGGCTATTGCCATTTGCGCGGAAGTGATCGCCACCGTTTCGATGAAAGCGGTGAAAGGCCTGAGTACACCTCTGCCCCTGATCCTGGTGATCGCCGGCTACGGCATTGCCTTCTGGATGCTGACCCTGGTGGTGCGCACGGTGCCGGTGGGCGTGGCGTACGCGGTGTGGGCCGGAATGGGGATCGTCATGGTCAGTGTGGCGGCGTTGTTCATCTATGGGCAGAAGCTGGATGTACCGGCGATGCTGGGGATGGCGCTGATTGTGCTGGGGGTGGTGGTGATTCAACTGTTCTCCAAGACGGCCGGGCACTGAAGCTGCAAGCTGCAAGCTGCAAGCCAGGGACAGCCTCTCGCTTGTAACTTGCAGCTTGAAGCTTGAAACTTGGGGCTTCATTTCATCCGAGGTCGCTGCATGCCATCCGTTATTTCCACCGACGTTCTGATTGTCGGCGCTGGAGTCGCCGGCCTCTGGCTCAATGCACGCCTGCGTCGCCTGGGCTTTTCGACCGTGCTGGTGGAGAGCGCCAGCCTCGGCGGCGGGCAGAGCGTCAAATCCCAGGGCATCATCCACGGCGGCGCCAAGTACGCCTTGCACGGCGCCCTGACCGGTGCCTCGGAAGCCATCGCCGACATGCCACGTCGCTGGCGTGAAGCCCTCAAGGGCGAAGGCGAGCTGGACCTCTCCGGCGTGCGCATGCTGTCGGATGCCCATTACCTCTGGTCCCCCGGCACCCTGGCCGGCAACCTCACCAGTTTCTTCGCCAGCAAGGCCGTGCGCGGCCGGGTCGACCAGGTCAAGGGCGAACAACTGCCGCCGGCCCTGCAAGACAAGCGCTTCAAGGGCAAGGTCTATCGCCTGGCCGAACTGGTGGTAGACGTTCCCAGCCTGATCGCGCGCCTGGCGGAATTGGCCGGCGACGGCTTGCTGGCCGGGCAGCGCATCGAGCCGCTGCGCGAGGGCGGCGCACTGGTGGGCCTGAAGGTGGACGACCGCGAGATCCGCGCCCAGCGCATTGTCCTCAGCGCCGGCGGCGGCACCGCCGACCTGCTCGGCACCCTGGGCCTGGACCAGCCGGCCATGCAGCGCCGGCCGCTGCACATGGTGCTGGTCAAGGGACCGACCCTCAAGCCGCTCTACGCCCACTGCCTGGGAGGCGGGCCGAAGCCGCGCGTCACCGTGACCACCCACCCGGCCGCCGACGGCCAGTGGGTCTGGTACCTGGGAGGCGACCTCGCCGAAGGCGATGGCGTGGCCCGCGAGCCCGCCGCACAGATCGCCGCCGCCCAGAAGGAGCTCGGCCAGTTGCTGCCCTGGATCGACCTCAGTTCCGCGCAATGGGCCACGTTGCGGGTCGACCGCGCCGAACCGTTGCAAACCGGCCTGACCCGTCCGGACAACGCCTTTCTCGCCGAGCAGGATCGCCTGCTGGTGGGCTGGCCGACCAAGCTGGCCCTGGCCCCGGATTTTGCCGACCGGGTGATCAGCGCGCTGCAACGCGACGGTGTCGAACCCCATCAAGCGGCGCCGTTGCCGGAGTTGCCGAAACCGCCCATGGGCGTCCCGGCGTGGGAGCAACTGCTGCCATGAGCCAACCGACCCTGCACGATCTCTACCGGCCGCTGGGTCATAACGGCCCCCAGGTCTCGCCGCTGGGCCTGGGCACGGTCAAGCTCGGCCGCGACCAGGGCGTCAAGTACCCCAGCGGCTTCCAGATCCCCGATGACGAGCAGGCGCGCATGTTGCTCAAGCTGGCGCGCGACCTGGGCATCAACCTGATCGACACTGCGCCGGCCTACGGCCAGAGCGAAGAACGCCTCGGCCCGTTGCTACGCGGCCAGCGCCAGGACTGGGTGATTGTCAGCAAGGTCGGCGAGGAATTCAGCGACGGCCAGTCGCGCCACGACTTCAGCGCCGCCCACACCCGACGCTCGGTGGAACGCAGCCTCAAGCGCCTGGAAACCGACTACATCGACCTGGTGCTGGTGCATTCCGACGGCAATGACCTGGCGATTCTCAACGACAGCGAGGTTTACCCGACCCTCGCGGCGCTCAAGCGCGAAGGCAAGATCGGCGGCTTCGGTTTTTCCGGCAAGACCGTCGAAGGCGGCTTGAAAGCCCTGGAGCAAGGCGATTGCGCGATGGTCACCTACAATCTGAACGAACAGGCCGAGAAGGCGGTCATTGACTACGCCAACGCTCACGGCAAGGCGATCCTGGTCAAGAAAGCCCTGGCCAGCGGCCATGTCTGCCTGAGCCCCGGCGTGGACCCGGTCCGGGCCAGCTTCGAACTGTTGTTTGAACATCCTGGGGTCGCCAGTGCTATTGTCGGCACCATTAATCCGCTGCACCTCGCCCATAACGTCGCGACCGTTGCCAAGGTCCTGCGTGAGAACTGACGCCGCTTGACGCGGCATGAAGAAGGAGTCGACATGCCGCGTACGCTCATCCGCAAGAACCCAAGCAACTTCAAGACCCTGCCCCTGTTTGTCGAAGCGACGCCCGAAGGCCTGGCTTACCAGAGCGTCGGGATGCCGATGAATTTCGCCCAGACCCTGCAGCGCCGCCGTCCTGTCACCGTGGCCGACGCCGAACGCTTTTCCCTGGAGCTGGCCAACCTGGGCGTTTCGGTGCGCCTGACCGTGCATTGGCAGAATCGTGACTATTGGGTGTTGGTGCGCCAGCGCCGGCAGGACCGTGGCGATGTGGTGCTCAAGTTGATTTCCGGCTACGTCCCGGCCCACGAGCTGAACCTGCCACTGCTCACCGCCATCAGCGAAATCGCCGAGGAATGCCTGCTGGAAACCCCGGAAGGCTGGCTCGGCGGACGCTTCAACGACACCTGGCTGCCGGCCCCTTACGCCAGTGCCTTGCACTATCGCGAAGCCCTGCCGTTCCGCCTGACGCCGCTGTCGGGCTCCGCGAGGCCGGTGCGCAGCGCGAACCTGCAACTGATCGAACGGCCTCGGGCCTATGTGCACCTGCCCACGGCGTCCCTGCAATTGATCTATGACCTGCGCCTGGACGTGCCCAAGGAAGCCAAGTCCCTGAGCCTGTTCCATGTGGATGAGCGCCTGGAGGGCGACCAGTTGGTGGCGCGCCTGGACCGCAAAAGGCCGGATCTGTACCTGATGCCGCTGCAGGATGGGCAACCGCTGCCGGAGCTGTATACCTTGAAGAAGGACCAGTTATACCCGGCCAGCACCCGGGGGCTGTACCTGGCGGAAAGTTTTGCCCGGCAGGACGGCTGGCTGGTGCGTGACGAGCGGATTCGCTGGAAGGACTGGTTGCGCCAGCAAGGCTTGGCGCCACCGGGCAAGGAATCGGGACTGACCCGACTGAAGGGCAAGGCCCGGCAATTGTTCAAGAAGATCGTGCCGCGCAAGACGGCTCGCTAAGCCTGATGCCCATTTTCTGGCTGGACAATGGGCCCTGTGGGAGCGAGCTTGCTCGCGATTGCGTTGGAGCATTCAGCCTCGATTAGGCTGATACACCGCTATCGCGAGCAAGCTCGCTCCCACAGGTTCTGCGCTTTGCCAGACCCATCAGTTGTTGCGAATTTTCTCCACAATCGCCGTCGTCGAGCTGTTCTCCACCAGCCCCAACACCTTCACGGTGCCGCCGTAGGCCGCGACGATGTCCGCGCCCACGACCTGGTCGATCCCGTAGTCACCGCCCTTGACCAGCACATCCGGCTTGACCTGGCGCAGCAGGTTTTCCGGCGTGCTTTCGCTGAAGCTGATTACCCAGTCCACCGCACCCAGCCCGGCCAGGACCGCCATGCGCCGGTCGACGCTGTTGATCGGCCGGCCCGGGCCCTTGAGACGGCTCACGGAGGCATCGTCATTGACCGCGACGATCAGACGATCGCCTTGGGCCCTGGCCTGTTCCAGGTAGGTCACATGGCCCGCGTGGAGAATGTCGAAGCAGCCATTGGTGAAGACGATTCTCTCGTTATGGGCTCGGGCGTCGTCAACCGCCAGCAGCAGTTGCTCCAGGCCCAGCACACCGCGCTCGGAGCCTTCTTCGCGCTGGATGGCACGCCGCAATTCCGGGGCGCTGATGGCCGCCGTGCCCAGCTTGCCGACCACGATGCCCGCCGCCAGGTTCGCCAGGGCCACCGCATGGGGCAGTTCCTCACCCGCGGCGATGGCCGCCGCCAGAGTGGAGATCACGGTGTCGCCGGCGCCCGTCACGTCGAACACTTCGCGGGCCCGGGCCGGCAGGTGCAACGCCGGATGATCGGGACGCAGCAGGGTCATGCCGTGCTCGCCACGGGTTACCAGCAAGGCGCCGAGGTCCAGATCCTGCATCAGCTGGGCACCCTTGCTCACCAACTCGTGCTCATCGACGCAACCGCCGACGATGGTTTCGAACTCGCTGAGGTTCGGCGTGATCAGGCTGGCGCCACGGTAGATGGAGAAATCCTTGCCCTTGGGGTCGGCCAGGACCGGAATGCCGCGGGCACGGGCGGCCTGGATCAGCACCTGGTGGTTTTTCAACGCACCCTTGCCGTAGTCGGACAACACCAGCACCTTGACCCCATCGAGCAGGCTCTCGACTTCCCCGCCGAGGGCCAGGGGATCGGTGGAAAATGGTTCTTCGAAGTCGATGCGCAGCAGTTGCTGGTGACGGCTCATGACCCGCAGCTTGACGATGGTCGGCTGGTGCGCAATGCGCTGGAAGATCGCCCGCACGCCCGCGCCCTTGAGGCTGTTGGTCAGGCTGTCGGCGGCCTCATCGTCGCCGGTCACGCCCACCAGTGAAGCCGGTGCGCCCAGCGCGGCGATGTTCAGGGCAACGTTGGCGGCACCACCGGGGCGGTCCTCGATGTTCTCGACCTTCACCACCGGTACCGGTGCCTCGGGGGAAATCCGTGAGGTACCGCCATGCCAGTAGCGGTCGAGCATGACATCGCCGACCACCAATACAGGGGCTTGATCGAATCGCGGCATGGACAACTTCATGGAGATCCCACATACAAAATGAACAGGGGCGCGATATTAGCACAGGGTTGGTGAAGGCTGATTCATGGCTGTGTGCCACTGCTTTCACTCGTCGATGCGCGCCCCCATTCGGAGGCGCGACGCGATGTAGGTTTGCCCGCCCGATCAGCGTTGCAGCAACGCCGACAACCGCTCGCAGGCCTGGACCAGCGCCGTTTCACTGGTGTCGATCTGGCAGTCCGGAGCGAGCGGGGCCTCGTAGGGGCTGTCGAGCCCGGTAAAGTTCTTGATTCGCCCGGCGCGGGCTTCGCGGTACAAGCCCTTGGGGTCGCGCTGGGCACAGACGTCCAGGGGGGTGCTGACGTAGACCTCCACGAAGGTGCCTTCCGGGAACAACTGCCGGGCCGTCTCGCGGTCGGCGCGAAACGGGGAGATCGCCGCGACGATGACGATCAGGCCGGCATCGACCATCAACCGCGCCACCTCGCCGATGCGCCGGATGTTTTCCTTGCGTGATTCGGCATCCATGCCCAGGCCTCGACACAACCCTTGACGCAGGTTGTCGCCATCGAGCAAGGCCGTGTGCAGGCCCTGCCGGTTGAGCTGTACTTCCAAGGCATTGGCCAGCGTCGTCTTGCCCGCCCCGGACAACCCGGTCAGCCAGATGCAGCGTGGACGCTGGGCCTTGATCGCGGCCCGATCCTGGGGCGTGAGCGCCGGCGCACAAGGACGTGTCTGCGCCTGCAATACCTTTGACGTTTCATTCATAGCCGAGCATCTCATAGTCACGTTGGTACACCCGCCGCACCAGGCGGCGCGTGCGCACCGAGCACAGGTCCCGTACCGGCACCGCGGCGCGCTGCTGCGAACGGTTCACATGGGGCAAGGTCGCACGCCCGCCGAGACGTTCGTATAGCTGCCGATAATCGCGCCCCAGGTGTTCCTGATAACCGATGAAGTCCATCGCCAGATGGCCGAGGGAGTCGGTGAGAAAATCCGTCTGGGCAGCGAAATGCAGTTGCCGGGTGATGTTTTCCGGGTGCAGCCAGCGGGCGACGAAATCATCGAAATCGCGGTAATGCCTCACCATTGCCTGCGCCGCGTGATCGCGTTGCCCCAGCGTATTGCCCCGCAGGAAAGCATAGGCTGAATATGCCCGCTCCAGCGGATCACGCACAAAAGCGAATTTGAAGCTGTCGGCGTACTGCCGCGCAAACTGTTGCTCGTACCAGTACAACGGCAGGTGTCCGGGGGTATAGCCTTCGAACAAGCCGGCGCAAACACTGCTGCCGGCGCATTTTGGCACATGGATGAACAGGCAGGCGCGCTGGGCGAAGATTTCGGGGAAATGGCAGTTGGCCGACATCGACTTGTTCACGACCTGGCGGTCGACCACCGACAGGCGCCCCAACAGAAAGGACCGCTGCGCCTTGGGCAGCAGCTTCCAGAGATAGCGTTGCAGCATTCGGATACCCACGCGAGAAGGATGAGCCCCTCGATCGCTGAAGTGCGTTCAGGAAAGTTCTGTGGGCAAAACCTTACCAAGCGCGGGTCGCCGTTTTATGGTGGTTTGGTCAAGCCTGGTAACGGCTTCGATACAAACCCGAGGGGACAAGCCCGCCCTCACCCAGTGGGTCGGTGCCAACGGACATCAGCACCGGGACGGGCCTGTGGGTCAGGCAATATTATGGGCTGGCGCATCCAACCCCATGGCGTGAAGACGCGCGTAGTAGCCGTTCTGGGCCAGCAGCTCGCCGTGGGTGCCGCGCTCGACAATACGGCCCTGGTCCATCACCAGGATCATGTCGGCCTTCTCGATGGTCGACAACCGGTGCGCGATGACCAGGGTCGTACGGCCTTTCATGACCTGGTCCAGCGCAGCCTGGATATGCCGCTCGGACTCGGTATCCAGCGCCGACGTCGCCTCATCGAGAATCAGCAGTGGCGCATTCTTGAGCAGGGCCCGGGCAATCGCCAGGCGCTGGCGCTGGCCGCCCGACAGCAGCACGCCGTTTTCCCCCACCTCGGTGTCCAGGCCATTGGGCAACTGGGCGATGAAGTCCATCGCATAGGCATCCTCGGCGGCTTTTTCAATGTCCGCCCGGGGCGCTCCGGCCAGGTCGCCGTAGGCGATGTTGTTGGCCACCGTGTCGTTGAACAGCGTGACATGCTGGGTCACCTGGGCGACGTGCCGACGCAGGTTGCGCAGGCGATAGTCTTCGATCTCCACGTCGTCGAGCAGGATCTGGCCGACCTCGTGGTGGTAGAAACGCGGGATCAGGCTCGCCAGGGTCGACTTGCCGCTGCCCGAACGGCCCACCAGCGCAATCATCTGCCCAGGGGCGGCAGTGAAGCTGATGTCCTTGAGCACCTCACGGTCGGCACCGGGGTAGGTGAAGCTCAGGTTGCACACGTCCAGGCGACCGCTGACACGCTCCTGCTCGACCGTGCCGGAATCGACCTCCGGCTCGACGTCCAGTTGCTCGAAGATACTCTCGGCACCGGCCACGCCTTTCTGGATGGTGGAGCTGACTTCCGAGAGCTGGCGAATCGGCTTGGGCAGCAGGCCGGCGGCGGTGATGTAGGCCACCAGGTCACCGGCCGTGGCGTCGCCGCGCAGGAACAGCACCAGGAACATCAGCGCCGCCATGGCGGTGTAGATCACCAGTTGCAGCATCGGCGTATAGACCGCGCCGGTGCGGGTCATGCGCAACTGCTTATCGGTATTGCCCTGGCTGGCACGGGCAAAGCGTTCTTGCTCGTAGGCCTCGCCACCGAAGCTGCGCACCACGCGATAGCCCTGGATGGTCTCGGACGCGACATGGGTCACGTCGCCCATGGCCACCTGGATCTTCTTGCTTTGCTTGCGAAACTTCTTGCTGGTGCTGCTGACCATGACCGCGATCAGCGGCAGGATCGCCAGCATCACCAGCGTCAGTTTCCAGTTCATCCACACGAGGTACATGAAGAGAAACACCACGGTGAGGCCTTCGCGAATCACCACCTTGATGGCGTCGGTGGCGGCCCCGGTGACCATCGTCACGTTGAACGTGATGCGGGAAATCAGGTGTCCGGAGTTATGGGTGTCGAAATAGCGGTTGGGCAACACCAGCAACTTGTTGAACAACTCGACCCGCAAATCGTGGACCAGCCCCAGGGACACCCTGGCCAGGTAGTAGTTGCCCAGGAACGACCCCAGGCCCTGCCACGCCGCGATCAGGATGATCAGCAGCGGCACCGCCATCAGCAGTTTCAGGTCCTTGAGGTAGGGCACGCCGGGGAAGAGCACCGCATCGGGGTTGCTCAAGCCGTCGACGAAATATTTGAGGATCCCGGCCAGCATGGGCTGGGTGGAAGCAAATATCACGAAACCCACGATACTCAGCAGGAAAATGCCCGCGTAGGGTTTGACGTATCCCAGCAGCCGAAAATAGATCTTCAGGCTGGAATCCTGTTCCGCTTTGGGCGGTGCGTCACTCATCGTCGAGCTCACTGGTTAGGAAGAACGCGGAATTTTATCACAGCCGCCGGACTTGGCCCGCGCCCAGGTCAAAACGCCGGCCAGGCCGATCGGCAGCCAACTGATGAACCATTCGGCACGTGGGGTTCCGGTGAGGTTCGAGGCATCGAATTGCATCGCCAGGAACGAGAACACCCACATGCCGAGCATACCCCGGCCCAGCAGGCTGTCCCGGGTTCGCCAGGCTTCGCGCAGCACGGCGAACCAGGCGATGCACCACAACAGCAGCCCAGGCAGACCGAGGAGGATGGCGATGTGGCTGAACAGGTTATGGGCGTGATCGAATGTCAGGCCGTTGCTGAGCACCCGATAATCCGTCCCCACTCCCAGCCCACCCCATGGATGTTCAGCAATCATGTGCAGGCTCGACATGAAGATCTCGGGCCGATAGGAAGCGCCACGCGCCATCACCAACGGTTCGAGCAGCCAGAAGGTGAACATTGCCAGCACCAGGGTTGTCGCCGCGATCAACCGGGCCCGTTGGTCAGGGCAGTAGATCGGCATGGCCAGGACGCTGAGCAGCAACGCCAGCGCCGCCCCCCGACTCTGGCTCATCACCACGAACGCCCCGAGAAAAGCCAGGGCCACTGCCCACAGCACCTGCAGCCCGATGCGCCGTGGCACCCAATGGAGCATCCAGACGGCCGCCAATCCGATCACGTAGCCGCCCAGGATCGGATGGGACAATTCCCCCAGTCCTTCCAGGCGCTCATCCCACGGTTTTTGCTTGATACCGTAGAACTGGGCGATGGCCATCAAGGCTGTCAGCGCAAGCCCCACGCCCCCCCATTGCATCAGGCGCATCATTCGCTCAGGCCGGCCATCGGCAAGAATCGGAAAGAACAACAGAAACACCAGGATATAGAGCAACCGTTTGACTTCCCGCACCGGCTCAACCGCCTCGGACCAGGCCAGACTGATCAACGCCCAGGTCATCAACCCCAGCAAAGCCGTGTACATCAGGCGCTGCGCGCGCCACACCTCCAACAACCGGTGGCGGGCCGACCAGACGAAGACAATCGCCGGCAACCAGACGAACGCAACCAACCCCTGTTGATAGATTTTGTTGGTCGGTGCCAGAGCTATCGCCAGCAGGAACCACAGCAAGCCAAGGGCCAACCATCCCTGAGCCCAACGTGTCGTGTGCATCTATCGCTCCTAAACGTTCCGCCGGCCAAACCGGCATGGTTAAAACGTGAACTTTTGGGCATCATGGCCCGCCACGGCACCGGTTTATCAACAAGGTTTCCCTACGATGCAATCCTTACGGCTTCCCCAAGCCGCTTTAAATCAATTGATTGAAGGCGCCAGCATTCTGGAGGCCGACAGCTACGGCCCAAAAGTCTATCTGCTGAAGGATGGGAATATTCTCAAATTGTTCCGCCGCAAGCGGCTTTTTTCTTCGGCTCTTTTACGACCGTATTCAACGCGATTCATCAATAACGCCGTGCGCCTGCAAAAACTCGGCGTGCCGACACTTCAGGTGCTGGCCTCCTACATCTTGGACAAGCCCGGCATGACGGCCGTGTTGTACCGGCCCTTACCGGGCAAAACCTTGCGACAATTGTCGACCCAGGAAAATTTCAACTGGCAACAAGCGCTGCCGGCGCTGGTCGAGTTGATCCGGCGCCTGCACACCAGCGGCATCTATTTTCGCTCACTGCACCTGGGCAATATCGTCGTGACGCCTGAAAACGAATGGGGATTGATCGATGTGGCTGACATGCGCTTCCTGCGCTCGCCGTTGCCACGCTACCTGGCGCGGCGCAACTTGCAGCATTTCGCGCGTTATATTGCCCGAGAGAACCTGAACGGGAGCTTTCCAATGCAGGCATTGGAAAACGCCCTATTGGCCGCCTGAGATCAATTGCCGGGCGGCCTGACTGAAACGCAGCCAGGCCTCCTCTGGCGCCAGGGCCTGGTATTGGGCCGCCGCGACCTTATCGACCGGAACCTGCGCAGCCCGGGTGATCGCCTCGCTCCACCCGCCCTCGTCGTTGATCGGCGCATACCAGCCGGTGTCGCCCAACTGCTCCCGGAAAACAGCCAGTTCGCTGGCCAGGACCGGTGTACCAGCCAGTACCGCCTCCTGGAGAGTCAGGCCAAGCCCCTCGTCCAGGGACGGGATCAGCACCCAATCGAAAGCTTTGTAGAGCCTGGCGACGTCCTCCAGGTGCCCGGTCAGCAAGACCTTACCAACCAGATCCGGCTGGGCCATCCGCGCTTGTAGCGCCGAGCGCCGGGGACCTTCGCCAACGATGACCAGGCGCCAGTCCGGATGATCGGCCGCCGCCCGGCCAAAAGCCTCCAGCAGGCTGGCGAATCCTTTTTTGCTCACCAGCCGCCCCACCGCACCGAACACCCGCCCACCGGTGCCAGACAACCCCAACCGCGCGCGCGCCTCTTCGCGGGACAGGAGCGCGGACCGGAAGGCCGCAGGGTCGAAGGCGCTGCGCAGCGCCGTCACCGGGATGCCCAATGTTTGCTGGAGCGACGTCGCCAGGGTCTCGGAGACAGCCGCCAGGGTCAGGCGCGAAACCGGGAATCCGCGCAGCAGTTCCCGGGCCGCGATGCTGAGGCGCGTCGCACCGTGGAAGATCACTACCACACGGATCTGCGGCATGTCCTTGAGAACCGGCAACAGCGCCCGAGCCACGCCCACCCCGTCGAGCAACACCACCTGGGCATCGCTGTCGAGCAATGCCTGGCGGAAACGGCTATGCATCAGGGGTTTGAACAGGCGCCAGATATGACGGCCCTTGAGCCGCGCAGAGGTCAGCCTCCATTCACGCGCCGGGCCGACGTCGACCTGGCAGGCCGCTGCCGACCCCTGCAAGAGCCAGGTCTTGACAGGCGTCGCTGGCTCCATTCGCGAAAGGATCTGATGATGAACCTTGTGCACCGAAGCGAACGGCGCGCCGCCCGCCCACATGACATTGATAATGCTCATCAAGCCGGAAACCCTTTATCACGGACCGGTATTCGAGCTTTGCAGCGTTCAGTAATCGATAAGCCAGCCAATGCAGACTCCGAGCAAGAGAACCAGGGACAGCTTGACTTGCTCGCGGTGCTGGCGATATGCCTGCGTTGACGCTCCGCGGGCACTTCCATGTGAACCCCGAATCCGGTGTGTAAAACAGCATCCCCTTCCAGCATGACTGCCGTCAAGTTCGGCCGCGCATAGCAACGTGGGCAGGCTTTTCGCCGACGAAACCGGCAAAGGGACGCAACGCCGATCGCTCTTCAGCCGCAGGTCCGGGACTACAGAACAAACCCAGCCATGCGAGCTGGCCGCAGATCGGCGAACAGCGAGACAAGACACCCATGGCTAGACAAGTGGACCCCGAACCGGATGACAGAACGAGGGCTTTCAAATGCCCAGCCGCAGGCGACATTTTGCCAGCATGCTCAAGGGTGCACGAGGCCGCAGGGGCGGCTCCATTGTTTCAACGATTTTCTGGCCTATGCGGGCAAAACTGAACTGGTCCAGCGCCAACTGCTGGCCATTGCGCGCCACGCTTTGGGCCAACTCGGGATCGGCGCGCAGCCGGGCGAGCTTTTCCTGAAGCTGCGGGATGTCCTTGTACAAGACCACGTTGTGCATGTCTTGCAACCCCAGCGCGCGCGCCTCGTCGGCGCCCTGGTCAAAGGCCAGCAGCACGCAGCCACAGGCCATGGCTTCGAAGTTCTTGATCATGAACTCGCCCATGCCGACATCGGCACTGACGAAAAAGCGGATGCGATTGAGGGTCTCGCAGTACTCCTCGCCGGATTTGGTCCGGGTCACCACCAACGGCTCGACGCGTCCCAGCTCATCGAGCAAGGCCTTGCGACCGCTGTAGGCAACGCTGTTGGTGCTGCCGACGAAGGCCAGCTCGATATCCCGTTCCCGGCCCCGGTCCTGCAGCAACGCCTGATCGTAGCCCTTGGGCACGAACACCGCGTCGAAGCCTTCGCCACGCAGGCGCTCGGCGACCATGAAGCCGGAACTGATCACCCGCACCCAGGGCAGTTGCCGGTAATGCGCACTGAACTTGCCGGTGTACTTGCACGGGATGTAGTTCTGGTAGGCGTCGTGTTCGAGGATCACCAGGTTAGGGATCGTGCGGATGAAGGCGACCTGGCGGATTTCCTGCTTGAAGCGCAGGAAAAACACGATCCGGTCATAGCGCGACACCTCCACGTGGTGGCGGAAGTATTTGCGCAGGTTGCGTTGCTCCTGGCTGTCGAGCCAGCGCAGGTCACACTCGCAATGAGCGGCCACGCCTTCGTAGAGTCGGTCCAGGATGGCCCGCTGCTCTTTCTGCACCAGAAATAGAACTTTCATCGTCTTCCTTGCGGCAGCGAACGACTTGATGGATGACCGGGGACACCGACGCGCCATCGCGCACGGGCACCCCGCGTTGGGCCCTTACAGTCGCCAGAACAGTTCATGGCGACGCACAGCCTTGCGAAAGAATTCGTTCTCGCCATAAACGGAGCCCTTGCGCCCCGCCAACAGGCGTTGGATGCCACGACGCAGGCGGCGCTTGAACGGCGCGCGTGGCTGCAGGTCATGCATCATTCCCAGCGCCATGGCCTTGTCGCGCTGGTCGGCCAGCGCCAACGGCAGGCTGACCGGTTCCATTGGCCCGGCTGACTCGAAACACGGCGGCAATGCAATGCCGCTACCGGCATCGCCCATGGGCCAGCGATCATTGTCATGCAGGTGATTGGCGTAGCCCAACACGGTGCCGGGCTGCCACTCCAGGCCTTCAAGGGCTTGCAGGACGGCATGATGGGCGCAGAGATGGTCGGGGTGTGGGTCCAGGGTCGGGTGCGGCAACACAATGACCTCGGGCCGCGCCATCAGCAACAACGCGCGCAAGTCGGCCAGCAGGTTGTTCCAGGTCGGTGCACCGTCGGTATCGCCGGGCAGGACAACAGGGTTGAGCTGGCGCAACGGCCGCGTATCGTTCAGGTCTGCCTCACGAGAACCCTGGGGCTGGCCCGGCGCGGCCTGCATGGCCGCCAGTTGCAGGCAGAAGTAACCTAATTGCACGCAGTGCTCTTGCGGTACCCCGGCCCAGCGCGGCACGGCGATGCTATCCCAGGCCCGCAGGCGCCCCTTGAGCCGCGCCGCCTCGACACGGTCCAGCCCCATCTGCTGATAATGCTCGGCTTCGATTTCACCGGCGGTCAACGTCACGATCCAGGCTTCGTCGGCCCGGCTGTACAACCCATAGGCCGCCAGTTCCGCATCGTCGGCATGGGGAGCGATGACCATGACGCGCCGGTGCTGCAATTCAGGCGGCGTGAACGACCAGAGCGTCGGTTCGCCCAGCAAGCGGCAGAAACGCCCGCGCAGACGCAACTCGCCGCGGGAAAGCGCCGGGCCCTGCTCGCTGAGGTTCAGGTAGCGCAGGCCGTTGACGCCGCGCTCGAACGTTTGCCGATCCGGGCAGTCGCCGCCCGAGAGTTCGACGACCGGGTCGAAAAACCGCCCCAGCCAAGCACTCTTGACCTGCAAGCCGAGGACCAGCGTCGCGCCATCGTCCAGGATAACCCCGTCATCCAGCCGCAGCCGACCGGCGTTCAGGTGCACCTTCGGTTGCTGGGTGAACGGCGGGAAGTTGTACTGGTAGTCGTCCTTGGGCGAGTAGAACAGATGGTCCGCGAACCAGGCCTCATGGGCGACCCAGCCCAGCACCGCCAGCACCAGCGGCAACCACCAAGCCACCAGCACCCCAAGCAGGATCAGCACCACCAGGGCAAGCAACAACCCCACGCGCTTGTTGCGGCGGTGACGCTTGAGCAACTGCTGCTTGCGACTCATCGGTGGGTTCATACGGTAAAGACCGGCACAGGGTTGCACCAGCGATCCTTGTATTCGCGGTCCGCGCGACCGAAGGAAAAACGCAACGGCTTGCCCGCGGCCCGGGCATGCTCCCAGGCACTTTGGGTGTTGAGGAAACTCAACACACTGCCGGGGCTGAATTCACGGGTCTGCGGATCGACGCCACCGTTGATGTACTCGACGCTGATCCACTCGGGTGCTTCCACGCGGTACACCAGTTGAATGGCGATCGGCGCATCGTTGAGGAAAATCACCGAACCGATCAGCCACTCGCGCAACAACTCGATCACCTCGCCCATGCGCTCGGCCCCGGTGGCCGCAAAGCCCCAGCGACGCAGGAACAGATCGCAATAGATCGAGGCCAGGTCCGTACTGGAAAACGCTTCGACAGGCCGTACCACACCGCCCGCCTCTTCCAGCAGGCGCAGCTCACGGCGCTGGTTGTAGCGAAATTTCTTGGACAGCTCTTCCGGCGTGCGCGCCATGGCCAGCTGTTCCGACTGCAACTTCAAGCCACTGAAGCGGCCCTCATTGAGCGCCGACAAATAGCGCGCGCGATGGCGCAAGGGCGCCTGGGCATCAGGGGCCGCCGGCAGAATCAGCTCGGCGTTGCCCAGGTCGAACAGGCCCTTTTTGCCGTTGCGCTTGAGCACGTCCTTGGACAACGCCAGGTCTTGCCCCCAGGTCGCAATGGCCGCCTTGAGGTCGCCATCGTGTTCGTAGGCCAGGTAGCGCACGGCAATCCCGGCCAGGCCTGCCAGACGTTCGACCACGAGTGGATGGGTGGCGACGCTGCCGCCGTAACGGTGCCATGCCTGCGCGTAGATCGACGCGTCTACGGCCGTCCAGCCGCGCTCGCGCCAGCCTTGGAATCGGTTGAGCATCAGGCCCTCGGCGCCAGTTCGATGACTTGAGGCAAGCGCCAGAAGGTGTCGCGTACGGCGCGGTCCGAAAAGCGTTCGCGCAAACGGTCGAACATCAACTCGGCACACTGGCGACGCTGCTGCTCGTCCATGGCCGCCAGGTGTTGCAGCCCCTGGGCCATGTGCTCGGCATCGCCCAACGGGAACAGGATGCCCACGCCTTCGACCACTTCCTTCGCGCCGCCGCACGCGGTGGCCAGCAGCGGGACGCCGGCGGCCATGGCTTCGAGCAGCACCATGCCGAATGGCTCATGGTCGGAACTCAGGGCAAACACATCGAACGCACGGAAATAACGCCGCGCCTCGGGCACCTGGCCAAGCAGCAGCACGCGGTCGGCAATGCCCAACTCCAGCGCCAGCGCCCGGAGATCCTGCTCCAGGCGTCCCTTGCCGAGGATCGCCAACTGGCTGTTGGCCGGCAGATACGCCAGCGCGGCGGCAAAGCCACGCAGCAACGTGGCCTGATCCTTGTCCGGGTGCAGGCGACCGACGTTGCCGACAATCCAGGCATCCTTGTCCAGCCCCAGGGTCTGCCGCGCTTCATCCCGGGCAAGCAGGGCTGCCTGCGAGGCTTGAAGGTCGATGCGGTTGTAGAGGGTCTGGATCCGGGCCGCCGGCCAGGCCGGCAAGCAGCGGCGCATGTCGTCACGCACCGCATCGGAAACCCCGAGCAGGCTCAGGCGCTTGCGAAAAAGATGGGCGAACAGCCGACGGGTACGCCGCTGGTAGTCACCAAAGGCGTGGTGCACGCCGATCACCGGCAGGCGAGTGCCCAGCAGGGCGATGTAAATGGGTTTGAAGCGATGGGCAATGCAGAAACTGAAATTGCGCGACGCGGCGATCTTGCGCAGGTCGGCGATGGCGCCCAGCTTCAGGCCGCGAACAGCGCTGGAGCTGTACTCCATGAACAGCACCTCGTCCGAGGCGCAACCGGCGGCGACCTGCGCATCCGCCGCTCCCGTCAGAAACACCGTGGTCACACGATAGCCGGTGCCGGCGAACAAGCTGGCGTATTGACGGGCACAGTCGAGGAACGGCCCGTCATAGCCGTGGCAGAACTGCAGCACATGTCGCTCAGCCGAGCGTGTCATAAGCATCCACGCCGTCTTTGACCACCAGAATGTCTTCCATGATCAGGTACTGCAGGTCGGAACCGAAGAACATGTTCAACGCATCGGTCGGCGAGCAGATCATCGGCTCGCCACGACGGTTGAGCGAGGTGTTCAGGGACACGCCGTTGCCGGTCAGCACTTCCAGGGCCTTCATCATGTCGTAGTAGCGCGGGTTGTATTCGCGCTTGAGCACCTGGGCCCGGGAGGTGCCGTCTTCATGGACGACTTCCGGTACGCGGGTTTTCCATTCCTCGGCCACTTCGAACGTGAAGGTCATGAACGGCGCCGGGTGGTCGACCTTGATCATCTGCGGTGCAACGGTGTCAAGCATCGACGGGCAGAAAGGCCTCCAGCGCTCGCGGAACTTGATCTGCTCGTTGATCCGGTCGGCCACGCCGCTGGCGCTTGGGCAACCGATGATCGAACGACCGCCCAAGGCCCGTGGACCGAACTCCATGCGCCCCTGGAACCAGGCCACCGGGTTGCCATCGACCATGATCTTGGCGATACGCTCCGGGGTGTTGTCGATCTTGCGCCATGCCGGCTTGCTCGGGTGACGAGCGCACGCGGCGATCACGTCTTCGTTGCTGTAGGCCGGGCCGAGGTAGACGTGTTCCATCTTCTCCACCGGCACGCCACGGGCGTGGGACACGTACGCCGCCGCGCCCACCGCGGTGCCGGCGTCGCCGGAAGCCGGTTGCACGAACAGTTCCTTGACGTCGTCGCGGGCGATGATCTTCTGGTTGAGCTTGACGTTCAACGCACAGCCGCCGGCGAACGCCAGCTTGCCGGTTTCCTTGAGCACGTCGCCCAGGTAGTGATCGATCATCTGCAGCGCGAGCTTCTCGAACAGCGCCTGCATGCTGGCAGCGTAGTGAATGTATGGCTCGTCGGCGATGTCGCCTTCACGTTTCGGGCCGAGCCATTCGATCAGCTTCGGCGAGAAGTAGAAGCCCTTGCCCTTCTCTTTATAGCGGCGCAGGCCGATCACATTGGCATAGTCGGTGTTGATCACCAGCTCGCCGTTCTCGAACGAGGCCAGGCGCGAGAAATCGTACTTGGTGGCGTCGCCATAGGGCGCCATGCCCATGACCTTGAACTCACCGTCGAGCATTTCAAAGCCCAGGAATTCGGTGATCGCGCCATACAGGCCGCCGAGGGAATCCGGGTCGTAGAATTCCTTGATCTTGTGGATCTTGCCGTTTTCGCCGTAGCCAAAGAACGTGGTCGCGTATTCACCCTTGCCGTCGATGCCCAGGATCGCGGTTTTTTCCTGGAAACCCGAGCAGTGGTAGGCGCTGGAAGCGTGGGCCAGGTGGTGCTCGACCGGCTCGATCTTGATCTTTTTCGGATCGAAGCCCAGTTGCTCCAGGCACCAGACGATCTTGCGGCGATAGCGCTTGTAGCGACGGTTACCCATCAGGATCGCGTCGAGGGCACGGTCCGGGGCATACCAGTAGCGCTTGGCGTAGTGCCAGCGCGCTTCGCCGAACAGGCTGATCGGGGCGAAGGGGATCGCCACCACATCGACGTCGGACGGTTTGATACCGGCCTGTTCCAGACAGAACTTCGCCGACTCGTAGGGCATGCGGTTCTTTGCATGTTTATCGCGTACGAAGCGCTCTTCCTCGGCCGCCGCAATCAGCTTGCCGTCGATGTACAGCGCTGCGGAAGGATCATGGCTAAGGGCGCCGGACAGGCCAAGAATCGTCAATGCCACAGGGTCTAGCCTCTTTTCTGCTTACGGGCGACAAGCGCCGCGAAAAATGAATGTGCCGCTCGCCGGGGCGTAGGGCAGCTAAAGGGCGGGATTATAGCGTAAAAGCGCCGGTAAGCCTCTAGCGGTGAATGGCAAGGTTCCAGGAGTTACCCTTTGCCTGTTCGTTGACAGCTGAGGGCTACGCACATAGACTTCGCGCAAATGGACTGGGGGATCCCGGTCGGCGTCTAAGCCTCGGTGAGTTTCACCGGGGCTTTTCGCTTTCTGGAGGAGGGAAAATTTTCAGCCCCCAGTTTTCGAAACCCTCCCCCGCTTTATCGCGCCCACCACTGCAATAAAATTTTCGCTTAAGCACCTCAAATGCCCGATTTTCCTGGCCGGCACGCAAAACACTCATGCCGATGGGCCTCGCAACAAGATCGGCCAGCTGAAGGCCCGTGGAATTAACCTGCTTAGTTGCGAAAACAATATCAAAAGGGAGCTGGATTCCCATACGGTTAGCGCCATCACACATACGACGAAACTCTAATTCAAGCTCGTTATCTTCCTTCTTTCCTCTTCGCTCGACAATCACGTGAGTGAGGGCATGCTGCTGGTTCTTTTCTTTTAAGAATTCATAAAGTGTTTCAAGACAGAATCCCAAAGCAACATGATACGGATTATCCGCGCCACCCTGTTTATCACGCAGCCTTTCTTTATCTATAACGCAACTGATCAGAATAAAATTGCTTGCCTCGATGATGCTGGTCAGCTCATCAAGAAATGCATGCTTGTGCTGCCTGGATACGAACAAATTGGAAAAGGCCCCTTTCTCTTTGCGAATTTCCAGCTCATGCAACCCAATCAAATCATGCCCCATGTGATTGAATTTGAACTTCTGCAACGCAGGGATGACTTTTTCGCAATAGTGACGTTTATGAAAAACGCAAAAGGCAAGTACAAACATTGGATAGTTCGGGTCCAGCGTCTGCATTCCGTGATCGCCACTTTCATCCACATACACGACAAAGTCGCTGAACTTCCCGCTCAGTACCAACGGTGGATCCTTCCTGGCGGCATCTTCGGCTTCAGTCTCAAAAAGTGAAAATTGCTGAGAAGACATAGGGCGATCCGACATGGCGTCATATCCTTTTCAAGGCGTACTGGGCGTCAACTCAACCACCTGCATATGATCCGGCAATGATATCTCACGCCTTTTGGGGCAACCGCTGGTCGATCAGCCGATGCAACGCACTGTCCTGCGGCCAATTGCGCATGAAGCGGGCGCGGTCGCGGGCGTAGGCCGGGGCGAAGCTGGCGTGGGTGCGGTGCTGGCACATCGAGTCGAGGTCGATCAGGGCCCAGCGGTCGTGCTGCCAGAACAGGTTATGCCCCTTGAGGTCACCGTGGCTGATGCGCTCGCGGATCAGGCTGGCGAACAACTGGTCCAGCGCCAGCAGCTCGGACTCGGGCGCGTCGCCGTTGTCGATGTACGGCGCGAAGCGTTCGATGATGTCTGGCCCCGACAGGTGCTCGGTCACCAGGTAAGCGCCCCGGCGCAGCCACAGGAAACGCTTCTCCAGCAATGCCAGGGGCTTGGGCGTGGCGATGCCGAGGAACGCCAGGCGATGGCCTTCGCGCCAGGAATGCCAGGCCCGGCTGGGACGCCAGAAGCGCTTGAGCCAATGGGCAAGGTTCTTGATGTTGTAGCGCTTGATCACCAGGGCCCGGCCATCCACTTCGACCTTGCCGACGCTCGCCGCCCCACCGGTCTTGTACAGATGGCCCTGGTCAAGCAAGGCGTCCGCACGTTCCAGCACCGGCAGCATGGCCGCCTCTTCGTCTCGCCGGATCGCCCGCAGGCCGAAGGGCCCGCGTTGCACGCTGAACAGACTGCATTCGCGCCCGACCTTGTCCAGGAAGTCTTTCAGGCGCCAGGCCTGCACCTTGTCGATCTGCTTTTGCAGCGCTTCCATGGGCAGCGCGTGTTCGGCGTTGCCCAGCAGGTAATGCACCAACAGCTCTTCAGTGAACGGTTCGAGGGACTTGGGCAACTGGGCGAAGAACACTCCCAGGTTCTCCAGCACTTTTTGCCGCGACAATGGCTGTCCCGGTGTTTCGGCACGGATGCCGGCGCCATCGATCAGGTAGAGCTGGCCACCGTGGCGCAGCAGGTTGTCCAGGTGCAGGTCCTCCTGCCACAGCCCTTTGCCGTGCAGTTGCGCAATCGCGCCCAGGGCCTCGGCCAATACCGTCGCCTGTTCGTCGGCCAGCAAGGGCAGTGGCTCGACCTGTTTCCAGGCGTCCCCCAGGCTCTCGGCGCCTTCGAGCAATTCGAACAGCAACCAGCCGCCCTCGCCGTCCTTCAGGCCATCGGCCAACAACAACGGCGTCGTCATACCCTGCTCGGCCAGCAGGCGCACACCTTGCAGTTCCCGCTGGAAGTGCCGGGGCGCCTTGCTGCCCACCAGCAGCTTGGCCAGCACCGGCCGACCGCGCCAGATACCGGCGCCGACGTAGCGCTGCCCCGGCAGCACCCGCAACAACGACAGCAACTGCAATTGCGCCGGGCCGGCGGCATCGGCCAGTTCCAGGCTCAGAGGCAGGGCTGGGCGGCGACCGGCGTTCTTCAATTCGGACAAGTGCATCAGCGGGTTTCCTTGTGGCTGCGCCGGGCAGTCAGGCGGGTCAACCAATTGTCCACCAGCGCGGCGTCCTGGGGCTGATCCAGGTAAGTGGACAGCAACTGGCGAACCTCGCCTTCATTCCAGACGGACGCGCGCCGCAGCAAGGGTTCGAGATCCTTGACCCGATCGCGCTGGCCGAACAGCAGCGGCCGGGTCTTTTCCAGGTCGATCAGTTGCGCCTGATAGCCGCTGGCAGTGGCTTGCAGGAAGATGTGCTTGGGGTAGAAGCAGCCATGCACCTGGCGCATGCCGTGCAGCCGCCGCGCCAATTGGCCGCAAGCCTGCAGGATGGTGGTGCGCTGCGCCGCCGTGAGGCTCGGCCAACGTAGCAAGAGGGAGTCCAGGTCATCCCAGCCGTCCAGGGCCCGCGTCAGCAGGATCGCCCGCACTTGGCCGTCAACCTTGCGCTGACCGTAGAACACCGCCTGCAACGCCGGGATTCCCAACTCGCGATAACGACTGATATTGCGAAACTCCCGGGAGAAACTCGGCTCGCCAAACGGGTGCGACAGCGTGCGCGTCAGGTAGTTGTTCTGACGCTTGAGGTAATACCCCTGGCCCTCCAGGTCCAGCCGGAACACGCTGCTCCAGCCCTCGCCCGAGGTGTTGGGTTCGTCCACCGCGTCCAGTTGCCGCGCCCAAAGCGCATCAAAGCTGTCCAGGCCGTGACGCTGCAGCAGCGCACGGTCTTCAGCGGCCAGGAAATCAGTCATTCACGCCCCTCGAAAAATCTCACCACGTGACGAATGCGCTTCTTGTCGCACGCGTCGAGCCGGTCACGCTGGCGGTACTGCAGGTAAAAGCGCAGCCGCTGGGTCGCCGACAGATGATACTTGGCCACTTTGTCCAGGCAGGCCAGGTCCTTGGTGATACGGTACTTGAGCCAGAAGCCGCGCCAGAAATCGCCGTTCGGACAGTCGATCAGGAACAGCCGCGAGCGGTCATCGATCAGCAGGTTGCGCCACTTCAGGTCGTTGTGGGTAAAGCGATGATCGTGCATGGTCCGCGTATAGGCGGCCAGTTGCCGGCTCACGCCGTCGACCCAGGCACGGTCGCCCAGCCGCGGATCATGCCGCTCGGCCAGCGCCGAGAGGTCCTCGGTGCGGGGCAGCTCGCGGGTAATCATCGCACCGCGGGCGTAAGTGGCGCCATGTCGCTCCAGGCCCCAGCCCACGATTTCGGCGGTGGGAATCCCCCACTTGGCGAAACGCTTGAGGTTCTGCCATTCGGACTTGACCCGTGGCTTGCCCAGGTAACGACGCAAGCCCTTGCCAGCCCCGACGTAGCGCTTGACGTAATAGTTCACGCCATTGCGTTGCACCCGGATCACTTCCGACAGCGGGTCGCGGGTCAGCCGCTCCCCTTGCAAGGCAAACACCGCGTCGAGGCTGCCGAAGTCCTGCGCCAGCTCGGCATAGGAAGGTTCCAGTTTCCAACCCGACATCAGAGCGCGTCCCCATACCGCTGCTTACGGGCATAGAGCTTGTTGGCCTTGCCTTCGAGCCAGCTCAGCAGGGCCGCCTCCTGCGTGAGGATCTCGCGCAGTGGCTGCTGGAAATAGCCCTTGAGAAAGCGCAGCTTGTCGCGGCGGGTCAGGCCGATGTCCAGCGCCGAGAAATACAGCGCGGCCAGGTCCTTGTTGCGCCAGCGTCGGGTGATCGCCGCGCGGGTCTGGGCACGGTGCAGGTCGATTACCGAGAGCTTGAAGTCCTGGGCGGTCACCGGCTTGTCGGTGTGCAACAGGAAGTGGCAGATGTAGCAGTCCCGGTGGTTGACCCCGGCGCGGTGCATCATGCCGGTCATGCGCGCCACTTCGGCAATCAGGGCACGCTTGAGGGCCGGTTGCGGCGGCTGCTTGACCCAGTCGATGCTGAAATCTTCGAGGCTGATCGTCGGCGCCAGTTCTTCGGTGACGATGAACGAGTGCTGGTCAGCCGGGTTGCGGCCCTTCTCGCCGTAGGCGACGGCCGTCATGGTCGGTACGCCGACTTCCTGCAGGCGCTGGATCGCGGCCCACTCCTGCCCCGCACCGAGCACTGGCAACTTGGCGGTGAGCAGGTTCTTGAAGATCTCGCCCCAGCCAATGCCACGGTGGATCTTGACGAAAAAACCGTGGCCGTCCACCTCCGTGCGCAAGGTGCGCCGGGCTTCGAGTTCACGATAGACCTCGCCCTGGAGCGCCTCGACTTCGACGAACGCATCGCGCCCGGCCCACAGGCGCTTGAACGGTTCGGCCAGCATCAGTTTCATTGCGCTTGCTCCGCCAATATCACATCGGCCGCGTGCTGCGGCATGCTGTAGAGGTCAGCCGTCTCGGCGAAGGCCAGGCCATTGCGGCTCCACGCCGCCCGGGCGTCGGCATCGCTGAGCATACGCCCCAGGTATTCGGTGAGCTGCGCCTGTTCGAACGGCTCGTCCAGCACCAGGCCGCTGTCGGCCTCGGCGATGTAATGGGCGTACCCGCACACCGCGCTGACCAGCACCGGCAACCCGGCCACCAACGCTTCGAGCAGCACGGTACCGGTGTTTTCGTTGTACGCAGGATGGATCAACAGGTCGGCCCCGAGCAGGAAACGCGGGATGTCGCTACGGCCCTTGAGGAACCGTACGTTGTCACCGAGCCCCAGCGCGGCACTCTGCAATTGAAATACCTTGGGGTCGTCCTGGCCGATTACAAACAGCCGGGTCCGTTTTCTCAACTCGGCAGGCAACGCGGCCAGGGCCTTGAGGCTGCGGTCCACGCCCTTGGTCTTGAACCCGGAGCCGATCTGCACCAGCAGCAGCTCATCATCGGCCAACTCGAACTCGGCCCTGAACGCGGCGCGGATCTCATCGGCATCGGCGGGCCGGCGGCGGTCCTGGGCGATGCCCGGCGGCAGCAAGTGGAAGCGCTCCAATGGCGTGCCGTAGTGCTTGATGAACAACGGCTGCTGGACTTCGGAGATCATCAGCACTTCGGTCCTGGCATCCCTGGCGAACACCGCCCGCTCGTACTCGGCGAAATGCCGGTAACGGCCCCAACGCCGATACAGGGAATTGCGCAGGTTCTGCGCCTTGTCTTCGAAGCAGCCATCGGCGGCGTAATACACGTCCAGGCCGGGCATCTTGTTGAAACCGATCAAGCGGTCCACCGGGCGCTTGGCCAGGTCGGCCTCCATCCACGCACTGAGTTTTTCGTTGCGCCGGTGGTTGAACAACGCCTTGACCGGCGCCACCAGCACTTCGAAACCCGGCGGGACGTCGCCTTCCCAGATCAGCGTGTAGACGCGGATCTGGTGACCTCGCCGCTGGCATTCCAGGGCGATGCGCATGAAGTCACGCTGCAAGCCTCCGAACGGGAAATACTTGTAAAGGACAAAAGCCAATTGCATCAGCGCGGCTCCTCAGCCAATAACGTGCTCAGGTGGCTGGCCACACGCTCGGGGTTCAGACGCGTGAAGCACAGGGGCTGCTCGCGTTTCAGGTCAAACCGACGGGCATCTTCGGCGGTCGGCGGGTAAGTGCACTGCTTCTGCATGCAGGGTGCACAGGGAAAATCGCTGGCGAGGTGAACCTGGCCCTTGCCATAGGCGCCGGTCAGAATCGGGTTGGTGGGGCCCAGCAGCGAAATCGTCGGCACGTCCAGGGCCGCAGCCAGGTGCCCGAGACCAGTGTCCACTGCCACGCAGGCCTGGGCGCCGGCAAGCACCTTGCCCATGCCACCCAGGTTCAGCTTCGGCAACACTTCGACATTGCGCAGGCCCTTGGCGATACGCTCGGCCCGGGCCTTCTCCAACGGGTTGCCCCACGGCAGCTTCACCACCACGCCGAACTGCCCCATGCGCTCGGTGAGCTGGCGCCAATACAGCTCGGGCCAGTGCTTGGATTCCCAGGTCGTGCCGTGCAGGAACACCACATAAGGGTACTTGCGCGGCAATTCAACCAGGCGATCGACATTCAGGCCGTAGCTGCCCTGGGTCCGGGGCAAATCATACCCCAGCGCCACGGCGAACAACTGGCGCACGCGCTCCACCGCATGCTGACCGCGGGCCACCGCCAGGCGGCGATCGTAGAAGCGCGCGGCGATGGGCTCGCGGGCCGAATCCTTGTCCAGGCCGGCGACCGGCGCCTTGACGTAACGGGTCAGCCAGGCACTTTTCAACAGGCCCTGGGCGTCGATGACCAGGTCGTACTTTTCGGCGCGCAGGCTCTGCTTGAAGCGTCGCCACTCGCCGCTCTTGATCGTTTGCCAGAGGTTCTTGCGCCAGCGACGGATCGCCACCGCGATGACCTTGCCCACGGCCGGGTGCCAGGTCGGGATCTCGGCGAAGCCTTCTTCCACCACCCAATCGAACTTGATCCCGGGGATCGCCCGCGCCGCATCGGTCAGGGCTGGCAACGTGTGGACCACATCCCCCAGCGAGGAGGTCTTGATCAGCAATACCCGCAAGTTACTCGACCTCCACGGGTGTGCCCTGCAAACGCTCCAGGGCCTCGTTCACCGACTGCGGCATGAGCTGGCGCAGGCAGTTGTAGTGCCCGAAGCGGCAGGTGCGGTCAAAGCATGGGCTGCATTCCAGGCCCAGGCGCACGATTTCGACCTGGTCGGCCAGCGGCGGGGTGAAGCCCGGCGAGGTGGAGCCGTAGACCGCCACCAACGGGCGATTCAAGGCCGCGGCCACGTGCATCAGGCCGGAGTCGTTGGAGACCACCGAATCGGCACAGGACAGCAGGTCGATGGCTTCGGCCAGGGACGTGTCGCCGCTGAGGTTCACCGACTCTTCGCGCAGCCCCGGGATCAGCCGCGAACGGATGTCCTCGCCCACCGGATGATCCTTTTTCGAGCCGAACAGCCAGACCTGCCAGCCTTCCCGAATCTTCGCCTCGGCGACCTGGGCGTAGTGCTCGGCCGGCCAGCGCTTGGACTCGCCGAATTCGGCGCCCGGACACAGGGCCAGCACCGGGCGGTCCAGGCTCAGGCCGAACTTGGCCAGGGCTTGCGCGCGACTCACCGGGTCAATGGCCAGGCTGGGGCGCGGATACGGCGTGGGCAACTCGGCCCCGCGCTCGTAGGCCAGGGCCATGAAGCGCTCGATCATCAGCGGATAACGCTCTTTGTCCAGCGTGCGCACGTCATTGAGCAAGCCGTAGCGGAACTCGCCGCGCCAGCCGGTGCGCTTGGGGATGCCGGCAAAGAATGGCACCAGCGCCGACTTCAACGAGTTGGGCAGCAGGATCGCCTGGTCGTACTGGCCGGCCAGGGACTTGCCGATGCGCCGCCGGGTCGCCAGCTCCAGCGCGCCGTGGCCGAGCGGGAAGCTCAAGGCCTTGCGTACCTGTGGCATGCGCTCCAGGATCGGCCGACTCCACTCGGGGGCCAGGACGTCGATTTCGCACTGCGGGTGGCGCTGCTTCAGGCACTGGAACAGTGTCTGCGCCATCACCATGTCACCGACCCAACTGGGCCCAACGATCAGAATATTCATGTGGTTTCCAAAAACGCTACGGGGAGGCCTACGCCTCCCCGCCTAAAGACACTGCAATCCACTGTGGGAGCGGGCTTGCTCGCGAAAGGGCCGGCACATCCAACATCTATTTTGCCTGACACTGCGCTTTCGCGAGCAAGCCCGCTCCCACAAGGGGTCTTCATTCGCCTCAAGTGCGGTGAAGCACCGCCAATCCAACTGTGGGAGCGGGCTTGCCCGCGAAGAGGCTGGCACATGCAGCCTCTACTTCGCCTGACACTCCGCCTTCGCGAGCAAGCCCGCTCCCACATCAATCAGTACTCAATTCAACCCCAACGTCCGCCAGATCCGCAGCACCTGCCGGCGTTCATCCACGAACTGGTCGCCTGCAATCACCCCGGCCTCTTTCTGCAGGGCCTGGCGGTGGGCGGCGGAGCGGTAGGCTTTGTAGGCCTCGCGCAACAAGGTGGCGTCTTCGGCCGGCATCAACCCGACCTCCTGCAACCCTTCCAGAATGCGGATGTTATCGGTGTAGCGCAGCAACGACGGGTGTTCCTCGGACCACGCCAGGGCCGCGTATTGCACCATAAATTCAATATCGACGATACCTCCGGCGTCCTGCTTGAGGTCGAACGGCGCCGTGGCCTCGAAGGCATTTGCCGCGGTTCCGGCAGCGGTGGCCTTGCTGCCGAGGTTATCGCGCATCTTGGCGCGCATCTCGCTGACCTCCTGGCGCAACATCGACAAGTCACGCTTGCGCCCCAGGACCTGGGCGCGGACATTTTCAAATGCCAGGCCCACGTCCTGGCTGCCCACCAGCACCCGGGCCCGCACCAGTGCCTGATGCTCCCACGTCCAGGCTTCATTTTCCTGATAACGGGCAAACGCCCCGAGGGAGCTGACCAGTAACCCCGACGCCCCGGACGGACGCAAGCGCATGTCCACTTCATAGAGCTGCCCGGAGTTGGTCTGGGCCGTCAGCAAGTGAATGATCCGCTGGCCAAGCCGGGTGAAGAACTGGGCGCCATCGATCGGCTTCGGCCCGTCGGTTTCGGCCTGCGGGTCGCCGTCGTGGATGAAGACCAGGTCCAGATCGGAACCATGCCCCAATTCAAGGCCGCCGACTTTCCCATAACCGACAATGATGAAGCCCGGATCGCACAAACTGCCGTCAGTGCGCAACGGCACGCCATGCTTGGCGGTCGTCTGGCGCCAGGCCAGGGCCAGCACTTGTTCGAGAATCGCCTCGGCCAGCCAGGTCAGGTAGTCGCTGACTTTCATCAGCGGCAGGCTGCCGGCGATTTCCGATGCAGCCACCCGCAGGCGGTGCGCCAGCTTAAAATGCCGCAGCGCCTCCATCTGCTGTTCAAGATCATCCTCGGGAATTCGTGTCAGGCGCTCGCGCAACTCGGCGGCCAGCTCCGGCGCCAGCGGCGGCTTGAACAAGCGCCCCTCGTTGAGCAGTTCATCGAGTAATAAAGGAAAACGCGTGATCTGCTCGGCGATCCACGGGCTCGCCGCGCACAAGGTCAGCAAGCGCCGCAGGGCGCCGGGGTTTTCCGTCAACAGCACCAGGTAAGCCGAGCGGCGCGCCACCGCTTCAACCAGCGGCAATACGCGCTCCAGCACCAGGTCCGGGTTGGCATGCTCCACCGCCTGGGCCAGCAAGCGCGGAATGAAGGCGTCCAGACGCTCGCGCCCCAGGCGTTGCATCGCTCGCAATTGCGGGCTGCCGCGCAAGACAGCCAGGGCCTTGAGGGCCTTGGCCGCATCGCTGAAACCGCCCGCCTCCAACTGGCGGCAGGCCGCCTCCTCATCCTGGCTGTCTTCCCACAACGGCAGCCATTCGCCGCCCACCACCACTTCGCTCTCACTGCCCTCGTCTTCGTCGGGGTCAGCAATGACCTGGCCGAAGTGCCAGGCCACCCGCTCGCGCCAATACATCAACCGCTCATGGAACGCCGGCCAGTGCGCAAACCCCAGCATGAAGGCAATCCGCGCCTGGTCCTGCGGGCTGTCCGGCAGCATCTGGGTCTGGCGATCGCCGATGGCCTGGATCGCGTGCTCGGTATAACGCAGGAATTCATAACCCTGGCGCAACTCGTCGACCACCTTGGTCGGCAGATACCCCTGGCCTTCGAGAGTGCCCAGCACTTTGAGCAGCGGGCGCTGCTGCAGGCTCAGGTCGCGACCGCCGTGGATCAGCTGGAACGCCTGGGCGATGAACTCCACCTCGCGAATCCCGCCCGACCCGAGCTTGATGTTGTCGGCCATGCCCTTGCGCCGCACTTCCTGCTGGATCAGCTGCTTCATGGTGCGCAGCGCTTCGATGGCGGAAAAGTCCAGGTAACGGCGATAAACGAACGGACGCAGCATGTCGAGCAACTGCGCACCGGCCACCTGGTCACCCGCGACCACGCGCGCCTTGATCATGGCGTAGCGTTCCCAGTCGCGCCCCTGGTCCTGGTAATACTGCTCCAGGGCATTGAAGCTCAGCACCAGTGCGCCGGCCGAACCATAAGGACGCAGGCGCATGTCCACGCGGAACACGAAACCGTCGACGGTGATCGGGTCCAGGGCCTTGATCAGGCGCTGGCCGACCCGGATGAAGAACTCCTGGTTATCCAGCGGCCGCTTGACGCCGACGGTTTCGCCCCCCTCCGGGTAGGCAAAGATAAGGTCGATGTCCGACGACAGGTTCAGCTCCACCGCCCCCAGCTTGCCCATGCCGAGAATGACCATCTGCTGCGGCTCGCCGCTGCGCCGCCCGGTGGGGGTGCCGAACTGCTGGGCGAGGCGCTGGTACAACCAATGGTAGGCCTCGTCGATGCAGGTATCGGCCATGTCGGAGAGATCGCGGCAGGTTTGCACCAGGTCGGCCTGGCGGGTCAGGTCGCGCCAGATGATCCGCACCTGCTGGCGCGTGCGCTGGCGACGCAGGACGCGGCCCAGTTCGTCTTCGGTCTCGGCAGCCTGGACCGCGGCACCAATCTGCGCACGCATCTCGCCGGGGGCGAAGCCGCGGTCCAGCTCGCCGCTGCGCACCAGCGCCAACAGCATCGCCGGGTCACGCACACTTTGCTCGATGACAAAGTCACTGGCGGCAGCGACGCGCCGGAATGCCTCCCAGTGCTGCGGCGTCCAGCTCGACAGGCCGTGGTCGTCGTCGAGCGAAGCGACCGCCGCACGGAACGACTCCTCGGCCCGACTGACCAATGACTGGAGAATGACCGGTACTTCGGCAAGCGAGGGCAGGCTCATGGTCTATCCTTGATCGGCGCGGGGAAGGCTGGATGTAGTGTTTTTTCAAAAACCACTACCTGATCGACTGTCGAACAAAGATGATAAATAGCTGAAAATCTGATTTTATTGGCAGCCGACATCAAGTTTTTACCTGTTCGAGTTGGGTAAAGACCAACAGTAACGATTATTCTCACAACGAAACGAGGGGCCATAAGCCGCTCTTGTGTAGTTTTACTACTCGTCTATACATTCGAAAAGCTGAAACGGCCAACGATTTGTAGTAAAACTACACGCCGTCGAATCTACCTTCGGCAATCCAAGAATTTATATCGTCTGCCCACAAGGCCAGTCGCAAACTCAGGCAACCGATTCTGGTAGCCTTTCCGCCCTGGAGCAAGCCATGCAAGACCTCGATCCCGTCGAAACCCAGGAATGGCTGGACGCCCTGGAATCGGTTCTCGACAAAGAAGGCGAAGACCGTGCTCATTATCTGATGACCCGTATGGGTGAACTCGCGACCCGCAGCGGCTCGCAACTGCCCTACGCCATCACCACGCCGTACCGCAACACGATCCCCGTGACCCACGAAGCACGCATGCCTGGCGACCTGTTCATGGAACGCCGCATTCGCTCGCTGGTACGTTGGAACGCGTTGGCCATGGTCATGCGCACCAACCTGAAAGATTCTGACCTGGGCGGTCACATCTCCAGCTTCGCTTCCAGCGCGACGCTGTATGACATCGGCTTCAACTATTTCTTCCAGGCCCCGACCGATGAACACGGCGGCGACCTGATCTACTTCCAGGGTCACGCATCGCCCGGCGTCTACGCCCGTGCGTTCATGGAAGGCCGTATCTCCGAAGACCAGATGAACAACTTCCGCCAGGAAGTGGACGGCAACGGCCTGTCCTCGTACCCGCACCCTTGGCTGATGCCTGACTTCTGGCAGTTCCCGACCGTTTCCATGGGCCTGGGCCCGATCCAGGCGATCTACCAGGCACGTTTCATGAAGTACCTGGAAGCCCGTGGCTTCATCGAGCCGGGCAAGCAGAAAGTCTGGTGCTTCATGGGCGACGGCGAGTGCGACGAGCCGGAATCCCTGGGCGCGATCTCCCTGGCCGGCCGCGAGAAGCTGGACAACCTGATCTTCGTCATCAACTGCAACCTGCAGCGCCTCGACGGCCCGGTTCGCGGCAACGGCAAGATCATCCAGGAACTCGAAGGCGTGTTCCGTGGTGCCCAGTGGAACGTCAACAAAGTCATCTGGGGCCGTTTCTGGGACCCACTGCTGGCCAAGGACGTCGACGGCATCCTGCAACGCCGCATGGACGAAGTCATCGACGGCGAGTACCAGAACTACAAGGCCAAGGACGGCGCGTTCGTCCGTGAGCACTTCTTCAACACGCCTGAACTCAAGGCGATGGTTGCCGATCTGTCCGACGACGAGATCTGGAAACTCAACCGTGGCGGCCACGACCCGTACAAGGTCTACGCGGCGTACCACGAAGCGGTCAACCACAAAGAGCAGCCGACCGTCATCCTGGCCAAGACCATCAAGGGTTATGGCACCGGCGCCGGCGAAGCGAAGAACACCGCGCACAACACCAAGAAGGTCGATGTCGATAGCCTGAAGCTGTTCCGCGACCGCTTCGACATCCCGGTCAAGGACAGCGAGCTGGAAAACCTGCCGTTCTTCAAACCTGAAGAAGGCAGCGCCGAAGCCCGTTACCTGGCCGAGCGCCGTGCCGCGCTGGGTGGTTTCGTGCCACAGCGTCGCGCCAAGAGCTTCAGCGTCCCGACCCCGCCACTGGACACCCTCAAGGCGATCCTGGACGGCTCGGGCGACCGTGAAATCTCCACCACCATGGCCTTCGTGCGGATCCTCGCGCAACTGGTCAAGGACAAGGAAATCGGCTCGCGCATCGTCCCGATCATCCCGGACGAAGCCCGTACCTTCGGTATGGAAGGCATGTTCCGCCAACTGGGCATCTACTCGTCCGTCGGCCAGCTCTACGAGCCAGTCGATAAAGACCAGGTGATGTTCTACCGCGAGGACAAGAAGGGCCAGATTCTCGAGGAAGGCATCAACGAAGCGGGCGCCATGAGCTCCTTCATTGCCGCCGGTACCTCGTACTCCAGCCACAACCAGCCGATGCTGCCGTTCTACATCTTCTATTCGATGTTCGGCTTCCAGCGGATCGGCGACCTGGCCTGGGCCGCTGGCGACAGCCGCACCCGTGGCTTCCTGATCGGCGGCACCGCCGGCCGTACCACCCTCAACGGTGAAGGCCTGCAGCACGAAGACGGTCACAGCCACATGCTGGCCGGCACCATCCCGAACTGCCGCACCTATGATCCAACCTACGGCTACGAGCTGGCGGTGATCATCCAGGACGGCATGAAGAAGATGACCGAAGAGCAACAGGACGTCTTCTACTACATCACCGTGATGAACGAGTCCTACCAGCAGCCAGCCATGCCGGCCGGCGTGGAGGAAGGCATCGTCAAGGGCATGTACCTGCTCGAGGAAGACACCCGCGAAGCCGCGCACCACGTCCAGCTGATGGGCTCCGGCACCATCCTGCGCGAAGTGCGTGAGGCGGCGAAGATCCTGCGCGAGGAATTCAACATCGGTGCCGATGTCTGGAGCGTCACCAGCTTCAACGAACTGCGTCGCGACGGCCTGGCCGTGGAGCGCAGCAATCGTCTGCACCCTGGCCAGAAGCCTAAGCTGAGCTATGTCGAAGAGTGCCTGAGCGGCCGTAAGGGTCCGGTCATTGCCTCTACCGACTACATGAAGCTGTTCGCCGAGCAGATCCGCCAGTGGGTTCCTTCCAAGGAGTTCAAAGTGCTGGGCACCGACGGTTTCGGCCGTAGCGACAGCCGCAAGAAGCTGCGTCACTTCTTCGAAGTCGACCGTAAGTTCGTTGTGTTGGCAGCCCTGGAAGCCCTGGCTGACCGCGGCGATATCGAACCGAAAGTGGTGGCCGAAGCCATCGCCAAGTTCGGCATCGATCCAGAAAAACGCAACCCACTGGACTGCTGAGGAGAATTTTCGTGAGCGAACTCATTCGCGTACCTGACATCGGCAGCGGTGAAGGTGAAGTAATCGAACTGTTTGTGAAGGTCGGCGACCGTATCGAAGCCGACCAGAGCATCCTGACGCTCGAGTCGGACAAGGCCAGCATGGAAGTGCCTGCGCCGAAGGCCGGCGTCATCAAGAGCCTGAAAGTGAAGCTGGGCGATCGCCTGAAAGAAGGCGACGAACTGCTGGAGCTGGAAGTCGAGGGCGCCGCCGCGGCGCCTGAAGCGGCCGCGCCGGCAGCGGCCCCGGCCGCCGCTGAAAAGCCTGCTGCCGCACCGGCTGCCGAAGCAGCCCCAGCACCGGCGGCCGCACCAGCCGAAGCGTCTGTCCAGGACATCCATGTCCCGGACATCGGTTCGTCGGGCAAGGCCAAGATCATCGAAGTCCTGGTCAAGGTCGGCGACACCGTCGAAGCCGACCAGTCGCTGATCACCCTGGAATCCGACAAAGCCAGCATGGAAATCCCATCGCCCGCCGCCGGTGTGGTGGAGAGCGTCGAGATCAAGCTGGAAGACGAAGTCGGAACCGGTGACCTGATCCTGAAGCTGAAAGTGGCCGGCGCTGCTGCTCCTGCCGCGCCAGCACCTGCTCAAGCCGCCGCGCCGGCTGCCAAGGCCGAAGCCGCTCCCGCTGCCGCCCCTGCCGCTAAGGCCGAGGCTGCGCCAGCACCGGCCCCTGCCGCGACCCCTGCGCCAAGCGGTGCCAAGGTTCACGCAGGCCCTGCAGTGCGACAACTGGCCCGTGAGTTCGGCGTCGAGCTGTCGGCTGTCAGCCCAAGCGGCCCACACGGCCGCGTGCTGAAAGAAGACGTGCAGGTGTACGTCAAGGCCATGATGCAGAAGGCCAAGAACGCACCGGCCGAAGGCGCCTCGGGTGGCGCGGGCATTCCGCCGATCCCGGCGGTGGATTTCAGCCGCTTCGGCGAAACCGAAGAAGTAGCCATGACCCGCCTGATGCAGATCGGCGCGTCGAGCCTGCACCGCAGCTGGCTGAACATTCCGCACGTGACCCAGTTCGACCAGGCCGACATCACCGAGCTGGAAGCTTTCCGCGTGGCGCAGAAAGCCGTGGCGGAAAAGGCCGGCGTGAAGCTGACCGTGCTGCCCCTGTTGCTCAAGGCTTGCGCGCACCTGCTCAAGGAACTGCCGGACTTCAACAGTTCGCTGGCTCCAAGCGGCAAGGCTGTGATCCGCAAGAAGTACGTGCACATCGGCTTCGCCGTCGACACCCCGGAAGGCCTGCTGGTACCGGTCATCCGCAACGTCGACCAGAAGAGCCTGCTGCAACTGGCTGGCGAAGCCGCTGCCCTGGCCGAAAAAGCCCGAAACAAGAAGCTCACCGCCGACGACATGCAGGGCGCCTGCTTCACGATCTCCAGCCTCGGCCATATTGGCGGCACCGGCTTCACGCCGATCGTCAACGCGCCGGAAGTGGCGATCCTGGGTGTTTCCAAGGCCACCATCCAGCCGGTCTGGGACGGCAAGGCCTTCCAGCCGAAGCTGATGCTGCCGCTGTCGCTGTCCTACGATCACCGCGTGATCAACGGTGCCGCTGCTGCACGCTTCACCAAGCGTCTGAGCGATCTGTTGGGCGACATTCGTACCATCCTGCTGTAACGCCGAGTGGCCCTTCCCCAGGGAAGGGCCACTCGCACCGCTGTTTTCCGAGCGCCACGCTCGTACCTCAACCCCGTCCATTTGACGGGGCTTTTTTTGCCTGGCCGTCAGGGCTGAAGCGCCACGCCGTACACCGGCAAACTTTCCTACCCTTCCCCGCCTGACTGACTACGCCCTCTGTTAGTCATTGCCCACATCCTGCGTCCCCTCGCCTGTCGATATTTGTCCCGCCTCGCGCCTTAGCATCGGCACAGCGCGACACCCTTGCGCTCGTACCCTCCTTAACTGAAACGCTGCATTTCGAATGGATTCGAATATGTTCATACCCACCGTCGGCCCGATCGTTGGCCACACCACGACGGATCACGCGCGGATATTCTTGCGCGGCGATCATGACAACAGCCTGGTATTCGCCGGTGTTCGCTACCGGCGCCTGGGCGACGCCCACTGGTCGAAGGGCCATTTCGTCCAGTTGAAGGCCTACCGCGACATGTCCGATGTCATCGTGCTCGATGGCCTTGAGCCCGGTACGGCCTATGAATACCAGGCAGGCTGGTTCAGCCCGCTAAGCCCGACCCACACCATAGGGACCGTTGAGGAACTGCCGCTGCAATGGCCCAGGAACACCTATCGCCTGCGCACGCCAACCAACGAGCCCGGCCTGCCGCGCGCCTATATCGTCGGCTCCTGCCGCTACCTGCGGATCACCGCCGGCGTGCCTTCGCGGCCCGCGCTCGGGGACCGCACCTTTGCCGGCATCAACCGCGTCGTGGCCCAGGCCGACCCGCCGATCAGCGCGGTCCTGATGACCGGGGACCAGGTCTACCTCGACGACCTGAACGTGGTGGCCCCTGACCGGACCTACAAGGACATTCTCTTCAAGTACCGCACGGCATTCTCCCAGCCGCACATCCGGCGACTGATGGCGCAGGTGCCCACCTACATGATCCTCGACGACCACGAAATCGAAGACAACTGGCCCGCCAACAGGTCCGGCAACGACGAGGTGCTCTATGCCAACGCCATGAGTGCGTACGCGCTTTACCAGGCCAGCCATGGCCCGGCCCATGAACGCTTGGCCAACGGCACGCTGGATAAGTCGCTCAAACGCTACTGGTACCGGTTTGCCCACGGCGACGTCGGATGGTTCGTCACCGACAGCCGTACCCAACGCAACCTGTCGGCAGATGACCGCCGCCTCCTGGATGAAGAGCAGGAGCAGGCCCTGCTCCAATGGCTCGTTGGCAGCCCCGCCCGGGTCAAGTTCGTGGTGACCAGCGTGCTGTTCTACCCCGACAGCAAGCGCAATGATGGAGATGCCTGGCAGGCCTTCCCGCAACAGCGCCTGCGGCTGCTGGAAACCCTGCGCAAGCATCGGGTCAGGAACGTGATCTTCATCTCGGGCGATGTCCATGGCGCCATGACCAGCCGCCTGCGACACAGCGAGGATCCTGATTTCGAAGTCAACACCCTGGTGGCCTCGCCGTTCTGCAACAGCAAGCTGCTGCCTTATGCCAAGGCCACGGATTTTATCTTCGACCAGCCCATGGCCCGCACGGGCGACGGAGAATATCGCTACGAACTGACCAGCAAAGTCCTCAGCCAGGATAACTTCGCACGCCTGAACATCACGGCCCAGAGCGTCCAGGCCACGTTCCACGACCGTGACGGCAACCCGGTGCAGACCGTCGATATTCCCTTGCGGTGACGGACGGCATCACCTGGCGTGCCCTCTGATCGGCTGGCGACTGGAGAAATCCCTTCGTCGGCCGATAAAAGGTTTATAGCACTTGGCCTTCATGTCTCTTGTCAGCCAGTGCCGCAATGATGCAACCTTGCGGCAGTCCGTAAGAACGAGGGCGTCAGCCCGGCGCGATCAGCATTTTCGAAGCGAGTTTCCCCATGAAAAGCCAACCCGATGCCGCCAGCCGTATGGCGGCCGAGGTAGTGACGCAGTTACCGGTGCCCTCGCGGCTCGGTATGCTGCGTTTCGAACGGCTGAATGAAGCGAGCTGGGCGCTGCTGTTCCTCGATCCCAATTGCGAGCGCTACTTCGGCCTGCCGGCGGTGGAGCTCTGTTCGCTGGTCAGCGCGCCCTACGCCAGCCTGATGGAACCCGAAGCGCGCTACCAGTTGCATGACACCATCCAGGAACAACTGGCTCAAGACTCGCATTACCAGATCCGCTATACGCTGCACACCGCCAAGGGCCCGATGAACCTGCTGGAAACGGGCGAAGCCTATAAGCAGCACAATCGTCAGTTGTTGCGCGGCTACCTGCTGGTGGTGGACAGCCTGCTGCAAGACGAGCCGTCCCTGCCGGCCGTCGACCTGGAAACCCAGAACTCGCGCCTGCAGATTGCCTTGGAGTTGAACCAGCGCGCCCAGCAGGAGCAACTCCAGCACCTGGACCGGGTACGCGCCCAGCAGGACCTGATCCTGCTGCTGACCCGACAACGCTACAGCGCTAACAACTCCCTGCTCGAAGCCGCCGAACTCATCACCCGCAGTGCCTGTGACATCTATCAGATCGACAGCGCCAGCCTCTGGAACCTTGAAGACGGCAAGCTGGTGCCGATCACCGCCTTCAACCGAGCCTCCCAAGCGCACTTCCTGCCAGCGGCCATCGACGCCAGCGACTACCCCAACTACATGGAAGCGCTGCAATCGTGTCGTGCCATCGATGCCCACAACGCCATGCGCGACCCGCGCACCCGGGAACTGGCGGAGAACCTGCGCGCCCGCGACGTCAACGCCATCCTCGACGCCAGCGTGCGCATCGACGGCCAGGTGGTGGGCGTGCTGTGCCTGGAACAGGTCGGCGTCACCCGCGCCTGGCAGTCCGACGAAATCGCCTTTGCCGGTGAGCTGGCGGACCAGTTCGCCCAGGTGATCAACAACCACAACCGACGCACCGCCACCAGCGCCCTGCACCTGTTCCAGCGCGCCGTGGAACAGAGCGCCAACGCCTTCCTGCTGGTCAATTGCGACGGCGTGGTGGAATACGTCAACCCGAGCTTCACGGCGATCACCCAGTACTCCACCGAGGAAGTCCACGGCCAGCGCCTGTCCGAGCTGCCGGCCCTGGAGAATCTCAGCGAGCTGCTGTTCGACGCACCGTCCGCCCTGGCCCAGAGCAACAGCTGGCAAGGCGAGTTCAAGAGCCGGCGCAAGAACCTGGAACCCTACTGGGGCCAGCTGTCGATTTCCAAGGTCTATGGCGACAATCGCGAACTGACCCATTACATCGGCATCTACGAAGACATTACCCAGACCAAGCTGGCCCAGCAGCGTATCGAGCGCCTGGCCTACACTGACAACCTGACCAACCTGGGCAACCGTCCGGCGTTCATCCGCAACCTCGATGAACGCTTCGCCCGGGACAGCGATTCGCCCATCAGCCTGCTGCTGGTGGACATCGACAACTTCAAGCGCATCAACGACAGCCTCGGCCACCAGACCGGCGACAAGCTGCTGATCAGCCTGGCCCGGCGCTTGCGCAACAGCCTGAGCCCCAGCGGCAGCCTGGCGCGGTTCGCCAGTAACGAGTTCGCCGTGCTGCTGGACGACACGGACCTGGAAGCCGGCCAGCAGGTCGCCAGCCAGTTGCTGATGACCCTCGACAAACCGATGTTCGTCGACAACCAGTTGATCAGCGTGACCGGCTCCGTGGGCCTGGCCTGCGCACCGTTGCACGGTCGCGATCCCCAGACCCTGATGCGCAACGCCGGGCTCGCCCTGCACAAGGCCAAGGCCAACGGCAAGCATCAGGTGCAGATCTTCACCGAGGCCTTGAACGCCGAGGCCAGCTACAAGCTGTTCGTGGAAAACAACCTGCGCCGGGCCCTGACCCAGAACGAACTGGACGTGTTCTACCAGCCCAAGCTATGCCTGCGCAGCGGTCGACTGCTGGGCATGGAAGCGCTGCTGCGTTGGAACCATCCCGAAAAGGGCATGATCCGTCCCGACCAGTTCATCAGCGTGGCCGAAGAAACCGGCCTGATCATCCCCATCGGCAAGTGGATCGCCCGCCAGGCCTGCCGCATGAGCAAGCAACTGACCGCCGCCGGCCTGGGCAACCTGCAAGTGGCGATCAACCTGTCGCCCAAGCAGTTCTCCGACCCGGACCTGGTCGCCTCCATCGCCAGCATCCTCAAGGAGGAGCAACTGCCCGCCCGGCTGCTGGAACTGGAGTTGACCGAGGGCCTGCTGCTGGAAGCCACCGAAGACACCCACCTGCAGCTCGACCAGCTCAAGCGCCTGGGCCTGACCCTGGCGATGGACGATTTCGGCACCGGTTATTCGTCCCTGAGTTACCTGAAGAAATTCCCGATCGACATCATCAAGATCGATCGCAGCTTCATCCATGAGATCCCGGACAACCAGGACGACATGGAAATCACCTCGGCGGTGATCGCCATGGCCCACAACCTCAAGCTCAAGGTCGTGGCCGAAGGCATCGAGACCGCCCAGCAACTGGCCTTCCTGCGGCGCCACCGATGCGACGTCGGCCAGGGCTACCTGTTCGACCGGCCGATCCCCGGCGCCGAGCTGATCGAGAAGCTCAAGCGCTACCCGCGCGGACCAATTGACTGACAGCGATGTAACACTCGGGCACACTGACAGTCTTATTGCGTGAACTCGCTCAACTCAATCTGACTGAGAGGACTGATGATGGTCTTGCGCTCGGAAATCCTGGTGAACAAAAACGTGCTCCCTACTCAAGAACAAGCCCTGCCCGGCCGCGAAACCCCGATCAAGGTGCCGGACGAGCACTTCGTCAACGGCAACCCGCTGCTCGGCCCATTCCCAGGCAACGTCGAATTCGCCATCTTCGGCCTGGGTTGCTTCTGGGGTGCGGAACGCCGCTTCTGGCAACGCGAAGGCGTCTACAGCACGTCGGTGGGCTACGCCGGCGGCTTTACCCCCAACCCGACTTACGAAGAAGTCTGCTCCGGCCTGACCGGCCACAGCGAAGTGGTGCTGGTGGTCTACGAGCCGGAGAAGGTCAGCTACGAAGCCCTGCTGGCGATGTTCTGGGAACTGCACAACCCGACCCAGGGCATGCGCCAGGGCAACGACATCGGCACCCAGTACCGCTCGGTGATCTACTGCACCACGCCCGAGCAACTGGAAGCCGCGAAGAAGAGCAAGCAAGTGTTCCAGGCAGAGCTGGCCAAGGCTGGCCTGGGGGACATCACCACCGAGATCGACGAGGCGCCGACGTTCTACTACGCCGAGGCGTATCACCAGCAATACCTGGCGAAGAACCCCGAGGGCTACTGCGGGATTGGCGGCACAGGCGTCTGCATGCCGCCGAGCCTCGCGGGTAACTGAGCCCCAGCCCGATGCAAGGGAAGAAGGTGTCCGGTCATCGCCCTTCCCTTGCACTTGACCGCAAACTTGATCTACAGACTGCATATTGCTACTTTTGGCTCTACAGACCAAAAAGGTAATCGTCATGACCCCTGCTCTTTCAGCCCAAGCCTTGACCAAGGACGAGTGCGTGACCGGTCTTCGGACGGTGCTGGGCATCCTGGAAAAATGGCAGGCAACCAGTGACCAGGCCTGTCGGATCCTGCGTATTTCCCGCAGCACCTATACACGCGCCAAGCAACGTGAAACCAACTGGTCCGTCAGCCTGGACTCCGACCAGTTGCAACGCATCAGCCTGGTGCTGAATATCCACGGCGCCTTGCGCCTCATTTTCGACAACCCCGAAAACGTCTATGGTTTTGCGGCGATGCCCAATGAGAACGAGTTTTTCAATGGGCACGCCCCGCTGGAGATCATGGCCCGGGGCGACATGATTTCCCTCTACGAGACGTTTCGCAGGATCGACGCGTTGCGAGGCGCGCAATGGTGAAGGCCGTCGATCTGCCCGAACGGCCCGGCGAGCCCCTGACGGCCCATAGGCTGGTGAACTCCAAATTCCCGCCCATCGCCCTGTTCGACGATGTGGCCGACGCTGATGAGTTCGAAGTCCTTTATCGGATCCAGGCCCTGACCAACCCCAGGTTGCAGAACGAAGTGGGACGCCTGGAACTGATCGCCCGCCAGGAAATCCCCTTCGGCATTCCGGGCTGCGCCTACGCGACGGCGCCGTTCACCCACGTCAATCCCGCCGGTTCGCGGTTCAGCGACGGCAGCTTCGGCGTGTTGTACCTGGCCGACACCGCCGAAACGGCGCTGGCCGAAGTGCAGTACCACCAGAACCACTACTGGTCGAAGGTGCAGGGCCTCAACTATGAACGCTTTGTCTTCCGCGAGCTTTCCTGCCACTTCACGGACGCAGCGATGAAAGATGCGCTGATCTTGCCCATGACAGACCCCATCTATGACCCGGATGACTACAGCACCGCCCATCTGCTGGGCAAGGCCGTCAAGCGCGAAGGTTGTCCGGGGCTGCGCTACCGATCGGTACGCAACCCGGGTAGCCATTGCTGGGCGCTGATGACCCCGCGCCCGGTGTCATCGATTCTTCAGGCCGCTCACTACGAGATGATCTGGAACGGCCGAATCACCAGCGTCAACCTGATCACCGGGGCTTGAGCCGGGCTTCAGGAGGGCTTTGTGGGAGCGAGATTGCTCGCGAAAGCGCCCGCCCTGGCGCCTCGTCAACACGAATCAATGCTCGGCGATCAACCAATCCATCTGCCAGCCACCCTGGGTCTGCCCGAGCTTTTTCGACAGCCACGGCAGCAGATCGCGCAACTCTTCCTCCAGTCCCCACGGCGGGTTGGCAATGGCCAGGCCGGAGCCGTTCAGGCTGTTGGGAGTGGCGAGCGGGTGGACCAACAGCTCCACGCGCAACAATTTCGGCGCGCCGGTGCCAGCCAGGTCCTGGTAGAAACGGCGCAACAGGCGCTGATCCTTCACCGGGTACCAGATCGCCGCCACCGTCTGGCGCATCCGGCCGATGGCTTCCTTGAGGGAGGCGGCGCAGCGCTGCATATCGTCAAGCTGTTCGAAAGGCGGGTCGATCAACATCAGGGCGCGCTTCTGCGGGACCGGTAGCAACGCCCGAGGCACATGCCAACCTTCACCCAAGTGCACCGCCACGCGACGGTCGCCCTTCATGTTGTCCTTGAGCAGTACGCCGTCTTCGGGGTGCTTCTCGTTGAGCAGCACGCGGTCCTGCGCACGGGTCAGGCGCCGCGCCAATTCCGGGGAACCGGGGTAGTAGCGCAACTGCCCGTCCGGGTTCATGTCGTGCAGGACTTTCATGTAATCGGCGGTCAGCGGCGGCAGGTCATCCTGGCCCCATAACCGCGCGATGCCTTCCAGGTATTCACCGGTACGATTGGCCTGGTCGCCCTGCAAGTCGTACAACCCGATGCCCGCGTGGCTGTCGAGGTAGGCGAAGGGCTGCTCCTTGCGCGACATCAGCGCGATGAGGCGGGTCAAGGTCAGGTGTTTGAACACGTCGGCGTGATTGCCGGCGTGGAAGGCATGGCGATAATTCATGGCGGCTCCTGCGAAGGGCGACGAGTTTACCTTGAAGTGCGCCGAACGTCAGGGTTCGCAGCCGAGTGGGCGGTCCCCCAGTTCGAGCGCCAAAAATTGCAGCAATGCCGCCTTCAGCGGTTGCCCGGGCGCCTTGAGGAAATGCGCAACCTTGCGCCGCAGGATGCGCTCGTCAACCTGCTCGAACAGGTCCGGGTGCGCTTCATCCAGCCACCTGAGCAGGTTATCCAGCAGGCAATCGCTCGACCCATCAGCCAATGACCTGAGCAACGCCTCCGGCACCGTCCACCATGGGAACGCCCGAGCCTCACACCGGGCATTGCCTTGCAGCGCCAGCGGCTGGCCATTGATCAGACAGCGGCTGAGCACCGGCAGCAACACGGCGGCATCAACGTGCGCCGATTGCAGGATCGGCCGCACGAAGCGCCCATCCCAGAAGCGGAAAAATACCGCCTTGGCGTCGGGCAACAACACCTGTGTCAACCCGCACAGATGTTCGGCAACCCTTTGCTGGCTGGCAGAAGACACCGCCAGCCAGCCCCAATCGAGCGCATCGGTGGTCGCTATCCAATCAAGAAACTCACTGTCCGGAGTGACAAGCCCTACATATGGCATGACCGATTCCCACTCGGCGTACGGCGTGCCCGCCCAGATCGGGCTTGCCGGCGTGGTCATCGAGCGCTTCCAGGCAGACAGCGGCCCTGCGCCGCTGGCGTTGCTGACGACGGCGAACAGTTGCTCGGATGCCCGCAACGGGTGGTCTCGGAGCCAGGCACGGGGCGTCATGGGCGCACCTGGAAAACAGCGGGCCCATGAAGGTCCGGCGGCATGCTGCAAACGCCCATCCGGCATCGCTCACATTCTTCACAGAACGGCGCCTGGCCTTGCAAGCTCAGGATTTGCCCAAGACTCAGCCGAGGAGCCGCGGCGGCGAGCGGGCTCTCAGGGCCGCGGGAAACGCCAGGCGCCGCGCCCATCACGGCCATCGGCGCGCCGCCCACTTCGATGGGCACGCTACTGAATATCCCGCCGGCACCGATATTGATCCAATGACCACCGGCCTGGATCGTCGCACTGACGCCGGCATCCAGCACCACCTGCTGGCCGGCACCGACATGGTATTGCTGGGCAGCACTGAGGGCCTGGCTGGTCACGTGGATATGCCGTTCGCCGATCACCCGCAAGTGATCGTCCTGACGGACTTCAACCTGGCGCCGGCCGTGGGTCGTGCGCAGCTCATCAGCCTTGAGCTCGTGCCGCGACGCCCCCGTGACCACGATGCTGCGCTCGTGATCGACTTGCACCCGCTGGTCATGCAAGACGTGCTGGGTCCAGTCGCGCTGGGCGCGCAGATAGATTTCCTCGGCGCCCTTGCGGTCTTCGATACGCAATTCGTTGTAACCACCGCCTCCCGGGCTGCTCTGGCTGCGCAGGATGCTGCGGGTCTTGTCCGCCGGCAGGTCCAGCGGCACCGGGTTGGCGCCGTTGGGCAGGCAACCCACCACCAACGGCTTGTCTACGTCACCGTCGATGAATCCGACCAGCACTTCCATGCCAACCCGAGGGATCATCACCCCGCCATAGCGATCATGGGCCCAGCCGGAGGCCACGCGCAGCCAGCAACTGGCATGCTCATCGCCCTGGCCGTCGCGGTCCCAGACCAGTTGCACCTTGACCCGCCCGAACGCATCGCAATGGATCTCGCTGTCGACAGGCCCGGTCACCACGGCTGACTGGTAACCGTGGGCACGGGGCTTTTCCTGCGCCAGGGGCGGACGGTAGAGCACATCCCAGGGCGTGGCATGGAAGGTGTTGCGGTAGCCTTGGAAATCCTCCAGGCCGTCATCGCTCGCGTCCTCCAGCACCTGTGGCTGGCGGCCATGATGGGTGATGGCCGTGAGCAACCAGAGATCGTTCCACGGCGCGCGAGGATGGCCCTGTATGTGCAGGAAGTGCCCGCTGGCCAGGGCTCGCTGGTCACTGTGCCCTTGCGCCAGTTGGTAGTCGGCGCCGTGGCGCTCGAGTGCACGCTGGGCCAGGTGCCGGCCCTGCTCGCGATCGGCAAACTGGCCGGGGTAGCGATAGTCCTCCAGCGCCGGCAGTTGCTGGCTGTCGACATCAGCCTGCAGCACCAGCCCGGGCTTGCGAAAGTCGTGGTCGCGCAACGTCACGGCAGTGGTCCGGGCTTCGAGCCGCACCGCCAGGCGCATGATCGTCGGCTCGCTGGCCGCCATGCCATTGCCCGGCAGATAGCGCGTCGGCTCGGGCAAACGGGGAAACACCGTCTGATCGTCGCCAAACACCAGCAGATGGCCGCCGGGGCTGTGCCGGAAGTGATAATGGATGCCCACCTCGGCACAGAGCCGTTCGATGAAGGCCAGGTCGCTCTCGGCGTACTGCACGCAATACTCACGCTCGGGGTACTGGCCACCGAGGCTGAACTGGAATGCATCGCCCTGGATACCGTGCTCACCGAGGATCCGGGCGACGATCGCCGGCACGCTCAGGTGCTGGAAAATCCGTTGATTGATGCGGTGACGCAGGTAGGCGAGGCGCGGCACCAGCGTGATCCGGTAACGGGTCAGGCGCTTGCCCGAGTCGCCCTGGGCCACGCTGTAGACCTGGCCGTGAAGACCCCGGCCATGATCGTCTAGCCCCAGGAAGGCCTGGCGGTGCAGGAGTTCTTCCAGGGCCAGGTCGGGCCGCTCGCTAACCAGCTCCAGGTCAACGCGATAGGGCTGGCTGATGGCTTCCTTGCCTGTGAATTCCAGCACCTTGAGCGCATGGGGCACGCCGTCGAGCGTCAGGGTGAAACGGGGCAAGTGGGCAGGTGCGACCATCCGATGTCCCTCTGCTGAATGAAGGCTGGCGATTCTGCACGAACCATCGGGTGAACAACCCCCTCACCCGGAAAAACAGATTTGCCCTACGACCTAGACGTAGAAAAAGCCGCGAGACAGGCAGTATTTTCCGATAGACATTCTTCAACGGTGGGAGCGAGCCTGCTCGCGAAAGCGGCGCCCCCTTCAACCCGGCTCCATGCACCGCCCCTGGACACCCGCCATAAAAAAACGGCCCGCCTCCACAAGAGACGGGCCGTTTTGCGATACAACCTTCAGCCAGCCATCAAGGCTTCGCTGAACACCTTACTGGTTCAGGCGGAAATCTTTCTCGGCCGCTTCGAAGCGCTGCAGCATACCGGTGGTAGGCGAGCCCATCTTGCTGACGAAATAGATGGCCAGGCTGGCGAAAATGAAGCCCGGGATGATTTCGTACAGGCCCAGCAGCTCGAAGTGCTTCCAGACGATCACGGTAATCGCGCCCACCAGGATGCCGGCCAATGCGCCGTTACGGGTCATGTTTTTCCAGATCACCGAGATCAACACCACCGGGCCGAACGCGGCACCGAAGCCGGCCCAGGCGTAGCTCACCAGGCCCAGCACGCGGTTATTCGGGTTGGCCGCCAGGGCAATGGCGACCAACGCCACCAACAGCACCATGGCCCGGCCGACCCAGACCAGTTCCAGCTGGGAAGCGCCCTTGCGCAGGAAAGTTTTGTAGAAGTCTTCGGTCAGGGCGCTGGAGCACACCAGCAACTGGCAGCTCAGGGTACTCATCACCGCCGCCAGGATGGCGGACAGCAGGACACCGGCGATCCATGGATTGAACAGCAGCTTGGCCAGCTCGATGAACACGCGCTCGTGGTTCTCGGTCACAGGACCTGCCACCTCAGGGTGAGCCGAGAAATAGGCAATCCCGAAGAAGCCGACCGCCACGGTGCCGCCCAGGCACAGGATCATCCAGGTCATGGAGATGCGACGGGCGTTGGCGATCGACTTGACCGAATCAGCGGCCATGAAGCGCGCCAGGATGTGCGGCTGGCCGAAGTAACCCAGGCCCCAGCCCATCAGCGAGATGATGCCGATGAAAGTGGTGTTCTTCAGCATGTCGAAAGACGCAGGGTCTTTCGCCTCGATGGCCAGGAACGTGGTGTCCACGCCACCGGTGGCCAGCAGCACGATGATCGGCGTCAGGATCAACGCGAAGATCATCAAGGTGGCCTGGACGGTATCGGTCCAGCTCACGGCCAGGAAACCGCCGACGAAGGTGTAGGCAATGGTCGCGGCAGCGCCGGCCCACAGCGCGGTCTCGTAGGACATGCCGAAGGTGCTCTCGAACAGACGGGCACCGGCGACGATGCCGGAAGCGCAGTAAATGGTGAAGAACACCAGAATCACCACGGCGGAGATGATCCGCAGCAGGCCGCTCTTGTCTTCGAAACGGCTGGCGAAGTAGTCCGGCAGCGTCAGCGCGTCACCGTTGTGTTCGGTCTGTACCCGCAGCCGCCCGGCCACGAACAGCCAGTTCAGGTAGGCACCGACGATCAGGCCGATGGCGATCCAGCTTTCCGAGAGGCCCGACATGTAGATGGCGCCCGGCAGGCCCATCAACAACCAGCCACTCATGTCGGAGGCACCGGCAGACAGGGCCGTGACTACGCTGCCGAGGCTGCGACCGCCCAGGATGTAATCGGAAAGGTTGTTGGTGGAGCGGTACGCCATCAGGCCGATCAGGACCATGGCTGCGATATAGATCACGAACGTGATCAGGGTTGGATTGCTAACACTCATGAATAACGCCCTGGCTTTGTTTTTATGTTGCGGTGGCAGAGGCAGGCGTCGACCACACGAACAGTATGGCGACGATTGGCAGGCCCGCGAATGTATGACCGATGTTTCCCCAGGAAAGCCATCGGCGGATGCTCCTCGGTCGAAACCGGTTGCACCTTGGCGGCGAATCCTATTCAAGAAACGAAATTAGGTGCAACCAGTTTCGCTCGAATAAGTTGCACCTGATCGGTTTTATCGGAAAAACACCAGGTTTTGCGCCGTTTTAGTGCAAAGGCGACGGCGCAATCGGAGCATCGGGCACCAATAAAGTGCAACACCAGCAAATCGGAGATTCTTTCCTGATGAGCTGCCGAGTATTTCATCCAAAAAAGGGTTGCACCCGGTTGCACCTCATTCGGCGCGCAGCTAATCTTGCCGCCAGCTGATGCCACGCGATCGTGGCAAACATGAGGATAAAAATATGGCTACCACTACCCTCGGGGTCAAACTCGACGACCCGACCCGCGAACGCCTGAAGGCCGCCGCAACCTCGATTGATCGCACGCCCCATTGGCTGATCAAGCAGGCAATTTTCAATTACCTGGAGAAACTCGAGGGTGGTGCAACCCTGACCGAGCTGAACGGTTCGACCCGTGCCGACAGCGACGATGCCGGTGAGGTCCAGGCCGACCACGCCCACCAATGCTTCCTCGAATTCGCCGAAAGCATCCTGCCGCAATCGGTGCTGCGCGCGTCCATCACCGCAGCCTACCGTCGCCCCGAGCCGGAAGTGGTGCCCATGCTGATCGAGCAGGCCCGCCTCCCCGCGCAAATGGCCGAGGCCACCAACAAGCTGGCCGCGTCGATTGCTGAAAAACTGCGCAATCAGAAGAGTGCCGGCGGACGTGCCGGGATTGTTCAGGGCTTGCTGCAGGAATTTTCCCTGTCGTCCCAGGAAGGCGTGGCACTGATGTGCCTGGCCGAAGCCCTGTTGCGGATCCCCGACAAAGGCACCCGCGACGCGCTGATCCGCGACAAGATCAGCACCGGCAACTGGCAGCCGCACCTGGGCAACAGTCCTTCGCTGTTCGTCAACGCCGCCACCTGGGGCTTGCTGCTGACCGGCAAGCTGGTCGCCACCCATAATGAAGCAGGCCTGACGTCGTCCCTGAGCCGCATCATTGGCAAAAGCGGCGAGCCGATGATCCGCAAGGGCGTCGACATGGCTATGCGCCTGATGGGCGAGCAGTTCGTCACCGGCGAGACCATTGCCGAAGCCCTGGCCAATGCCAACAAGTTCGAGACCAAGGGTTTCCGCTATTCCTACGACATGCTGGGTGAAGCGGCACTCACCGAGCACGACGCCCAGAAGTACCTGGCCTCGTACGAACAAGCCATCCACTCGATCGGCAAGGCGTCCCACGGCCGTGGGATTTATGAAGGCCCGGGTATTTCCATCAAGCTCTCGGCCCTGCACCCACGCTACAGCCGCGCCCAGTACGAACGCGTCATGGACGAGTTGTACCCGCGCCTGCTGTCGCTGACCCTGCTGGCCAAGCAATACGACATCGGCCTGAACATCGACGCCGAAGAAGCCGACCGCCTGGAGCTGTCCCTGGACCTGCTCGAGCGCCTGTGCTTCGAGCCGCAACTGACCGGCTGGAACGGCATCGGCTTCGTGATCCAGGCGTACCAGAAACGCTGCCCGTATGTGATCGACTACGTGATCGACCTGGCCCGCCGCAGCCGTCACCGCCTGATGATCCGCCTGGTAAAAGGCGCCTACTGGGACAGCGAGATCAAGCGTGCCCAGGTCGAAGGCCTGGAAGGCTACCCGGTGTACACCCGCAAGGTGTACACCGACGTTTCCTACATTGCCTGTGCCCGCAAGCTGCTGTCGGTGCCGGAAGTCATCTACCCGCAGTTCGCCACCCACAACGCCCATACCCTGTCGGCCATCTACCACATCGCCGGACAGAACTATTACCCGGGGCAGTATGAGTTCCAGTGCCTGCACGGCATGGGTGAACCGCTGTACGAGCAAGTTGTAGGCAAGGTTTCCGAAGGCAAGCTGAACCGTCCGTGCCGCGTGTACGCTCCAGTCGGCACCCACGAGACACTGCTGGCCTACCTGGTTCGTCGCCTGCTGGAAAACGGCGCCAACACCTCGTTCGTCAACCGCATTGCCGACCAGTCCATCTCGATCCAGGAACTGGTGGCCGACCCGGTCGCCAGCATCGAGCAGATGGCGACCCTGGAAGGTGGTTTCGGCCTGCCGCATCCGCGCATCCCCCTGCCGCGTGACTTGTACGGCAGTGAACGCGCCAACTCCAGTGGCATCGACATGGCCAACGAGCATCGCCTGGCTTCGCTGTCCTGCGCGCTGCTGGCCACCGCTCATAACGACTGGAAAGCCGCGCCGATGCTCGGTTGCGCCGCCAGCGAGCAGACCCCGGCACCGGTGCTGAACCCGTCCGATCATCGCGACGTGGTTGGCCATGTCCAGGAAGCCACCGTCGCCGATGTCGACAACGCCATCCAATGCGCCCTCAACGCCGCGCCGATCTGGCAGGCCACGCCACCGGCCGAACGCGCCGCGATCCTGGAGCGTGCCGCCGACCTGATGGAAGGTGAGATCCAGCCATTGATGGGCCTGCTGGCCCGCGAGGCCGGCAAGACCTTCGCCAACGCCATCGCCGAAGTGCGTGAAGCGGTGGACTTCCTGCGTTACTACGCGGTGCAGGCGCGCAACGACTTCACCAACGACGCCCACCGCCCATTGGGCCCGGTGGTCTGCATCAGCCCGTGGAACTTCCCCCTGGCCATCTTCAGCGGCCAGGTGGCGGCCGCCTTGGCCGCGGGCAACCCGGTCCTGGCCAAGCCCGCCGAACAAACCCCGCTGGTGGCGGCACAGGCCGTGCGCCTGTTGCTCGAAGCCGGCATCCCCGAAGGCGTCCTGCAACTGCTGCCGGGCCGCGGTGAAACCGTCGGCGCCGGCCTGGTGGGCGACGAGCGGGTCAAAGGCGTGATGTTCACCGGTTCCACCGAGGTCGCTCGCCTGCTGCAACGCAACATTGCCGGTCGCCTGGACAACCAGGGTCGCCCGATTCCACTGATCGCCGAAACCGGCGGCCAGAACGCGATGATCGTCGACTCCTCGGCCCTGACCGAACAAGTGGTCATCGACGTGGTGTCCTCGGCCTTCGACAGCGCCGGCCAGCGCTGCTCGGCCCTGCGGGTCCTGTGCCTGCAGGAAGATTCCGCCGACCGCGTCATCGAAATGCTCAAGGGCGCGATGGCCGAGTCGCGCCTGGGCAACCCCGAGCGCCTGTGCGTGGATATCGGCCCGGTGATCGACGCCGAGGCCAAGGCCGGCATCGAGAAACACATCCAGGCCATGCGCGACAAGGGCCGCACGGTGTACCAGATGGCACTCGCCGACAGCGACGAGTGCAAGCGTGGCACCTTTGTCATGCCGACCCTGATCGAGCTGGAAAGCTTCGACGAATTGCAGCGCGAGATCTTTGGCCCAGTGCTGCACGTGGTGCGCTACAAGCGCAAGGAGCTGGACCAGTTGATCAACCAGATCAACGCCTCCGGCTATGGCCTGACCCTGGGCGTGCACACCCGCATCGACGAGACCATCGCCAAGGTGATCGACAACGTCCACGCCGGCAACGTCTACGTGAACCGCAACATCGTCGGTGCCGTGGTCGGCGTGCAGCCGTTCGGCGGCGAAGGTCTGTCGGGCACTGGGCCGAAAGCCGGTGGTCCGTTGTACCTGTACCGCCTGTTGTCGACTCGTCCTACCGACGCGATCCAACAGTCCTTCGTACGCAGCGATGCCCTCAATGCACCGGACCTGCGCCTGCGCGACGCCATGAGCAAGCCGCTGACCGCCCTGCAAGCCTGGGCCGAGAGCCACAAGCTCGCCGAACTGAGCGCCCTGTGCGTGCAGTTCGCGGCCCAGTCGCAAAGCGGCATTACCCGCCAGCTGACCGGCCCGACCGGCGAACGCAACAGCTACGCGATCCTGCCGCGCGAACACGTGCTGTGCCTGGCCGACGTGGAAGGCGACCTGCTGACGCAGCTGGCGGCCGTGCTGGCGGTGGGCGGCTCGGTGGTGTGGCCGGAAACCGACACGAGCAAGGCCTTGTTCGCACGCTTGCCGAAGGACATTCAGGCGCGCATCCAGCGGGTTTCCGACTGGACCAAAGACGACGTGGTGTTCGACGCCGTCCTGCACCACGGTGACTCGGATCAACTGCGCAGCGTTTGCCAGCAAGTGGCCAAGCGTGCCGGCGCCATCGTCGGGGTCCACGGCCTGTCACAAGGGGAAACCGGCATCGCGCTGGAACGCCTGGTGATCGAACGCGCCCTGAGCGTCAACACCGCGGCGGCGGGCGGCAACGCCAGCCTGATGACCATCGGTTAAGCCGCTGCAAGCCAGGCGCCCGCAATGGGTGCCTGGCCATCGAAATCCCCTGTGGGAGCGGGCTTGCTCGCGAAGTCGGTGTATCAGTCGACATCTATCCGTCTGATACACCACCTTCACGAGCTAGCCTGCTCCCACCAGGGATTAGTGTCCCCCTCGCCCCTCCATCACTGTCATCAATCATCCTGTTCAACCTCTATTCCCACACCTAGACTCGGCCCATTCCAAACAAGGTAGGCCGCCATGTCCGAGACGTTGCTCAGTTCCCGCAATCTGGCTTTCGAGCTGTATGAAGTCCTTGATGCCGAGGGCCTGACCCAGCGCGAGCGGTTCGCCGAACACAATCGCGAGACCTTCGACGCCGCCATCGGCACGGCCCGCAGCATCGCCGAAAAGTACTTCGCGCCACACAACCGCAAGAACGACGAAAACGAACCCCGTTACGAAAACGGCCAGGCCGTGCTGATTCCCGAGGTGAAGCCGGCGGTGGACGCGTTCCTGGAAGCGGGCTTTCTGAACGCCGCACGCAGCTTCGACGCTGGCGGCATGCAATTGCCGACGTTGCTCTCGCAAGCCTGCTTCGCGCATTTCCAGTCAGCCAACGCCGCGTCCACTTCTTATCCGTTCCTGACCATGGGCGCGGCGAACCTGATCGAGAGCTTCGGCAGCGAGGAGCAGAAGCAACGCTTCCTGCAACCGATGATCGACGGCCGCTTCTTCGGCACCATGGCCCTGACCGAACCCCATGCGGGCTCGTCGCTGGCGGATATTCGCACGCGAGCGGAGCCGGCAGCCGACGGCACCTACCGGCTCAAAGGCAACAAGATCTTCATTTCCGGCGGCGATCATCCGTTGTCGGAAAACATCGTGCACATGGTCCTGGCCAAACTGCCGGACGCCCCGCCGGGGGTGAAGGGCATCTCGCTGTTCATCGTGCCCAAGTTCCTGGTCAATGACGACGGCAGCCTCGGCCAACGCAACGATGTGCTGCTGGCCGGGTTGTTTCACAAGATGGGTTGGCGCGGCACCACCTCCACGGCGCTGAACTTCGGCGACAACGGCGAGTGCGTCGGTTACCTCGTCGGGAAACCGCACCACGGCCTGAGCTATATGTTCCAGATGATGAACGAGGCCCGGATCGGCGTCGGCATGGGCGCGGTCATGCTCGGCTACGCCGGTTACCTGTATTCCCTCGAATACGCCCGCGAACGTCCGCAGGGCCGGGTCCCCGACAGCAAGGACCCGACCACCGCCCCGGTGGCGATCATCCAGCACGCCGACGTGCGCCGCATGCTGCTGACCCAGAAGGCCTACGTCGAAGGCTCGTTCGACCTCGGCCTGTACGCAGCGAGGCTGTTCGACGACACCACCACCCTCAAGAGCGAAGTCGAGCGCCGGCAGGCCCATGAATTGCTGGACCTGCTGACGCCCATCGTCAAATCCTGGCCCTCGGAGTTTTGCCTGAAGGCCAACGAACTGGCGATCCAGATTCTCGGCGGCCATGGCTACACCCGCGAATACCCGGTGGAACAGTATTACCGCGACAACCGCTTGAACCCGATCCACGAAGGCACCCACGGCATTCAGTCCCTGGACCTGCTGGGGCGCAAACTGGCGCAGAACGGCGGCGCCGGTCTCAAGCAACTGATCCGCCTGGTGGCCGACACCACCGAGCGCGCCCAGGCACACCCGTCGCTGACGCCGTTGCGCCAACCACTGGAAGCCCTCGTGGCGCGCCTGCAGACCGTCACCCTCGGGCTGCTGACAGACCTGGCCCAGGGCAAGGTCAACAGCAGCCTGGCCAACTCGGCGCTGTACCTCAAGGTGTTTGGCCATATGGTGATTGGCTGGCGCTGGCTGGAACAGGCGATTCGCGCCGAGGAAGGCCTCGCCAGAGGCACTGCGGTGGACCAGGACTTCTATAAAGGCAAGCTGCAGGCGGCGCGCTACTTCCTGACGTGGGAGGTGCCGGGTTGTCATCATGAATTGGCGTTGCTTGAAGCGCGGGATGGGACTTGCCTGGAAATGCGGGATGAGTGGTTCTGAGGCTGGGGGCGCTTTCCAATTCTCTGGGGAGTGAGCCTGCTCACGAAGGCGGCCTTAAAGCCGACCTGTTCTTGAGTGAACGCATTTCCCCTGTGGGAGCGGGCTTGCCCGCTCCCACAGGAATCATCGAACCCTTCAGGCCTGCTGAATGGTTTTGGAAATGACATCCACCGTGGCGCTGACCTGCTCCTGGTACCGCTCAAGCTCCGCCTGATGCTGCTTCTGCATATCGATCTGCTGCGAACACAGGTTCATGGCCGCCAGGACCAACAAGCGATCACCGATCAGCGTCGGGTATTTGCGCTTGGTATCGGCCAGCGCAGCCTTGAGCATCGCGGCCGCGTCCAGCAAGGCCTGTTCCTGCCCGGCCGGAGCCTTGATCGAATAATCCTCTCCCAGGATCGAGATGACCGTCACCCCCTCGGCGCCGTGCCTCATGCGCTGACAGGACCGGCGCTGGCGCGCTCGATCAAGGCCTGGATGCGGGCGGCGGCGGTGCCGTGCAGTTCTTCCTGCTCCATCAGGCTCAGTTGCAGACTCTCGTTTTCATCCTTGGCCCTGGCGAGGTCCGCGCTCAGGGTTTCGTTCAGGCCAGTGAGGTGGCGATTCTGTTGCACCAGGTCATTGACCAGTTGCTCCAGCTGGCTGAGGGATGTTTCCAACATATTGATTTCCAGGGTTTTTCAGGGGGCGCGTACGATAAAGAAAAGTCATCGGCGACGCCACGGTTACGGGCAGCGGTGCTTCGCTGACGAGTTTTAGAGACTGCGATTCAGGGATCTGGTTCCTACCCTTCGTCGCGCCACCGCCCTTGAGCCGCGACAAAAGCCCGCAGCGCCCTCAAGACTTCAGGTGCATGACCGATAAGTCCGGTATATCCGTCACAGCCCGCACGGAAGCGCTTCCATCCGGTACTTTCCATGTCTCTACGTAATATGAATATCGCCCCGCGGGCGTTCCTGGGGTTTGCCCTGATCGGCGCCCTGATGCTGATCCTCGGGGTGTTTGCCCTGGCCCAGATGAGCAAGATCCGCACGTCCGGCGAGAACATCGTCCAGAACAGCGTGCCCAGCATCAAGGCCCTGGACGAGTTCACCCAGCTCACCTTGCGCCTGCGGGTGCTGTCCTATCGTCTGCTGGTGAACCGCGAACCGGACATCCAGCAAAAAACCTACGAGCTGTTCGAACAACGCAACCAGCAGATCCGGGCCGCCCAGGCCACCTATGAAAAGCTCATCAGCGCCCCGGAAGAACGGGCCGCCTACGAGCAATACGTGCAACTGCTGGGGCAATACCGTCAGCTCGAAGAGCGGATGAAGACCCTGTCGCGCAATAACCAGATCGATGAGCTGCGCACGCTGCTCAACACTGAGCTGCTGACCAATTCCGATGCCATCAACGTGGTGATCAACCGCCTGATGGAGATCAACAACCAGCAGGCCGAGCACCTCAACCAGAGCGCTGTGCAACAGTATTCAACGGCGTTCACCTGGGTCGTCGCGCTGCTGGTCATCGCCACCGGCCTGACCCTGCTGTTCGCCTGGCTGCTGACCAACAGCATCACCCGGCCGATTGGCAGCGCGCTGCAAGCCGCCGAAGAAATCGCCAAGGGCAACCTGACCCGGCCCGTGCTGGTCGATGGCAGCGACGAAGCCGGTCGCCTGCTGCGGGCGATGGCGACCATGCAGGACAAACTGCGCGACACCTTGCAGCGCATCTCCGGCTCGGCCACGCAACTGGCCTCCGCCGCGGAAGAACTCAACAGCGTCACCGACGAAAGCGCCCGTGGCCTGACCCTGCAAAACAACGAAATCGAGCAGGCCGCGACCGCGGTCAACGAGATGACCAGTGCCGTGGAAGAAGTGGCCCGCAATGCGGTCAGCACCTCCGAGGCCTCTAAGAATGCCACCACCTCCGCTGGCGATGGCCGCGACCTGGTGCAGGAAACCGTCGGTGCCATCGAACGCATGAGCGCCGATGTGCAAAGTACCGCGACGCTGATCGGCAACCTGGCCGACGAATCCCGGGACATCGGCAAAGTACTGGACGTGATCCGCGGCCTGGCCGATCAGACCAACCTGCTGGCGCTCAACGCGGCCATCGAAGCCGCCCGTGCCGGTGAAGCCGGTCGTGGTTTCGCCGTGGTGGCGGACGAAGTGCGCGCCCTGGCGCATCGCACCCAGCAGTCGACCAGCGAAATCGAACGCATGATCGGCAGCATCCAGAACGGCACCGAACAGGCCGTGGATTCGATGCGCAACAGCACCGAGCGCGCCGAGTCGACCCTGAACATCGCCCGCGGCGCCGGCCTGTCCCTGGACACGATCAACACCGCCATCGTCGAGATCAACGAACGCAACCTGGTGATCGCCAGCGCCGCCGAAGAACAGGCGCAAGTAGCTCGTGAAGTCGACCGCAACCTGGTGAACATCCGCGACCTGTCGGTGCAATCGGCCACCGGCGCCAACCAGACCAGCGCCGCCAGTGCCGAACTGTCGCGCCTGGCCGTCGACCTGAACAGCATGGTGGGGCGCTTCAGTCTTTAAGACCCTATCTGCCTTTGTGGCGAGAGCTTCCTGTGGCGAGGGGATTTATCCCCGATCGAGTGCGAAGCGCTCGCCATCGATTTGTATGGCAGCAAAGATTTTGGGGCTGCTTCGCAGCCCAACGGGGATAAATCCCCTCGCCACAAAGGGCAGTACCAATCCCATGGCCGCAGATGGCTATCCAAGGTTTCATCGCTCCCTCGTTCAAAAGCTTTTTTGACAGCAGCGCATTTCAACAGGTTAGAATCGCTGGCACGCAGACTGCATGGTCAGTCTGTGTCAGCCCTTAAGCTTTTCCGGAGTACTGCCTTTGACTGCGACGACCATCAACAGCCTGTTCTTGATCGGCGCGTTGCTGGTGAGTGCGAGCATTCTGGTCAGTTCTCTTTCGTCCCGCCTGGGCATCCCGATCCTGGTGATCATCCTGGCCGTGGGCATGGCAGCCGGTATCGACGGCGCCGGTATTCTGTTCGACAACTACGCCACGGCCTACCTGGTCGGCAACCTCGCCCTGGCTGTCATTCTCCTGGACGGCGGCTTGCGCACGCGGGTCTCGAGCTTTCGGGTGGCGCTCTGGCCGGCGTTGTCGCTGGCCACGGTAGGCGTGCTGATTACCACTGGGCTGACCGGCCTGGCGGCGGCGTGGCTGTTCAACCTCAACCTGATCCAAGGCTTGCTGATCGGCGCCATCGTCGGCTCGACCGACGCCGCGGCGGTGTTCTCGCTGCTGGGCGGCAAGGGCCTGAACGAGCGGGTCAGCGCCACCCTCGAGATCGAGTCTGGCAGCAACGACCCCATGGCGGTGTTCCTGACCGTCACCCTGATCGGCATGCTCGCCAGCGGCGAAACCGGCCTGCACTGGAGCCTGCTCGGACACTTGGTGCGCGAGTTCGGCATCGGTGCGGTACTCGGCCTGGGCGGTGGCTGGTTGATGCTGCAATTGGTCAACCGTATCCACCTGGCCAACGGTCTCTACCCGATCCTGGTGATCAGCGGCGGCCTGGCGGTATTCGCCCTGACCAACGCCTTGCACGGCAGCGGTTTCCTCGCGGTGTACCTGTGTGGCCTGGTGCTGGGCAACCGCCCGGTGCGCAGCCGCCACGGCATCCTGCACATGCTCGACGGCATGGCCTGGCTGGCCCAGATCGGCATGTTCCTGGTGCTGGGGTTGCTGGTCACGCCCCACGACCTGCTGCCGATCGCCCTGCCCGCCCTGGGCCTGGCCCTGTGGATGATCCTGTTCGCCCGCCCGTTGTCGGTGATGGTGGGCCTGCTGCCGTTCAGGGCGTTCCACGGTCGCGAGAAAGCGTTCATTTCCTGGGTCGGCCTGCGCGGCGCGGTGCCGATCATCCTGGCGGTGTTCCCATTGATGGCCGGCCTGCCCCACGCCCAGCTGTACTTCAACCTGGCGTTCTTCATCGTGCTGGTGTCGCTGCTGGTGCAGGGCACCAGCCTGCCATGGGTCGCCAAGTTGCTGCATGTCACTGTCCCACCCGAGCCGCTGCCGATTTCCCGGGCCGCACTGGAAGTCCACGTCACCAGCGAGTGGGAGCTGTTCATCTACCGCCTGGGCAAGGAAAAATGGTGCATCGGCTCGCCCCTGCGAGACCTGAAAATGCCCGAAGGCACCCGCATCGCAGCGCTGTTTCGCGGCCAGCAACTGCTCCATCCGTCGGGTAGCACGGTGTTGGAAGTCGGTGATTTGCTGTGTGTCATCGGCCACGAACACGACTTGCCGGCCCTTGGCAAACTGTTCAGCCAGGCACCGCAACGGGGCCTGGATCTGCGCTTTTTCGGCGACTTCGTACTGGAAGGAGATGCCCAGTTGGCTGCGGTTGCGGCGCTGTACGGGCTGAAGCTCGACGGCATCGATCCGGACATGTCCCTGGGCCGTTTCATTGCCCAGAAAGTTGGCGGCGCGCCGGTGGTCGGCGACCAGGTGGACTGGAACAATACCCTGTGGACCGTCGCGGCCATGGACGGGAACAAGATCGGCAAAGTGGGCGTCAGATTCCCCGAAGGAAGTCGCCCGGGTCCCGGCTTGTTCCTCTAAACTGCTCCCACTCTCACTTGCTCGACCGGTCTCTATGCCTACCCTGCGCTCCTTTTTCGCCGCCGCCCTGCTGGGCCTGAGTCTCTCCGTCTGCACCCTGCAAGCTGCCGAAGTGCCCGCCCGTGAGTCGGTGCAGGCCAACCTGGACAAGATCGCCGACCGCAAGCTGCCGGAAGCCGACCAGAAGGCCTTGCAAGCGGTGCTGCAAGGCACCCTGACCCAGCTGAACAACAAGGCGGACTACGAACAGAAGCTGCACGCCCTCAAGCAACAACTGGCCAACGCGCCGAAACAGAACATCGAAAACCAGCGCGAACTGGCCCGGCTCAAGGGCACCAGCGTGGTGCCGGTGGCGCAACGCTACGCCAACCTGCCGATCCCCCAGCTCGAACAGATGCTCGCGGAGCGCTCCACCCAGCAGGGCGATCTGCAAAAAGCCCTGGCCGACGCCAACAGCCTGATCATCACCGCCCAGACCCGCCCCGAGCGCGCCCAGGCTGAAATTTCCAGCAGCCAGACCCGCATCCAGCAAATCAACGCCATCCTCAAAGCCGGCCGGGACGCCGGCAAGCCCCTGAGCGGCGAACAGCGCGACCAACTCAATGCCGAACTGGCCGCGCTCAACGCCCTGATCCCGTTGCGCCGCCAGGAACTGGCCGGCAATAGCCAGTTGCAGGACCTGGGCAACGGCCAGCATGACTTGCTCACGGAAAAGATCGACCGCATGGAGCAGGAAATCCAGGACCTGCAAAACCTGATCAACCAGAAGCGCCTGGCCCAATCCCAGGAGACGGTGACCCAGCAATCCATCGAGGCCCAGAAAGCCGGGAGCAGCAGCCTGCTGGCCACCGAAAGCGCCGCCAACCTGAAGCTTTCCGACTACCTGCTCAAGAGCACCGACCGCCTCAACGAAGTCACCCAGCAGAACCTGCAAACCAAGCAACTGCTCGACAGCGTCACCCAGACCGACGCGGCCCTGGACGAGCAGATCAGCGTGCTCAAGGGCAGCCTGCTGCTCTCCAAGATTCTCTACAAGCAGCGCCAGACCCTGCCCCGGCTGAAGCTGGATCAGAACCTGGCCGACCAGATCGCCGACATCCGCCTGTACCAGTTCGAAGTCAGCCAGCAGCGCGAGTTGCTGAATAACCCCAGCGCCTATGTCGACAGCCTGCTGGCGTCGCAACCGTCGGAGCAGGTCACGCCGCAACTGCGCAAGACCCTGCTGGACCTGGCCCTGACCCGCGTGGACCTGCTGGAGCGACTGAACCGTGAGCTGAGCGCGGTCCTCAACGAATCCATCACCTTGCAGCTCAACCAGAAGCAACTGCTCAGCACCGCCCAGAACCTGCGGGCCACCCTCGAAGAGCAGATGTTCTGGATCCCCAGCAACAAGCCGCTGGACCTGGAATGGTTGCGCGCAGTGCCGGCGCGGCTGGAAAAACAGGTCGATTCGTTGCCCTGGGCCTCGAGCCTCAGCGAACTGGCCGACGGCCTGACTCAACGGCCGCTGCTGTTCCTGCCCCTGGCGTTGCTGATCGGTGCCCTGCTGTGGCGGCGCAAGAGCCTGTACGCGCGCCTGAACAAGGTTCACCAGGACGTCGGCCACTTCAAGCGCGACAGCCAACTGCATACCCCCCAGGCGATCCTGATCAACATTCTGCTGGCAATGCCGGTGGCTCTGGCACTGGCGCTGTGCGGCTACGCCCTGCAGATCGACGCCCGCGGCCAGAACGCCAACCTTGGCGCGGCGCTGTTGCAGATCGGCCAGGCCTGGCTGGTGTTCTACACCGCCTATCGAGTGCTGGCGCCGGGCGGCGTAGCCGAGCTGCATTTCCGCTGGGAGAAACCCCAGGTCGAATTCCTGCAAGGCTGGATCCGCCGCCTCGGGCTGGTGGTGCTGGCGCTGGTGGCCGTGGTGGCGGTGGCCGAGTTGCAACCGGCGGCCCTGGCCGACGACGTGCTGGGCATGCCGGTGGTGCTGACCTGCTACGCGCTGATGGCGTGGCTGCTCAGCCGCTTGCTGCTCAGCAGCCCGACGCACAAGAACACCTCGCTGTTTCGCAAGGCCGTCGGGGTGATGTTCACGGCCTTGCCGATCGCGCTGTTCGTGGCCGTGTGCTTCGGCTACTACTACACCGCGCTGAAGCTCAGCGACCGCTTGATCAACACCCTGTACCTGCTGATGTTCTGGCTGGTGATCGAAGCCACGTTCGTGCGCGGCCTGTCGGTGGCGGCGCGGCGCCTGGCCTACCAGCGCGCCCTGGCCAAGCGCCAGGCCGCCAAGGAAGCCGGCGACGGCGAGGCGGTGGTCGAGGAACCGACGCTGGACATCGAAAAGGTCAACGAACAGTCCCTGCGCCTGATTCGCCTGGCTCTGCTGGGCGGTTTCATGGCCGCGCTGTACTGGGTCTGGTCGGACCTGATCAGCGTGTTCTCGTACCTGGACAACATCACCCTCTACGAATACACCAGCGGCACCGGCGCCAACATGAGCATGGTGCCCATCAGCATCGGCGACATGCTCGGCGCCCTGATCATCATCGGCATCACGTTCGCCCTGGCCCGCAACCTGCCGGGCCTGTTGGAAGTCTTCGTGCTGTCGAAGCTGAACCTGGCCCAGGGCAGCGCCTATGCCACCACCACGCTGCTGTCCTATGTGATCGCCGGTGTCGGTTTCGTCACCACCCTCTCCACCCTCGGCGTGAGCTGGGACAAACTGCAATGGCTGGTGGCCGCGCTGTCGGTGGGCCTGGGCTTCGGCATGCAGGAAATCTTCGCCAACTTCATTTCCGGGATCATGATCCTGTTCGAGCGCCCGGTGCGCATCGGCGACACCATCACCATCGGCAACCTGTCGGGCACGGTCAGCAAGATCCGCATTCGCGCCACCACCATCACCGACTTCGACCGCAAGGACATCATTGTCCCGAACAAGACCTTCATCACCGGGCAACTGATCAACTGGTCGCTGACCGACACCGTCACCCGGGTAACCCTGAAACTGGGCGTCGACTACGGCTCGGACCTGGACCGTGTCCGCGAACTGCTGCTCAAGGCCGCCCGCGAAAACCCACGGGTGCTCAAGGAGCCGGAACCGATCGTGTACTTCCTGAACTTCGGTGAAAGCACCCTGGACCACGAGTTGCGCATGCACGTGCGCGACCTCGGTGACCGCAACCCGGTGCTGGACGAGATCAACCGCTTCATCAACCGCGAATTCAAGAAAGAGCACATCAACATTTCGTTCCGGCAGATGGAGATCTACCTGAAGAACCTGCACGGCCAGGAGTACAAGCTGGTCCCGGCCGAGCCCGACAACAAGACGCTCTCGCCCGTGCCTTCGACCGTCGCCAGCATCAAGCCGGTCCCCGAACCACCGCAACAGACACTCGACTGATCGCGGGGTGCCTTGAGGCATCGCGCCGGAGACGGCCATGAAAACGCTGGAAACCCTGACCTTCGACAACCGCTTCGCCCGCCTGGGCGACGGTTTCTCGGCCCATGTGCTGCCCGAGCCGATCGACAATCCCCGGCTGGTCGTCGCCAGCCCGGCCGCCATGGCGTTGCTCGACCTGGACCCGGCCGAAGCCCAGTCATCGTTGTTCGCCGAGCTGTTCGGCGGGCACAAGCTGTGGGCCGAGACCGAGCCTCGGGCGATGGTGTATTCGGGGCACCAGTTCGGCCATTACAACCCGCAACTGGGCGATGGCCGCGGGCTGCTGCTGGGTGAGGTGTACAACGAAGCCGGCGAGCATTGGGACCTGCACCTCAAGGGCGCCGGCCAGACCCCTTTCTCGCGGATGGGCGATGGCCGCGCGGTGCTGCGTTCGTCGATCCGCGAATTCCTCGCTTCCGAAGCCCTGCACGCCTTGGGCATCCCCACCACTCGCGCGCTGTGCGTGATTGGCTCGGACACCCCGGTCTGGCGCGAAAAACAGGAGCGCGCCGCCATGGTCCTGCGCCTGGCCCCCAGCCATGTGCGCTTTGGTCACTTCGAGTATTTCTACTACACCAAGAAGCCCGAGCTACAGGCGGCCCTCGCCGAGCACGTGCTGAACCTGCACTTTGCCGAATGCCGTGAACAGCCGGAGCCGTACCTGGCGATGTTCCGCGAAATCGTCGAGCGCAACGCCGAGCTGATTGCCAAATGGCAGGCCTACGGCTTCTGCCATGGCGTGATGAACACCGACAACATGTCGATCCTGGGCATCACCTTCGATTTCGGGCCGTTCGCCTTCCTCGATGACTTCGACGCCCACTTCATCTGCAACCATTCCGATGACCAGGGCCGCTATTCATTCAGCAACCAGGTGCCCATCGGCCAGTGGAACCTCAGCGCCCTGGCCCAGGCCCTGACGCCTTTCATCAGCGTCGAAGCCCTGCGCGAAACCCTTAGCCTGTTCCTGCCGCTGTACCAGGCCCACTACCTGGACCTGATGCGCCGCCGCCTGGGCCTGACCTGCGCCGAAGAGGACGACCAGGCACTGGTGGAGCGCCTGCTGCAATTGATGCAGAACAGCGGCGTCGACTACAGCCTGTTCTTTCGCCGGCTGGGTGAGCACGACCCCGAACAGGCCATCGCGCAACTGCGTGATGACTTTGTCGACCTCAAGGGCTTCGACGCCTGGGGCGAACTGTACGTCGCCCGCGTCGGCCGTGACGGTGCGCCGGACCAGGCCCAGCGCCAGGCCCGCATGCACGCGATGAACCCGCTGTATGTGCTGCGCAACTACCTGGCGCAAAACGCCATCGATGCCGCCGAGGCCGGCGACTACGACGAAGTCCGCCGCCTGCACACGGTGCTGAGCAAACCGTTCGAAGCACAACCGGGCATGGACCGCTACGCGCAACGTCCGCCGGAGTGGGGCAAGCACCTGGAGATCAGTTGCTCTTCGTGATGCCGTTCCACAGTAGCAATGGCATCACATAACCCCGTCAGATAAAGGTTTCCACCGAGACGCCGAAACGCTCGGCCAACCAACGGATCTGCCGCACGTTGAGTTGGCGCTTGCCGCTCAGCACCTCCGACACCACCGATTGGGTACCTACCCCAGGCAGGTCGCTCTGGTTCAGCCCATGTTCACGCATCAGATAACGCAACGTCTCGACGCCGCTGGCCTTGGGCATGGGACGATGCTGATGATCCCATGCCTCGATCCATTCGCCGATGATGTCCACCAGGCTCATAAGTGGATGGGTTTCGTCTTCGCCGATCCGCTCCAATAATTCATCCAAGGCCCCGGCCAGCCGATCGTAATCGTCTTCACTCCTGGGTTTGCGCAGCAGAGGCGACACAAACTCCCAATGGGCGGCGACTTGCTCAATCAGTGCACTCATCCCTTTTCCTCCTTCCACTTACCTTTATCGTACGCTTGATGGTCCAACACGCTCTTGATGTACAAACGCCGGGCCCGATAGCGAACCACGGCGATCAATCGCAATTTATTGCCACCGATGTCGAACACATGGAGCGGCCCGACTTTGTCGATGGCAGGAAAAATCGACTTCATCGCTGCAAAATCGATCGGATTGTTGCGCTTGATCAACCGATACCATTGATCCAACGCGCTGGCTGAATGTGGCCATCGCTCCTTGGCCTCCCAGATACGCTTCTCAGTTATCACATGCATGCAATGTCCTTATCGCACTTTGCTATAGAGGAGTTAAACATAGATCGAGCTCATCGCAAATCGCGATAATCCCGAGTAGACAAGCGGTTGCCAAAGTGCAACTTCAGCCTAGCGACCGCAGACGCCACCCTCCGGCTGAAAATGTGAGCAGGTGTGAGACTTGCGCACACCTGCAACCCATCGAACACGCCCTGTGTTCTGCGCTAGGCCATGTCACTGCGACTGAATTCCTCGGCCAGGAAGTCAATCAGCGTACGCACCGACGGCAGCAACCCGCGCCGTGAGGCGAAGATCGCGTGGACGATCCCGCATTTGGGCGTCCAACCCGGCACCAGTTCCACCAGGCGACCGGCCGCCAGGTCCTCGCGCACCACCACGTTGGGCAGGTGGGCGATGCCGACGCCCGCCAGCACGGCGTGACGCAGGGCCAGCAGGTCGTCGGTGACCATGCGCGGTGCGTGACGAATCAACGCACTGGCGCCGTCCGGGCCGAACAGCTCCCACTGGTATTCCCGCTGCGCCGAGCCCCAATGCACGCTGGGCAGCCCATTGAGGTCCGCCGGGGAAGCGGGTGACGACAAGCGCTCGCGGTACATCGGGCTGCCCACCAGGCATTGAGTGCTGTTGCCCAGCACCTTCATGACCATGTCGGTGTTTTCCAGCGGTGGGAAGCGCACCCGCAGGGCGATGTCGAACCCTTCGTGGATCAGGTCGACCCGGCGGTTGGTGCTCTCGATGAACAGCTCCACCCGCGGGTACTGGAGCATGTAGCGGGTCAGCATCGGCCCGACCCAGCTGTTGAGCAGCGCCGTCGGGCAACTGATGCGCACCAAGCCCTGGGGCTCGGAACGGTTGCGCTCGATCACTTCGGCCGCGCTCTCGGCCTCGACCCGCATCGCCAGGCAGCGCTGGTAATAGGCCTGGCCGATCTCCGTCAGCGTGCAAAGGCGGCTGGTGCGGTGGATCAATCGCACGCCAAGCCGCTCCTCCAATTGGGCAATACGCCGGCTGAGCTTCGACTTGGGCATGTCCAGCGCCCGGCCAGCGGCGGCGAAACCACCGTGTTCCACCACTTGGGTGAAGTAGTACAGCGTGTTGAGGTCTTCGATGATCGTTCTCCAAATAGAACGCTAAGGCGGATTTTTGCAGTCTAGCGCATCAAAGGTGTCGCTTTTAATCTATATCCATCGCTTAGGAACACCTTCACACCCGTTAATCACGCCGAACCGATCGGCACCCTAACTTAAGAGGACTGCACCATGACCACTTCCTACAACCGCCTGGACAAAAACAACGCCGCCGTTCTGCTGGTGGACCATCAGGCCGGCCTGCTGTCGCTGGTACGCGACATCGACCCGGACCGCTTCAAGAACAACGTGCTGGCCCTGGCCGACCTGGCGAAGTACTTCGAGCTGCCGACCATCCTCACCACCAGCTTCGAAACCGGCCCCAACGGCCCGCTGATGCCTGAACTCAAGAACCTGTTCCCGGATGCGCCGTACATCGCCCGCCCCGGCCAGATCAACGCCTGGGACAACGAAGATTTCGTCAAGGCGATCAAGGCCACCGGCAAGAAACAACTGATCATCGCCGGCGTCGTCACCGAAGTCTGCGTGGCCTTCCCGGCGCTGTCGGCCCTGGCCGAAGGTTTCGAGGTGTTCGTGGTCACCGATGCCTCCGGCACGTTCAACGAGCTGACCCGTGACTCGGCCTGGGACCGCATGTCCACTGCCGGCGCTCAATTGATGACCTGGTTCGGCCTGGCCTGCGAGCTGCACCGCGACTGGCGCAACGACGTGGAAGGCCTGGCGACATTGTTCTCCAACCACATCCCGGACTACCGCAACCTGATGACCAGCTACAACACACTGACCAACGCTAAATAACAGCGACGTCGTACACAATGTGGGAGCGGGCTTGCTCGCGAAGGCGGTGTATCAGTCGACATCCAGGTGTCTGATACATCGCCTTCGCGAGCAACCCCGCTCCCACATGGGTTTTCGGTGGTTTCTATATAGTGTTCAATCTGTGCCAATGATTTTTCCGGGAGACTGACCAGATGCTGATCCCCTGCCCGCACTGCAACGGGCTCAACCGCATACCCGCCGAACGCCTCGGCGACCAGCCCAAGTGCGGGCGGTGCAAGGCCCCCGTGCTGTCGAGCGGACCGTTCGAACTCAAGCAAGGCGATTATGCCAGCCAGATCAAGGGCGACCTGCCGTTGTTGGTGGATGTGTGGGCCGACTGGTGTGGGCCGTGCAAGGCCTTCGCCCCCGTGTTCGAGCAGGCAGCCGCGCAACTGGTGGGCAAATGCCGGCTGGCCAAGCTCGACAGCGAGGCCAACCAGGCGTTATCGGCGCAATTGGGAATCCGCTCGATTCCCAGCCTGATTCTGTTCAAGGACGGTCGGGAAGTGGCGCGCCAGAGCGGGGCGTTCCCGTTGCCGCAACTGATGGCCTGGTTGCGCAGCCAGGGGATTTGAAGCCACCTCATTGTGGGAGCGGGCTTGCTCGCGAATACGCTATGTCATCCAAAGCTTGGGTGGCTGATACACCGCATTCGCGAGCAAGCCCGCTCCCACAGAGGGTTATGCTCGGATTCAGGCGCTTTCCAGCATCCCATGCAACTCGACGAACTGCTGGGTCAGCTTGTGCCGTGGGTCCAGGTGGATCAGCGGCAGGCTGGCCTGGTGGGACTCGCGCATCCGCACCGAACTGCTCAGGTACACCGGCAGCACCGGCAGGCCCTCGGCAATCAGTTCGTCCAGGATCTGCTGGGGCAGGCTGGCGCGGGCCTGGAATTGGTTCACCACGATCCCTTCGACTTCCAAGCCCTCGTTGTGGTCGTCCTTGAGCTCTTCGATTTCCGCCAGCAGGCCATACAAGGCCTGCCGGGAGAAGCTGTCGCAGTCGAAGGGTATCAATACACGATCGGCGGCAATCAACGCAGAAACCGCATAGAAGTTCAACGCCGGCGGCGTATCCAGGTAAATCCGGTCGTAGTCCTCCTCCAACTCTTCGAGCAGTTTGCGCAACTTGTTGATCTTGTGTTTCGCCTCGAGCTTGGGCTGCAAGTCCGTCAGCTCAGAGGTGGCGGTGATGACGTGCAGGTTGTCGAACGGGGTTTCGTAGATGTCCACCTTGTTCTTTTTCGAGAAGGGCCCGGACGACAGGGTCTGCTTGAAGAAGTCGGCGATGCCCATGGGAATGTCGTCGCCCGTCAGGCCGGTCAGGTATTGGGTGGAGTTGGCCTGGGCATCCAGGTCCACCAACAGCGTGCGATAACCCTCGCTGGCGCTGACCGCCGCCAGATTGCAGGCGATGCTGGACTTGCCCACGCCACCTTTCTGATTGAACACCACACGCCGCATGACAAGACCTCCGTGTATCAAAGATTCCCGAGTGTAGTTGGCCGCAGCCCCGCTTCGCTACCTTCTACGTAGAAGGACTACAGCATCAGTGGCTTTTTCCAACAAGGCGACGTCCATAAGCGCCGGGAATGACGGAAAACACCGGCAGACAGGCGGGCTCCGATCACCAGAATGAGCCGTCCCTCACATTAAGCGGACCAACCGGTACATTTTGCTGGGCAAAATGTAACCAGTATTTGCTACAAGCCAACCGCACCGGGATAATGCGCGCCACTTGGGTCGCAGGACCGTGCAGGGTTGGACGCGGGTCAGATCGCTGACCGTGACAAATAAAAAGCCCGCAGGGGTGGGGTGAACGCTTTTGATCAACTTCAACATCGCCCAATGGCGCGCGTGGGCCCCTGGGCTCGAAAGCGTGGACGATTGGCAGGCGTGGAGCCGACAGCCGGTCGTGCTGGCCGCCAGCGATGCCGCCCCGGACGTGTCGTTCCTGCCCGCCATGCAGCGCCGGCGCCTCAGCCGCCTGGCGCGGATGGCCTTCAGTGTCGGCTGGCCCCTGGCCGAAGACCGGCCGGACCTGCCGTTGGTCTTTATTTCCCGCCACGGCGAAACCCCACGCACATTTGAGATTCTCAAGGACCTGGCGGCCGACCAACCCTTGTCGCCGACCCAGTTCAGCTTGTCGGTGCACAACGCCGTGATCGGGCTGTGGTCGATCATGCGGGGCGAAACCAGCGAAATGACTGCCCTGGCCGCCACTGGCGACGGGCTGGAGCACGGCGTGCTGGAAGCCGCCGCGTTGCTGAACGAAGGGGCGCCGGCGGTATTGCTGGTGATCACCGAAGAACAACCGCCGCAGGTCTATGCGCCGTGGGTCGACGACGTACCGTTCCCCTACGCGCTGGCACTGCTGCTGACCCGCGGCGACGACTGGCAACTGGACCTCGCCGCCCAGGACGGACAACCGCCGGGCAGCGAGTGGCCCCATGCCCTGGACCTGGTGCGTACGCTGCTGAACCACCAAACCACCTGCCAACATGCCTGGAAGAATCGTCTATGGACCTGGCAACGCAACCGGTGACCGGTAAACAACGCGACGCCTACTATTGGCGCCTGGTCGCGACCGCCGCAAGCTTTGCCCTGTTCGGGTTTGGCGGGTTGTGCCTGCGCCTGCTGGTGTTCCCGTTGCTCGCCTGCCTGCCCGGCGATGCCCAGGCCCACCGGCACAGAGCCCGCCGCACGGTCGGGCGATTGTTCTGGTGCTTTATCCGCTTCATGGCCCGCACCGGGGTGCTCACCTACCAGATCGACGGAGCCGAACGACTCGGCCGGCCCGGGCAGATGATCATCGCCAATCACCCGTCGCTGATCGACGTGGTGTTCCTGATCGGGCTGGTGCGCGACACCAACTGCGTGGTCAAGCAAAGCCTGTGGGACAACCCTTTCACCCGCGGCCCGCTGCGCTCGACCCAGTACATCAGCAACGACGGCAGCATGGACATGCTCGATGCCGCCAGCAACGCCCTGCAAGAGGGCCAGACCCTGATCGTCTTCCCCGAAGGCACCCGCACCCAGCCAGGCGAAGCGCCGGCATTTCATCGGGGCGCGGCCGCCATCGCGCTGCGGGGTGCGAAAATCCTCACGCCCGTGACCATCAAGGTCAGCCCCACCACCCTGACCAAGGCCGAACCCTGGTATCGCATTCCCGCGCGCCGCGTGCATTTCAGTTTCCGGGTCGGTGCCGATATAGACCCACAGGCATTCGCCGCGCTCGGCCCGCCGCCGCAAGCGTCGCGCAGGCTCAACGATTTTCTGCATCACTATTTCATCAAGGAGCTCGCCGAAGATGAGCGATCTGCACCGTGACATCAAACAGCTGATCATCGACGCCCTCGGCCTGGAAGACATCGGCATCGACGACATTGGCGACCACCAGACCCTGTTCGGCGAAGGCCTGGGGCTGGACTCGGTAGATGCCCTGGAGCTTGGCCTGGCGATCCAGAAACAGTACGGCATCAAGATCGACGCCGACGCCAAGGACACCCGTAACCATTTCAGCAATGTGGCAAGCCTTGCGGCCTTCGTCACTGCAAAACGCCCCTGAGACCGGACCATGCAAACTCGTGACGACATTTTCAACACCCTTCGCGATGCTCTGGTCGAGCTGTTCGAGCTGGACCCCGAGCGCGTCACCCTGGAATCGAACCTGTACCAGGACCTGGAGATCGACAGCATCGACGCGGTCGACCTGATCGATCACATCAAGCGCCAGACCGGCAAGAAGATTGCCGCCGAGGAATTCAAGTCGGTGCGCACCGTCAACGACGTGGTCGAGGCGGTCTATCGACTGGTCCAACCGGCCGCATGACCCGGCTGATTGGCCTCGGCCTGCTGCTGGCGGGCCTGCTGTACCCCTTTGCGGTGTATTTCGGCATGGAGCATTTCGCCCCATGGCAGTTCGGACTGCTGCTGGGTAGCCTATGGTTGGCCCGGGCCCTGCTCGGCAGGGGCGGGCCCGGCAGCCATTGGATGGCGGCCACGGCGATCGGCTTCTGTGCCTTGCTCGCGTGGTTCGACAGCCCGGCCCTGCTGCGTTGGTACCCGGTACTGATCAGCGCATTCATGCTGGGGCTGTTCGCCCTGAGCCTGAAGTACGGTCCGCCGATGATCGAACGCCTGGCCCGCCTGCGCGAGCCGCAGTTGCCAGCCCGGGCCGTGGTGTATACGCGTCAGGTCACGTGGGCCTGGTGCGTGTTTTTCCTGTGTAACGGTTTGCTCGCCGCTGCCCTGACCCTCTGGGCGCCGCTGAGCTGGTGGATGTTGTACACCGGCCTGATTTCCTACGGATTGATGGGGCTGCTGTTTGCCATTGAATGGCTCATACGACAACGGGTAAGAGGCCGCCCATGAATTGGATAACACTTGAGCAGATGCTGCTCGAGGCTCAGCCGGAGCGTGCCGTCGCGGTCGCCCCGGCACTGGATCATGCGCAACTGCGCGACGCCGCGCTGCGCCTGGCCGCTGGCCTGCAAGCCCGGGGCGTGCGACATGCGGCCGTCCACCTGGAGGACGCCGCCGACCTCGCCATCACCCTGCTCGGTGCCTGGCGCGCCGGAGTGCGCGTGCTGTTGCCCGCCGACCTGCAAGCGCAGACCCGCCAGCGTTGGGCGGCGGAGGTCGACCTGTGGCTGACCGACCAGCCCGGCGACACTCACCCCGATGACGTGCAACAGGCGCCGATGACCGCCGCCCCGCTGGACCTGGACCGCTGCTGGCTGAGCCTGTGCACCTCCGGCTCCAGCGGCGAGCCCAAGCGCATCGAGAAAACCCTGCGCCAGTTGAGCAACGAGGTCCACGCCCTGGAGCAACTGTGGGGCGCCGAGCTCGGCCCGGCCTGCATGATCGGCAGCGTCGCCGCCCAGCATATCTATGGCTTGCTGTTTCGCGTGCTGTGGCCACTGTGCGCCGGGCGCACGTTCGTGCGTCGACAGCTGGCGTTCCCGGAAGACCTGCAACGCGCCAGCCGCGAGCATCCGGCTTTTGCCTGGGTCGCCAGCCCGGCGCTGCTCAAGCGCATGGGCGACAACCTCGACTGGACAGCCCTGAGCGCCGTGCGCCGGGTGTTTTCTTCCGGCGGCGCGCTGCCGTCCGACGCCGCGCACAGCTTGCAGCAGCGCCTGGGACAATGGCCGACGGAAATCTTCGGCAGCTCTGAAACCGGCGGCATCGCCTGGCGCCAGGGCGCTGAGCTGTGGCAACCCTTCGCCGACGTCGAACTGAGCCAGGACAGTGACGGCGCCCTGCTGATCGCCTCGCCCTACTTGCCGGCCGGGCACGTGGAACACAGCGCCGACGCGGCGCGAATCGCCGATGATGGACGCTTCGAGCTGCTCGGGCGGCTGGACCGGATCGTCAAGCTCGAAGAAAAACGCATCTCTCTGCCGATGCTGGAACAGGCACTGGTGGCCCACGACTGGGTCAGCGAAGCCCGGCTGGGGGTGGTGCAGGAAAATCGTGCCTCCCTCGGCGCGTTGGTGGTGTTGAGCGAAACCGGCCTGCGCACCTTGCGCAACCAGGGCCGCCGCGCCGTGACCGAAGGCTTGCGCCGCCACCTGGGCGAACATTGCGAAACCCTGGCCTTGCCACGGCGCTGGCGCTGGCTGCGGCAGCTGCCGCTCAATGCCCAGGGCAAGCTGCCCCAGGCCGAAGTCGAAGCGTTGCTGCTGGCACCCCGTCCCAAGGCCCCGGAAGTACTGGCCCAGGTCGAAAGCGACGGTGAGTGGAACCTGCAACTGCGGGTGCCGCCGGACCTGGCCTACTTCAGCGGCCATTTCCCCACCGCACCGGTACTGCCGGGGGTGGTGCAGGTCGATTGGGCCATGAGCCTGGGCCGGCAACTGCTGGACCTGCCACCCCGGTTCGCCGGCATGGAAGTGCTCAAGTTCCAGCAACTGGTGCGCCCCGGCGATGAACTCCAGCTGCACCTGCGTTTCGACGGTGAACGCGGCAAGCTGTACTTCGCCTACCGCAACGATACGGCGGCGTGCTCCAGCGGGCGGATTGTGTTGGGGGCGGCTGATGACTGACTCGCATGTCTGCATCACTGCCCCGTGGCGAGGGCGCTTGCTCCCGCTCGAGTGCGCAGCGCTCGCTTCAGAAAAGCGGGGGGCTGCTGCGCAGCCCAGCGGGAGCAAGCTCCCTCGCCACAGGGGAACGTCGGAGGCCAGGAACCATGCATAACCCCTGCGCCGTCATCCCCGTCTACAACCACGAAACCGCCCTCACGGCGGTGGTCCAGGCGTTGCTCGCCCATGGCCTGCCCTGCGTGTTGGTGGACGATGCCAGCAGCCCGTCCTGCGCGGCGGTGCTGGAACGCCTGGCCGAGGATGAGCGGGTGCATCTGGTCAGGCTGGCGGTCAACCAGGGCAAGGGCGGCGCCGTCATGACCGGGCTGCGGGAAGCATCGCGCCTGGGCTTCACCCACGCCTTGCAGGTGGATGCCGACGGGCAGCACGACCTCGGCGACGTGAACACCTTCATCGAGCAGTCCCGCGCCTACCCCGACGCCCTGATCTGCGGCTACCCCCACTACGACGCCAGCGTGCCGAAAGGCCGGCTGTACGCGCGCTACCTGACCCACGTGATGGTCTGGATCAACAGCCTGTCCCTGCAAATCCGCGACTCCATGTGCGGCTTCCGGGTCTACCCGCTGCCCCCGACGCTGGCGCTGATCGGCTCGGCCAACATCGGCAAGCGCATGGATTTCGATTCGGACATCCTGGTGCGCCTGGCCTGGCGCAACCAACCGATGCGCTGGCTGCACACCCGGGTGCATTACCCCCAGGACGGTGTCTCGCACTTTCGCCTGTTCCACGACAACGTGCTGATCTCCAGCATGCATACCCGGTTGTTCTTCGGCATGCTGGTGCGCCTGCCGCTGATTCTCTGGCGACGGTGGCGGGCATGAGCCTCGACGCGGACAAACAACACTGGGCCGACCGCCAGGAGCGCGGCAGCTTCTGGCTGATGAAACTCACCGCGTTCGCCGCCAAGGTCCTGGGCCGGCGCCTGCTGACGCCGGTGCTCTACGGCATCGTGCTGTACTTCTTCATTTTCGGCCGCAGCGCTCGCCAGGCCGCCTGGCAATACCAGCAACGCCTGGCCGAATGGAGCGCGCGCCCCGAACTGCGTCCGACCCGCCGGCGGGTGTTCGGGCAGTTCATGGCGTTCGCCGACTCCCTGCTCGACAAGCTCGATGTCTGGAACGGCAAGCTGAGCATCGAGCAGATCGAGATCGTCGACACCGCGCTGCTGCGCAATCACCTGCGTGACGCCCGTGGGCAGATGCTGGTGGGCGCGCACCTGGGCAACCTGGAAATGTGCCGGGCCCTGGCCGAGCTGGGCGAGAAGGTCACCATGAACGTGCTGGTGCACACCAAGCACGCCGAGCAATTCAACCGTTTGCTGGGCGAAGCCGGCGCCACGCACCTGCGCCTGATCCAGGTCAGCGAGCTGGACCCGGCCGTGATGCTGCAACTGAGCGAGCGCCTGGAGCGCGGCGAGTGGCTGGCAATTGCCGGCGACCGCGTGCCCCTGCACGGCGGACGCAGCGTGACCGTGGACTTCATGGGCCACCCGGCCGCCTTTCCCCAGGGACCGTGGCTGATGGCCGGCCTGCTCAAATGCCCGGTCAACCTGCTGATGTGCCTCAAGCACGAGGGGCGTTACCGCGTCACCCTCGAACCTTTCGCCGACGCCGTGGTGTGGAAACGCAGCGAACGCGAGCAAGTGATCGCCCACTGGGCCGGCCGCTACGCCGAGCGCCTGGCGCAATTCTGCCTCCAGGGGCCCCAACAGTGGTTCAACTTTTACCCTTTCTGGAAGACCGATGACGATGCCCACTCTTGAGCCGGTAATCTTTGGCGAACGCCCCTTGCGCATCGAAGAGGTGCTGGCCCTGGCCAACCGTCAGGCGCCGACGCAGTTGCAGGACGACCCGGCGTTCCGCCAGCGCATCGCCAAGGGCGCGCAGTTCCTCGACTCCCTGCTGGACAAGGAAGGCGTGATTTATGGCGTGACCACCGGCTACGGCGATTCCTGCGTGGTGGCGGTGCCGCTGCACCACGTCGAGGCCCTGCCGCGTCACCTCTACACGTTCCACGGCTGCGGCCTGGGCAAGCTGCTGGACGCCCAGGCCACCCGCGCGGTGCTGGCCGCGCGCTTGCAGTCGCTGTGCCACGGCGTGTCCGGGGTGCGGATCGAATTGCTGGAGCGCCTCCAGGCCTTTCTTGAACACGACATCCTGCCGCTGATTCCGGAAGAGGGCTCGGTCGGTGCCAGCGGCGACCTCACGCCGCTGTCCTACGTGGCCGCGACGCTCTCCGGCGAACGCGAGGTGATGTTCCGGGGCGAACGTCGGCAGGCCGCCGATGTGCACCGCGAACTGGGCTGGACCCCACTGGTGTTGCGCCCCAAGGAAGCCCTGGCGCTGATGAACGGCACCGCCGTGATGACCGGGCTGGCGTGCCTGGCTTTCGCCCGGGCCGATTACCTGCTGCAACTGGCCACCCGCATCACCGCGTTGAACGTCGTCGCCCTGCAAGGCAACCCCGAGCACTTCGACGAACGCCTGTTCGCCGCCAAGCCGCACCCAGGGCAAATGCAGGTCGCCGCGTGGCTGCGCCAGGACCTGGCGATCGACGCACCGACCGCGCCGCTGCATCGCCTGCAAGACCGCTACTCCCTGCGCTGCGCGCCCCACGTGCTCGGCGTGCTGGCCGACAGCCTGAACTGGCTGCGCGCGTTCATCGAGACCGAACTCAACAGCGCCAACGACAACCCGATCATCGACGCCGAAGCCGAACGGGTGCTGCACGGCGGGCATTTCTACGGCGGTCACATTGCCTTCGCCATGGACAGCCTGAAGAACCTGGTGGCCAACGTCGCCGACCTGCTCGACCGGCAACTCGCCCTGCTGGTGGACGAGCGCTACAACCATGGCCTGCCGAGCAACCTGTCGGGCGCCAGCGCCGACCGGGCGATGCTCAACCATGGCTTCAAGGCCGTGCAGATCGGCACCAGCGCCTGGACCGCCGAAGCCTTGAAGAACACCCTGCCGGCCAGCGTGTTCTCGCGCTCCACCGAATGCCACAACCAGGACAAGGTGAGCATGGGCACCATCGCCGCCCGGGACGCGATCCGGGTACTGGAACTGACCGAACAGGTCGCCGCCGCCACGCTGCTGGCGGCCCACCAAGGCGTGTGGCTGCGCAGCCGTGCCGAAGACGCACGACCGCTGCCGCCGGCACTGGCCGCCATGCACGCCGAACTGGCCGAGGATTTCGCCCCGGTGATCGAAGACCGTGCCCTGGAAGGTGAACTGCGCCTTTGCCTGCAACGCATCGCCGAGCAACACTGGAGGCTGCATGCGTAGTCAGGGTGTGTTGCACGTAGAGACACAGGTCGTCGTGCCGTTTTTCGACGTCGACTCGATGAACGTGGTCTGGCACGGCCACTACGTCAAATACCTGGAAGTGGCCCGTTGCGCCTTGCTCGACCAGATCGGCCACAACTACAACGACATGCTCGAATCCGGCCATGCGTGGCCGGTGATCGACCTGCAACTGCGCTACGTGCGCAGCGCGGTGTTCGGCCAGACGCTGACCGTACGCGCCAGCCTGGTGGAATGGGAAAACCGTCTGAAGATCAATTACCTGATCAGCGACGCCAGCACCGGCGAACGCCTGACGCGGGCCAGTTCGGTGCAGGTGGCGGTGGAGATCGCCAGCCGTGAAATGCTGCTGGCCTCGCCGCGGGTCTTCGTCGAAGCCGTTGAAAGGATGCTGCCATGAAACGCCTGTGCACCTGGTTGTTGCTGTGCTGCCTGTCGCCTTTGGCCCAGGCGTTCGACCTGCAACAGTTGAGCGAGCAACTGGCCCGCCCGGAAGTAATCCACGGCCCGTTCGTCCAGGAAAAACACCTGCGCGCCCTGCCCCAGCCGCTGATCAGCAAGGGCCGCTTCGTCCTGGCGAAAAACCACGGCCTGCTCTGGCTGCTGCAAACCCCGCTGCAACAGGACTACCGCATCACCGCCCAAGGCATCGCCCGACGAGACGGGAATGCCTGGCAAATGCTGCCAAACAAGAGCGCTGGCGCCGAACAGAACCGGCTGTTCCTGGCGGTCCTGCAGGGCGACAGCAGCGGCCTGCTGCGAGATTTCGAACTGAGCCTGGCGGGCGAGCCGCAGCAATGGAAGCTCACCCTGACCCCGCGTTCGGTGTTGCTCAAGCAGGTGTTCAACCAGATCAACATCGAAGGCGGCGAACTGGTACAGCGTATCGAGCTGATGGAGACCCAGGGCGACCGCACGGTGCTGCGCATGCAGGACAGCGTCGCCACGCAACCCTTGAGCGAAGCGGAGCAACATGATTTTGCGAAGTGAACGCAGGCTTCCAAGGCTGTTCCTGATCGTGCTGCTGGCGGTGCTGGCGCTTGCCGGTTGGCAATGGCGCCACGGCGCGCCGCTGTCGGCCAACCTGATGGAACTGGTGCCGGGCGTTTCACCCGATGCCTTGGAGCTCGTCGCCGAGCAACGCATGCAAGAACCGCTGAACCGCGAAGTGCTGGTGCTGGTCGGTCACGCTGACCGCCCGCACGCCATCGCCCTGGCGCAAGCGCTCGGCCAGCAGTGGCAGGCCAGCGGCCTGTTCGACAAGGTCCAGTGGACATTGCAGGCCGACCTGCCTGCGCTGCGCACACAGTTGCTCGACGGACGCCTGACGATGCTGTCGACGGCGGACCGGCAGCAACTGATCGACCAACCCCAGGCGTTCATCCAGCAACGGGTGCAGGCGTTGTTCGACCCGTTCAGCGGCTTCAGCCTGGTGCCCAGCCAGGACGATTGGCTGGGCCTGACCGGCCGTATCCAGAACAGCCAACCCCAGCGCGGCGCCATCCAACTGGACGTGGGCAGCGGCGCGCTGGTCGCCGATGCGGACGGCAAAAGCTGGGTGATGCTGCGGGCCCGCACCCGCGGCAACGCCTTCGACATGAACCTGCCGTTGCAAGTGGCCGACCTGCTGCAACGCAGCCGCGACCAGGCGACCCAGGCCCAGGGCCAACTGCTGGCGGCCAGCGGCCTGCTGTATGCCGCCGCCGGCCAGCAACAGGCCTCCCGGGAAATCACCTGGGTCGGTGGTGGCGCCACGGTGGGCATCCTGTTGCTGCTGTTGCTGGCCTTCGGACGCCTGCGGGTGTGGCTGGCGTTCGTGCCGGTGCTGGTCGGCATGCTGTTCGGCACCGTGGCGTGCGTGGCGCTGTTCGGCCGCATGCACGTCATGACCCTGGTGCTGGGTTCCAGCTTGATCGGCGTGGCGGTCGACTACCCGCTGCACTACCTGTCCAAGAGCTGGAGCCTCAAGCCATGGCGCAGTTGGCCGGCCCTGCGCCTGACCCTGCCAGGGTTGAGCCTGAGCCTGATCACCACCTGCATCGGCTACCTGGCCCTGGCCTGGACACCGTTCCCGGCCCTGACCCAGATCGCCCTGTTTTCCGCCGCCGGGCTGCTTGGTGCCTACTTGAGCGCGGTGTGCCTGCTGCCCGCGCTGCTCAAGGGCGCCGACCTGCGCCCCGCCCAATGGCCGCTGCGGCTGTGCGAGTGCCTGCTCCAGGCCCGCGAAGCCTTGCTGGCGCGGGTAGCCACGCCCATTCTGCTGGGGCTGCTGCTGGTCTTTTGTGCCGGCGGCCTCTGGCACCTGTCGACGAAAAACGACATTCGCCAGTGGATCGGCACGCCCCAGCACCTCACTGACGAGGCCCGCGAGGTGGCGCGCATCACCGGGTTCCAACCCACCAGCCAGTTCTTCCTGATTCGCGCCGACAACCAGGCCCAGTTGCTGGAGCGCCAGACCGCCCTCAACGAGCGGCTGGACCAGCTCGTCGGCCTGGAAAAACTCCAGGGCTACCTGTCACTCAACCAACTGGTCAGCCCGCCGGCCGAACAGCAGAGAGTCCGCGAGGCCCTGGCCCGGCTGCCGGCGTTCTGGCAACCGTTGCTGGACCTCGGCGTGCCGGTCGCGGCACTGCAGGCGGAGCTGGCGCAATTGCAGGCACTGCCAGTGCAAGACATCGACGCCGCGCTGACCGGACCGTTGGCCGAGCCGTACCGCACCCTCTGGCTCGGCCCGACCGCCCAGGGCGTGGCGGCCATGATCAGCCTGCAAGGCTTGAACGACGCCGCGCTGTTGCGGGTACAGGCCGTGGACCTGCCCGGCGTGCAACTGGTGGATCGCCTGGGCGACCTGAATAGGGTCTTTGCCGCCACGCAGATCAGCGCCGCCGAGCTGAAACTGGCCTCCTGCGCGCTGATCGTGCTGGTGCTGATCTGGCCCTTCGGCCTTGGCGCAGCCTTGCGCATCGTCGCCCTGCCGCTGCTGGCGGCGTTGTGCAGCCTGGCGAGCCTCGGCTGGCTGGGGCAGCCGCTGACCCTGTTCAGCTTGTTCGGCCTGTTGCTGGTGACGGCCATCGGCGTCGACTACGCAATCCTGATGCGCGAACAGATCGGTGGCGCCGCCGTGAGCCTGCTGGGCACCCTGCTGGCGGCGGTCACCACCTGGCTGTCGTTCGGCCTGCTGGCGCTGTCCAGCACCCCGGCGGTGAGCAATTTCGGCTTGGCGGTAAGCCTGGGGCTGGCCTTCAGCTTCATGCTCGCGCCATGGGCCGGGCACCGGGCCCACGATGCCGTCCTGGAGCCCGCGTCATGATGATCCTGCTGTTCTGGCTCATGGCCCTGGGTTTGTTTGCCGCCGCCACGCGCCTGGGCCGGCGGTTCGGGCTGATCCCGATCGTCAGCCAGTTGCTGCTGGCAAGCCTTGGCCTGCCGTTGCTGATGTATTTCTGGGTCGAGCCCGGCTGGCAACTCAGCGGCGCACAACTGGTGTCGCCGTTGTGGCTGAAGAACCTCTACAGCCTCGCGTTTGCCGTGTTGCTGGGGCACATCCTCAGCGACGTGATCGACCTGCGCCTGGACCGTCAGAGCGTGAAGATCGCCCTGCCGAGCTTCGCCGTGCCGTTTGCCTGCGGCCTGGCGACGGCGCTCTGGCTATTGCCGCCCCAGCCCTGGATCAGTTCCCTGGCCGTGGGCCTGCTGTTCGCAATCACCGCGATCCCCGTGTTGTATCTGTACCTGCGCCACATCGACTACCCGCCTGCCGCCACCCGGCGGCTGGTGCAAACGGCGATCCTCATCGACCTGGCCTGCTGGAGCCTGTTCGGCCTGGCCCAGGGTAGCCTGCACTTGGGCAGCCTGTTGCTGCCTCTGGCCGGTGCCTGCCTGCCGCTGGTGTTGCGCCTGCTGGGCTTGCGCCAGCCGTTGCTGCACAGCGGCCTGTTCTTCGCGCTGTTGGTGGTGGCTGAGCATTACCGGCTCAACGCGCTGATCGTCGGCATCGGCTACCTGCTGTGCATGGCCGCGCTCAAGGTGCCGCTGGTGCTGCCGCTCAACGCGGCCTGGATGCAGGGCTTGCAGACCTACCTGGCCATCCCGCTGATCCTTACGTTCGGCATCGTCCAGATCAACGTCCACAGCGTCCTCGACAGCCTCGGCGCCCTGCAACTGGCGGCGTTGCTGCTGTTGCCGATTGCCAGCAAACTGTTGGGCAACTGGCTGGGGCTGGGATGGGCCGGCGCGTCGTTCGCCGGTGCCAGTCGCTGGCGTGAAAGCGTCTTGCTGAATATCCGCGGCTTGAGTGAAATCGTGTTCCTCAACCTGCTCTTGCAACAACAGCTCATCAGCCCGGCGTTGTACTTCACGCTGATGCTGATGGGGCTGATCGCGACATTGCTGCCGGCCGTCGCCGGCTTCCACCGTCTACCCTTGATTGCCGCCCCGGCCAGGAGCCCCCGTGCCAACAGTTGAAATGGAACGTCGACAGGTCGTCATCATCGGCGCAGGCCCTTCCGGCGCCATCGCCAGCGCCTTGCTCAAGCGCAAGGGCCACGACGTGCTGGTCATCGAGCGCCAGCATTTCCCACGCTTCTCCATTGGCGAGAGCCTGCTGTCCCACTGCCTGGATTTCGTCGAGGAAGCCGGCATGCTCGAGGCGGTCAATGCCGCCGGGTTCCAGCGCAAGAATGGCGCGGCATTCGCCTGGGGCGAGCGCTACAGCGCCTTCGATTTCGGTGACACGTTCAGCGCCGGCAAACCCACGACCTTCCAGGTGCAACGCGCCGACTTCGACAAGTTGCTGGCCGACCAGGCCGCGCTGCAAGGCGTGGAGATCCGCTATGGCCAAGCCATCACCCAGGCCGATTTCAGCCTCGACCGGCCACAACTGGCGGTGCAGCGCGAAGACGGCAGCGAGTACCGGGTGCAGGCCGATTTTGTCCTCGATGCCAGTGGCTACGGCCGGGTCCTGCCACGCCTGCTGGACCTGGAAGCGCCGTCGAACTTCCCGGTGCGCCAGGCGGTGTTCACTCACATCGAGGATCGCATCGACGCGCCGACGTTCGACCGGGAAAAGATCCTGATCACCACCCACCCGACCCAGCGCGACGTGTGGTTCTGGACCATTCCGTTCAGCGGAGGACGCTGCTCGGTGGGCGTGGTGGCGGCCGCGGAGCATTTCGCCGGCCGCACCGACGACCTCGATGCTTGCCTGCGCGGTTTCATCGACGAAACCCCGAGCCTGGCCGGCGTGTTGCGCAACGCGCTGTGGGACACCCCGGCGCGGACCATCGGCGGCTACTCGGCCAATGTCAAAGCCCTGCACGGCCCGGGCTTCGCCCTGCTGGGCAACGCGGCGGAATTCCTCGACCCGGTGTTTTCCTCCGGGGTGACCATCGCCATGCGTTCGGCGAGCATGGCCGCCGACGTGCTGCATCGCCAGTTGCAAGGCGAAACCGTGGATTGGCAAGGCGAATTCGCCGAGCCCCTCAAGCGCGGCGTCGACACCTTCCGCTGCTATGTCGAGGGCTGGTACGCCGGCACCTTCCAGGACGTGATTTTCTACACCGAAGGCTCGGCCGACATCCGCCGCATGATCAGCTCGATCCTGGCCGGCTATGCCTGGGATGAGCGCAACCCGTTCGTCAGCGAGCCCAAGCGCCGCCTGCGCATGCTCTCGGAAATCTGCGCGAGCCCGGCGCCGGGTCAGCAGCCATGAACTACCTGAGCGACAACTACGTCGAAGAGACCCGCTTCGGGTTCTGGTTCCTGCGCAGCCACACCTGGCAACACCACGTGCTGCGGGTGGCGATCAATGACCTGCGCGGCCTGTTCAACAGTCCGCAGCCAACCGCCCCGGTGCTGTTGGACGCCGGCTGCGGCCAGGGCAAGTCGTTCCAGTACCTGCGCCAGGCCTTCGCACCGCAGCGCCTGATCGGCGTCGACGCCGACCCCCACAGCCTGGCACTGAGCGCCGAGGAAGCCGCGCGCCAGGGCATGGCCGTGGAGCTGATCGGCAGCGACTGCGCGCAACTGGCGGTGCCGGATGCCAGCGTCGACCTGCTGTTCTGCCACCAGACCTTCCACCACCTGGTGGAACAGGAAAAGGCCCTCGCCGAGTTCCATCGGGTGCTCAAGCCCGGCGGCTACCTGATGTTCGCCGAATCCACCGAAGCCTACATCGACACCTGGGTGATCCGCTGGCTGTTCCGGCACCCCATGCACGTGCAGAAAAGCGCCGCGCAATACCTGGACATGATCCGCCACCAGGGTTTCCAGTTCGAGCCAGCCAACGTCTCCTACCCGTACCTGTGGTGGAGTCGCGCCAAAGACTTCGGCCTGCTGGAGCGCTTTGGCCTGCGCCGCCCCAAGCCGTTCGGCGAGCGTGAGGAAACCCTGGTCAACGTGGTAGCCCGCAAGCCGCTCGAAGGGGCCGGCGAATGATCCGCACCGCCTTTCGCAACGCCCTGCTGGTCGGCTGCCTGCTGTTGCTCGGCGCCTGCGCCAGCCGTGTGCAGCTGCCCGAGCAGACGCCAACCCTGGCCCTGCCGATGCAATTGCACATCGAACGGCAACTGGCCGGGCAACGCCTGGACTGGTTGCTGGTGATCCAGCGCGAAGGCACCGGCATCCGCTGGTCGATGATGGACCCGCTGGGCATTCCGGTGGCCCGTCAGCGCCTGGTCGATGGCGCGTGGCAAGCCGACGGCCTGCTGCCGCCCAACGCCGAGGCCCGCGAGCTGTTCGCCGCCCTGTTGTTCGCCCTGACGCCTGCCGCCGAGTTGGCCGGCAACTACCCGAGCGCCCGGCAGCAGGGAGCGCAACGCAGCCTCGACCCTCGCTGGCAGGTGCGCTACCAGCAGCCGCAGGCTTTTGACCTGAGCCTGCCCCAAGGCCTGCACTACCGCATCACACCGTTGACCGAGAACGCGCCATGACCGCCTATTTGAATGCCCTGGGCGTGATCTGCGCCCTGGGCCGCGACAAGCGCACCGTGGCGCGCAACCTGTTTGCCGGCGACTGCTCGGGCGTGCGCGTCGAAGCCGGCTGGGTCGCTGAACGGGCATTGCCGGTCGCCGCGGTGACGGGCGAGCTCGCGGCCATCCCCCCGGCACTGGCCGCGCAAAACAGTCGCAACAATCAGCTGCTGCTGGAAGCTGGCTTGCAGATCCGCCCTGACATCGACCGGGCCATCGAGGCCTACGGTCGCGCGCGCATCGGCATTGTGCTGGGCACCAGCACCTCGGGCATCGACGAAGCCAGCCAGGGCATCGCCCATTACCTGCGCGAGCAGCGCTTTCCCGAGGGCTACGACTACCAGCAACAGGAACTCAGCGCGCCGGCCAACTTCCTGTCCGACTGGCTCGACCTGGGCGGTCCGTCCTACGTGATTTCCACCGCCTGCACCTCCAGTGCCCGCGCCTTGATGAGCGCGCGCCGCCTGCTGGACCTGGGCCTGTGCGATGCGGTGATCTGCGGCGGGGTCGACAGCTTGTGCAAGCTGACCCTCAACGGCTTTTCGGCGCTCGAAGCGGTGTCGAGCGAGCGCTGCAATCCGTTTTCGGTGAACCGCAGCGGCATCAACATTGGCGAAGCGGCAGTGCTGTTCCTGATGAGCAGGACGCCCGGCGCTGGCCCCTCGATTGCCCTGCTGGGCGATGGCGCCAGTTCCGATGCCCACCATATTTCCGCCCCGGAGCCCAGCGGCCGCGGTGCCCGCCAGGCCATGGAAAAAGCCCTGCGCAGCGCCGGCCTCGACGCCGGCCAGATCGACTATCTGAACCTGCACGGCACTGCCACCCAACACAACGACGCCATGGAGAGCCAGGCTGTGGCCGGGCTGTTTCCGGCAGGCGTGCCCTGCTCGTCCACAAAGCCCCTGACCGGCCACACCCTCGGCGCCGCCGGGGCCCTGGAAGCGGCGTTCTGCTGGCTGGCCCTGAGCGCCGACAACACCGCCCAGGCCCTGCCACCGCACGTCTGGGACGGCCAAGCCGATCCCGAGCTGCCGGCGCTGGGCCTGACCCAGGCCGACAGCCGCCTCAACCCGACTTTCCCGCGCCGCCTGATGAGCAACTCATTCGCCTTCGGTGGCAACAACGTCAGCCTGATTATCGGAGACGCCCCATGATTGACTGGCCGCTCGCCGAACTGCTGCCCCACGCCGGCGACATGATCCTGATCGACCGGGTCGTCGCCTTCGATGACGAGCAGATCCATACCCGTACCCTGGTCAAGCCTGGCAGCCTGTTCAGTCGCGACGACGGCGCCTTGCCGGCCTGGGTCGGCATCGAACTGATGGCCCAGAGCGTGGCCGCGTTTGCCGGCTGCCATGCGCGCCAGCGCGGCGATGCCGTGGCGCTGGGCTTCCTGCTCGGCACCCGCAAGTTCGAGTGCAACGTCGAGCACTTTCCAGCCGGCACCGAGTTGGCCATCCACGGTGTGCGCTCGCTGGAAGACGACAACGGCATGGGCGTGTTCGAATGCCATATCCATGCGCCCGGCATCCATGCCACCGCCCGCTTGAACGTGTTCCGCCCACCCCAGGCCGCCCATTACCTCAACGAACCGTCCGCAACAGGAAACCTGCCATGACTGAATCCGTACTGGTCACCGGCTCCAGCCGTGGCATCGGCCGCGCCATCGCCCTGCGCCTGGCCCAGGCCGGGCACGACATCGTGCTGCATTGCCGCAGCGGCCGCGCCGAGGCCGAAGCCGTCCAGGCCGACATCCAGGCACTGGGCCGCCAGGCGCGGGTGCTGCAATTCGACGTCAGCGACCGCGCCGCCTGCAAGGCCATCCTGGAGGCCGATGTCGAGGCCCACGGCGCCTACTACGGCGTGGTGCTCAACGCCGGGCTGACTCGCGACGGCGCCTTCCCGGCCCTGAGCGAAGACGACTGGGACACGGTGATGCGCACCAACCTCGACGGTTTCTACAATGTGCTGCACCCGGTGATGATGCCGATGATCCGTCGGCGCGCTGCCGGGCGGATCGTGTGCATGACCTCGGTATCGGGGCTGATCGGCAATCGCGGCCAGGTCAACTACAGCGCCTCCAAAGCCGGCTTGATCGGCGCGGCCAAGGCGTTGGCAATCGAACTGGCCAAGCGCAAGATCACCGTCAATTGCGTCGCGCCCGGGCTGATCGACACGGCCATGCTCGATGAAAACGTACCCGTGGAAGAACTGATGAAGATGATCCCCGCCCAGCGCATGGGCACCCCGGAAGAAGTGGCTGGCGCGGTGAATTTCCTGATGTCCGCCGAAGCCGGCTACATCACCCGGCAGGTCCTGGCCGTCAACGGAGGCTTGTGCTGATGAAGCGCGTCGTTGTCACCGGCATGGCCGGCATCACCTCCGTGGGCAGCGATTGGGAAACCATCGCCGCCAACTTCGCCGCCAACCGCAGCGGCATCCGGCACATGGAAGAGTGGGACCGCTTCACCGAACTGAACACCCGCCTGGCCGGGCCGATCGACGACTTCCAGGTCCCGGCCCACTGGACGCGCAAGCAACTGCGCAGCATGGGCCGGGTTTCACGCCTGGCGGTGGCCGCGGCGGAACAGGCCCTGGCCGATGCGGGCCTGTTGGGCGACGAGTCGATCAAGGACGGGCGCATGGGCGTGTCCTGCGGCTCGTCCACCGGCAGCACCGACGAGATCAAGGCGTTTGGCAACATGCTGCTCAACAGCGTGGCCGAAGGCCTGAATGCCAACTCCTACGTGCGGATGATGCCCCACACCACGGCGGCCAACATCAGCATTTTCTTTGGCCTGACCGGGCGCCTGATCCCCACGTCCAGTGCCTGCACCAGTGGCAGCCATGGCATCGGCTATGCCTATGAGGCGATCAAGTTCGGACGCCTGCCACTGATGCTCGCCGGCGGCGCCGAAGAACTGTGCCCGACCGAAGCGATGGTCTTCGACGCGCTCTACGCCACCAGCCTGAAAAACGACGCGCCGCAAACCAGCCCGCGCCCCTACGACAAGGGTCGCGATGGTTTGGTGATCGGCGAAGGCGCCGGCATGCTGGTGCTCGAAGAACTGGAGCACGCCTTGGCCCGGGGCGCGCGGATCCACGCCGAGATCGTCGGCTTCGGCAGCAACGCCGACGGCCAGCACGCCACCCGTCCCGAACTGAGCACCATGCGCCGGGCCATGGAACTGGCCCTGGAAGACGCGGGCCTGGCGCCTGCTGCCATCGGCTACGTCAACGGTCACGGCACCGCGACCGAACAGGGCGACATCGCCGAAACCCTGGCCACCAGCAGCCTGTTTGGCGAACGCATGCCCATCAGCTCGCAGAAAAGCTTCCTCGGCCACACCCTGGGCGCCTGCGGCGCGCTGGAATCGTGGTTCAGCATCGAAATGCTCAACCGCGACCTCTACGTACACACCTTCAACCTCGACGAGGTTGATCCCGAATGCGGCAAGCTTGATTATCTGCGCGACGCGTTCCGGCCGATGAGCCATGAATACGTGATGAACAACAACTTCGCCTTTGGCGGGGTCAATACTTCGCTGATTTTCCGCCGCTGGCGCTGAATCGGATTCAACTTCCCGTTACCCCCGTCAAGGAGACCATGATGTCGCTGAAGAAAATCGCCGTTACCGCCGCCCTGTTGCTCAGCACCCTGCCGGCCATCAGCCAGGCCCGTGATACCGCGTTGTTCCTGCCGTTCGACAAGGTTGTCGCCGAAGCCATCCGCACCGGCAAGATCGACGGCAGCGTGAAGTTCTACCTGGCGGGTAACAAGCCGGCCGGCAACGTCACCGTGATCAGCCCCGGTGCCGTGACCAACAAGAAGACCAACGCCTTCAACAAGTCCGACGAAGTGGCGTGCGAATGGGTCCTGCAATCGGCCCTGATCAGCCTGCACCAGGCGGCCAAGAACGCTGGCGCCAACGCCGTGACCAACATCGTCAGCTTCTACAAGAGCAACGAACGCAAGGACCCGACGACCTACGAATGCCACGCCGGCGCAATCATGGCCGGGGTCGCGCTGAAAGGAGACCTGGCAAAAGTCCAGTAAGCCAGCCTTGATCATTCCCACGCAGGAGCGTGGGAATGATCAAAGACCCTTGCTAGCCTGCCTGGCGCCGCCCCGGGCGGTATCTATCTACCGCCCGGCTTGCCCCCCGCTTCAATAGGTTGTTCTTCCGAACATATTTCAGGAAGAACCCATGCAGGACACCACCCCCTCGCGGGCCGATAGCCCGACAGACCCAAGCGCCCCGTTGACCAGCCTGCTGGAGACCTCGCAGCAGCGGATGATCCGCCTGAACAATGCCACGCCACGCGCCTCGACAGTGCTGGCCCGGCACCTGGATGACGGTTTGCGCAGCGCAATGCCCACGCTGTCCGAGCACCTCACCGCCCAGGACCTGTTCGTCTGCCGACAGCAGGACGGCATCAAGACCACGGTCCGCCTCGATACGCTGTTCGAGCGGGCGATTGCCGGGCGCTTGGATACGCGCGCATTCTTCGACGAAGCCAGCGACATCGAACTCGTCATCGATCAGCATCACACCCGGCCCACCTCCCAAGCCCTGGCCAACCTCAAGCACCTGATCAGCCTACCCCCGGCGTCGTGCATTCAACTGCTGACCCAGGCCTTGGACGACTTCTGGGCCAGCTCCGCCGATTTCAGCCAGGGCCTGAGCATCAGCCAATGGCTGGCCACCGAGCTGGCCCTGCAACTCAGGGCCCAGGCAGACCTGCACCAGCTGGACGCAACACTGCGCCCCTCGATGCACAAGGCGTTGACGGAGCGCACGCTGCCGGCACCGGACGCAGCGTCGCGGGCACGGATGCCGGAACACCAACGTCCCGGCGTCCACAGTCTGAGCGTGATCCCGTCCGGGTGGGCGGTCAGCGTGCCGGTGCCCATGGCCGTGGTGCTGACCCAACATGCAGACCCCAACGAGTCGGGCGGCGCGCTGCTGTACCGTCCCGGCGAGCCGCTGCACATCCACGACGACCTGGCGGCGCTCAAGGCCAGCCTGAAGGAAGACGGCAACCCCGGAGACGAGATCGAAACGGCCCCCATCACCGAAAATTTCCTGGCCCGCCTGGTCAGCGAACTGCGGACAGATCAAAAGAGCGCCGTCGCCAGCGTGTTCCTCGGCGGCCCGGAACAAACACAGGAGATCGGCACCTGGTTGGGCAGGCTGGACGCCGCCGCGCAACTGGGCAATCGGCTGGACCTGGCCGCGGCCATGGACGAACGCGAATTGCGGCTGGGGCTGAACAAGCTCGACGACTGGTTGCACGGCAACCCTCACGTCACCGGCGGCGATCGCCTGGCGTGGTGGGAAGCGACCCAAGCCGTGCAAACCACCCTGGCGGACAAACCGCCCGCGCCAGACCCGGTGGCACTGGCCACTCCGGATGCCCTTCGCGCCCGCACCCGCGCCCTGCTGGCCGGTTTCATTCGCGAGAAATACTCGCCGGTCGACCCCGACGACGTGTCGCTGAGCATCCGCAAAGAGGTGATCGACCCCCACGCCCCGACCGGCGGCTCACCGTTTGGGTCCGGAGTATCCCAAGGCAGTGTCAGGGGCGTCGTCGATGATCGTCGCTCCTTGACGCAATGGGCAATGTCCAACCTGACGCTGGAAGAACGCAATGCGCCTCACACCACCGTGGATGGGCCGCTGAGCTTCGCGCAGATTGTCGAGGTCATCGAAAGGGCCAATGTGGGCGCCCGCCTGCCGACCGAAGTGCAAGTGGCCGCCTGGCAGACCCAGGCGCCCTGGATGGCCCTGAAAGCGCAGCAGATGCGCGCACAGGTGTGGGCGGCGCACATTTCCGGCGACCTGCGGCATGACCGCGACAACACCGGACTCCATTTGGTGCTGGCGGCGCTGGACAGCCCCACGGCGAAAGGCCGTGGCAAGGTCGGCGGGCATGAGGCGGTGGTTCGTCAACTGCAGTGGGGCGACAGCGTCTTGAAAGACGTGTTGGCGTTCGGGGTCAAGTCACTCGCCAGTCGCCCTTCGCTGACGCTCTACACACCGGGCGCTCCCGACGGCAAGGTGTTCAGGGACGTCGACGCGGCGAGCAGCCGGACGCTGGAAGCGAGCGTGGTGCAGACCCTCACCGCCACACCGCAGATGACCCGCTGGCTGATTGCGCAGTTGCCGTTACTGGACCAGGCCGAGCAGCTTGCCAGCCTGGTGCCGCTGTCGGAAAACCTGACGTTCGAGCAAAAAATCAAGACAGTCACGCGCTCTGTCTTCGCTTGGACGAAGGACCGGGCACAGAATGACTTCGCGAAGAAAATCGCCGCCCCCACGGTGGAGGCCGACCTGTTCAAGGTGCTGCACGAAACGCAGATCACCCACGCGATCAAGACCACGCAGATGCTGACGGTGAGCAATGCCGAGCGCGACAGCGCGTTTGCACAGCAAGGGCGTCGGAACGCCGTCATGCTGCTGACGGGCGCCATGTCGATGTTCCCGGTGGGACGGCTCGGCGGTCTGTTGGGTCGCGCGATCCTGCCAACCATGGTGGGCGGTGCCGCGGTGTCGGCCATCGATGACGAAGGCGGTAGCGTTCACCAATGGACCACTGACTTTATCGCGGGGCTGGGCGAGGTCATCGCCGAAGCCGGCCAGGACCTGATCATGGCCCGCGCCGGGCGCCGTCGGCAGGCACGCCCGACGCTGTCGTCCCTGCCGCGGCTACCGGATCCGGAGCTGGAACCCTTCCGCCTCAACGGCTTCGACGGGCACGGGTTGATTGCCGAGGGGCGCCACCGGTACAGGGGCGCTGATGGCCAGGGCTACCTGATGCTGGGGGATGGCTATTACAAAACGGCGGTCCAGGCCGGCGAACGGATCATCTATGCGCCGGACAACCGCTCGAATCAGCGAACGGTCGTTTGGGAAAATGACCGCTGGCGCGTGGTGGAGCGCGATCGGCTCAGGGGCGGCGGCCCGCTCCTGAGCCTGTTCGGGCGTCCGCCGGAAACACCGCAGCAGCGTACATGCGCCGCCTTGGTGGAGGCCGTACTGGTGATGAATCGCTACCCCACCCGTGAAGCCGTCAGCACCGCAAAGGCCATTTTCGACTCGATGCCCGAAGCGCTGGCCGAACGCATACTCCGCGAGAGCATGGCGGACGTCGGTGTCGCCGACATCAACGCTTACCGTACCCAGATAACCGACTGGACCCGCAGCCAGGGTGATCTGGCCAAACGCAGGGCCAGCCTGCGGGACCTGCTGGACAAGATGAACACCTGGAGCATCGTCGTGCTCAGTTGCGAGAGCATCGAGACCAACGTCTCCAGCGTTACCCTGAGCGAAGCCCAGAAAATAAAAATCTACGACACGATAATGACGCACAAGAATATCTTCTTCACCGAAGACCGGATCCAGGTCCATACAACGGTCATCACCGACAACATCACCGGCGCCATCTTCATGACGTTCACCTCCAAAGGCGGAAAGAAGAAAGCGGCCATGGACAAGATCGCGAACGACACCCGGGAGATGCTGAATGCCGTGGAAGCCAGGCTGGAGGCCCACGTGCAGGCGCGATTGCCCGGCAATAATCCAGAAGCACAGTCGGCCCGGGACAGCTACACGAACTCGGCGCAATACTACAACGAGCTGATCACCGCCCTGCGCGAAGAAAAGCAGCGCAGGCACAAGCCCGGGCTGCTGACCGAGATCCGCAACAATCGAGTGCCCTACATCATCGCCAACAAAGGCCAGGCACAACGCGACGTCACACTGCTCACCGGGGAAGACATCACCAACTTCAGCCGGACACTGGCCAACTACGAACCCTTCGACATCGAGCTCGTGACCCAGGCCCGAAGCCACAAAGTGGAAGGCACAACGTCCGCCGAGCCCTCCACGGCCTTGCCCGCCCCGTCGCCGGCACCGGACAAGTTCATCGTCACCAACAGCCCATTGGCTGAAGCCCAGATGGCGTACGCCACCTTCTCGCAGGCCGCTCAAACCAGGGTGAACGTCATCACGGAAGATATTCGTGCGGGACGGATCACTACCAAGAAGATCAACCGCTACTACTGGTACACCATGGCCCAACTGACCCCGGGCGGCGGCAAGGGCGCCTGGCGCGCCGCGTTTGAACGCAAGGGCGATACCTGGACACTCCAGGGGTTCTACGACTACCACGTCAACGGACCTGCGACGGTCTGGGAAGGTTGACCCCTGCAAGCGTGCCCCCGCAAAAAAGTCCTTTTGGTCAGGGCTTTCGTCGCGGGGGCCTCGCTTCAAACAGCATCGCCTGCAGAGGAGGACTCAAATACAGAATATGGAGTGGGTATTTTCAGAAACTTCCTACAGGACGATTTTGACCCTCCGAGCTAGGGTCATTTCTTCAACCCTATCGGGACAAGCCGATGAACGAACTCACCTCCAAAGCCGTCATTGTCTTCAGCGGCGGCCAAGATTCGACCACCTGTCTCATTCATGCGTTACCGCGATACGAACAAATCCATTGCATAACGTTTGATTACGGCCAGCGCCATCGCGCTGAGATCGAAGTGGCTCGCCAGCTTTGCAAGAAACTACGCGTCACCGCACACAAAATCTTGGATACCTCGTTGCTCAACGACCTGGCCATCAGCAGCCTGACCCGCGACCACATCCCCATCCCGCCAGCAAACAGTGCCCCTCACGGCCTACCCACCACCTTCGTTCCCGGCCGAAACATTCTGTTTTTGACACTGGCGTCCATCTACGCTTATCAGGTAGGCGCCCAGGCCGTCATCACAGGTGTCTGCGAAACGGATTTCTCCGGCTACCCAGACTGCCGTGACGGGTTCATCAAGGCTATGAACAGGGCCGTTGAGCTGGGCATGGACTATAAACTGCGCATCGAAACACCCCTGATGTGGCTGACCAAGGCAGAAACCTGGGCGCTGGCCGATTATCACAACCAGCTGGAACTGGTCCATCAAGAAACACTGACCTGCTACAACGGGATCAAGGGACACGGATGCGGCAGTTGCGACGCCTGTAGCCTTCGCGCGAACGGCCTGGAGCAGTTCTTGAAGAACGGAGAAAAGGTGATGGACAGTTTGAAAAGCAAGCTAGCGTTGTAGTGAGTGCCGAGTACGTAGGGGATTGGGCTAACGCCCATCCCCTCGACGTCATGCCGCTTGAGTTCCAACCGCATAATGCCTGAATAATTTCCTGGCCCCATAGGCGGGCAACACATTAAAAAAGGCGAAAGCCACTTTTATAACTATCTGAACGTAAACGATGGCCAAAATATCTTCGTTCTTCATCGTGCCGTAGAATGCAATGAAGCAGAATATAAAGCTGTCTATGATCGCCGCAAAAAAAGTGCTGAAAAACACCCTAAAAAAAAGAAATCTTGATCGAGTCAGATTTTTGATTTTGCTTAGCAGATAGGAGTTGGCATATTCAGAAAAAAGAAACGAGACAGAAGATGCGATCAGCGCAGACGACACATGCGTAATCACCTCACCATAGGCTCCTTCTAACTTCCAGTCGGGCAATCCAGGTAGCCAACCGGTGATACTCAACAAAACCAGGATAAATGCATTATTGATAAAGGCAAAAAAAATTGCCTTACGCGCCAACCTGAGCCCAAATGACTCATTCAATACATCGACCACCAAAAAAGTCAGCGGGTAAAGAAATACTCCAGGTGTCACCACCACATCAAAACGCTCTATATAAACAAGCTTTGCTGCTGACACATTGGTAAAGACATAGAGCGCAAACAGCATCAGGTTCAGGGCGACGTAGGCTAACCAAGACCGCTCATGGCGATCCTTAATCTCATAAGCGGTTACAGCAGCCCCTCCAGAATAAAACTTTCTGTAGATGTCTTTTATCTCAGACTTGCTCAATTCATCAATCAAGTGGCTTCCCAAGAGCTCGTCGAGTTTTACCTTCACTACCCTCCCGGTAGTAATCACCATGATGACCGCCAAACCTTTACTGCTTTCATACCCTAAAAGCTTATACTTGGCACTTCCAGCATCCCCACCACTAACCATTGAATCTCTCCTCAATAACGGCTCCAATGACATAAAATCCATCTAACTCAAAACTCGGCTCGCTTACGATATTCAACTTTTTAGTCAGTTTATGGCAGACCAACTTTTCGCCCGCGCCATGAACACCCCCCTTGCTTATGATCAGCAGGTTCCCTGCCTCGTTTTTTCCGGCAATATCTGATTCCAAAAGGACGGCTATCAAATTGCGGGCTGAGCCAAAGTAATACGTTAAAGGGTGCGAAACAGCCAGCTCACCAATTCTTTTGTCAAGGTTCTGCAACAGCAAGCTCTCCCGGATCACTGGCACTGCTGCTGGATTCATGTTCCCGTGCAGAGAAATAGTGCTTTCAATAACCTCTCTAGCCTCGAAGTCAACAGTTTCTATTTCGTGATAAGAAACTCCAAAAAAATCAGATATTTTGCGAACAGTAGACTGTTGCACATTAACCACACGCCCTTCGAGAATGTTATAGATAGTCGTCCTAGTCAGACCGCTTGCATTGCACAGTGAGAGCTGCGTTTCGCCACGACTCTTTATAAGATATCTAATATTACTTTTTAACTTCTCTGTCCTGTCTTTTCTGTACATATAAACTTCACCATTTCCCTATAGCCGCAGAAATCTTCACTGGACTGGCTACGAGGCGATTTTCCAGGATCGGCATACTACACATCCAGCCCAAGAGAAAAAACCAGAATGTGAAATCCATCCCTCCACGCCACCCCACTTGTTTACTCCAATTAAACAATCAACAGAGCTTTCTTACACTGATTACGGAATGCACTTTCAGACATAAGGATGCAACGCCGCGATTAATCGCCACCCCAGCTCGACCGCCTAAATCAACACAGCTTCTAAGACCCACCAAAGAATCATTTTTTTACACTGATGTTAATTTTTTTGATTAATTACTTAAAATTTTCTGGTAATAAAATTCACACCGTCGGTTCATGCATGGATGCCAAAGATCTCGATTGAGTAGTGAGACTGACGTCTTCTTAACCTTGCAAGGAGCTGCTGTGATGAGAAAGGTCACCGCGACGGACCCCGAATCCCCGGAATCCATCAACACCATCAATATTTCCTCCACCCACAAAGGCCATGACACCCTCGCCAACGCACGCCTACATGATCAAGAGCGCCCCGATCCGGTGAACAACGTGTTCACCGTGATTGCGAACGTCGACACTGAATCCCTGCTCTGCCACGCCAGTGAAAATCTCGCCTCATTGAGCGTCATGGCCAGCGATCTTGCAGACCAATTGAACGGCCCCCGCCGTAACGTCGCCTTGGCTATGCAGCAACTCACCGTCCTGTGCGAGTTATTGGTGAATCGAGCACTCGATGATTTGGATCCTCCCCAGGAATTATCAGAAGCTTCTTTAGCCGGCCAACGCTAAGCCGTGCCATTTATCCAGGCCATGGAGGTTTGTTGTTATGGACAGGTACATCCCCATCACCGGCATCGATTGCACGTCCGCTTCGCTACTGATCGACACGCAGGCACCGCTGGACGTGTTGCATGAAACAGCGGCCGACCGGGTACGTGTGGCGACTCAGCTACTTGAAAGTCTGGCGTTTGAAGAGGGCCCCTACAGCGAATTGGCGCGCGTGCTGGTCGTTTCGCTACGCGAAGGCTGTGATTTACTGGACGTTGTTGGGCGACGATTGCAGACGCAGATGATGGAATAAAAAAGAAAGCGCGCCTTTGCAGACTGTGTGAAAACCTAGCAATCTGCCCGGTGCTCAAAAAAATGCTCCGTATCGAAAGATACGGAGCATTTTTCGTTATGGCCTACATCAAGGGACAGTCCCGCAGTCAGACGAGCCTGTTTCCGGTATCGCTGGAAGAGTTGATATCCGAGGATCACCTGGTTCACGTTATCGATGTCTACGTCGCCAAGCTGGATCTGGTGCGATTGGAATTTGATAAAGCGCTAGACGAACTGACGGTCACTGCCGATGCTAGGGCGACCGCATTTACCAGGCGAAAATGAGCGACTGCGCTGCACTGAGGCTAAGCGCCGATATGTCACACGTCATGCTCACGAAAAGGGCGTTTGCTTGGAACCACCGTCAGTGCGTTTTCACACAGTCTGTTTACGGAGCCGTTAGCACTCACCCTACGCAATAGAACCATCCCCACCACCGGTCAACAACGCCACGAACGCCCGCGCCATCGGCGAGCGCTGGTCCTTGCGTTGCACCAGCCACACCGCCGACACCGCCGCCGGATCGAGCAGCGGGCGGTAGACGACGCCGTCGATGCGCATGCGCTGGTAGGAGGCGGGCAAGACCGAAACACCCAGCCCCGCTGCCACCAGCCCGATGATGGTCATCGCCTCGCCGGCTTCCTGGGCGAAGTGCGGGCTGAAACCGGCGTCGCGGGCCAGGCTCAGCAATTGCGCGTAGAGACCGCTGCCGTAGCTGCGAGGAAAGAACACGAACGGCTCCTGGGCCAGCGCCGACAGGAACAGCCCGGCATCGCTGCCCTGGGCCAGCGGGTGCTTGGAGCTGAGCACGGCCACCAGCGGCTCGCGGCTGAGTTCGATCTCGCTCAGGGACTCGGGCAGCGGCAACGGTCGCATGATGCCCACCTCGATCTCCCCCTCCATCAAACCGTCGGCCACCTGGGTGCTGCTCATTTCCCGCAGGTTCAGGTGCACGGCGGGAAAGCGCTGGCGGAACGTGAACAGCGCCTGGGGGATCGTCGAGTTGAACGGCGCCGAGGAGGTGAAGCCGATCTTCAGTTCGCCCAGCTCGCCTAACTGCGCGCGACGGGCCACGTCGGCGGCCTTGTCGACCTGGGCCAGCACCCGCCGCGCCTCGTCGAGGAACAATCGGCCGGCCTCGCTCAACTCGACCCGGCGATTGGTGCGCTCGAACAAACGCGCACCGACTTCCTGCTCCAGCGCCTGGATCTGCTGGCTCAGGGGTGGTTGGGAGATGCCGAGGGCCAAGGCGGCACGGCCGAAATGCAGTTCTTCGGCCACGGCGATGAAGTAACGCAGGTGACGCAGTTCCATGGTCCACCTAACAAGTCGCAAAACGTCTTAAACAGGTCGAACAATATATTGGATAGAAACATTAGCCGGCTATATGCTTTTTTCACTGCCTGCCTGATCGTGCTCCTGCGAGGTCCACCGTGAAAACTGCTGTCGCGCCACTGGCCCATGAAATTCCCCCCCGCGTACAGGATGACGTCGTCACTGAACTGAAGGACATCTACATCGAGAAAGGCACGCCGATGTTCATGCGCACGGTGCTGGCGCTGTTTTGCGGCGGCTTCGCGACGTTCGCCCTGTTGTACTGCGTGCAGCCGATGATGCCGTTGTTGTCCAAGGAGTTTGCCGTCAACGCGGCGCAAAGCAGCCTGATCCTTTCGGTGGCGACCGGCCTGCTCGCCATCGGCCTGTTGATCACCGGCCCGATTTCCGACCGCATCGGCCGCAAGCCGGTGATGGTCGCCGCCCTGTTCGCCGCCGCCCTGTGCACCCTAGCCAGCGCCATGATGCCGACCTGGCACGGCGTCCTGCTGCTGCGTGCGCTGGTGGGGCTGTCGCTGAGCGGGCTGGCCGCGGTGACGATGACGTACCTGAGCGAAGAGATCCACCCCAAGCACATCGGCCTGGCGATGGGGCTGTACATCGCCGGCAATGCCATCGGTGGCATGAGCGGACGCTTGATCACCGGCGTGCTGATCGACTTCGTCAGTTGGCACACCGCGATGCTGGTGATTGGCGGCCTGGCCCTGATCGCCGCGGCGGTCTTCTGGCGGATCCTGCCGGAGTCGCGCAATTTCCGGCCCCGCTCGCTGCACCCGCGCAGCCTGCTCGACGGCTTTACCCAGCACTTTCGCGACGCTGGCCTGCCGCTGCTGTTCCTTGAAGCCTTCGTCCTGATGGGCGCCTTCGTGACCCTGTTCAACTACATCGGCTACCGCCTGCTGGCCGAGCCTTATCATCTGGACCAGGCCTTCGTCGGACTGCTGTCGGTGGTGTACCTGTCGGGTATCTACAGCTCGGCAAAAGTCGGCGCGCTGGCGGACAAGCTGGGGCGGCGCAAGATGCTCTGGGCAACCATCGCGCTGATGCTGGCCGGCCTCGCACTGACGATGGCCACGTCGCTGATGCTGGTGATCCCGGGCATGCTGGTGTTCACCTTCGGCTTCTTCGGCGCCCACTCGGTCGCCAGCAGTTGGATCGGCCGCCGCGCCCTCACCGCCAAGGGGCAGGCCTCCTCGCTTTACCTGTTCAGCTATTACGCCGGGTCGAGCGTGGCCGGCACGGCGGGCGGCGTGGCCTGGCACGTGGGGGGTTGGAACGGGGTCGGCCTGTTCATCGGCGCGTTGCTGGTGGTGGCCTTGTGGGTGGCGGTGAAGCTGGCGAAGTTGCCGGTGTTGCCAGGTAACCTGGCGGTTTAGACAGACACCGCCAGGATCGGCCCAGTCCCTGTGGCGAGGGGATTTATCCCCGTCAGGCTGCGAAGCGGCCTCGGTTTCTACGCCGCAGTGCAGTCCAATGGCGAGCGCTTCGCACTCGAACGGGGATAAATCCCCTCGCCACAGGCGCCTCTTTCCAACCAATCATTGTGCCAACACCACCCGCGCCTCCAACACCTTCCCCCGCACCTCCAGGGTCAGCGCGTGCAGCACCGCGCCGTCGCGTTCGTGGCGGTCCAGCCAGTGCAGCAATGGGTTGGCGTCACCGGTGACCATGAGTCGCAGCGCATCGCCATCGACCTCCATCTCGGCGATGTCTAGCCCTGCCGCCGTGGCGCTGTCATTGACGCGCACCGACAAGGGTCGGTCCGCGGTGTCCCGGGCCGGTGCCGCGCGCTGGATCCGCACGCTCAGTTCGGCCTGTTGGCGGTACTGCCGCTCGGCGACTTCAAGCCGTTGCGCCATGGGGCGCCCGATCGAGGTGTAGCCCACGGTCACCAGCACCAGCCCGGCCGTCCCCAGCAACAACCCTTGCTCACGGCGCGACACGCCTGCCCAGGCTTGTTTCAGCCTCTGTAGTGCCTTGACGTTCATCCACCGTTCTCCAGCGTCAGGATGGCCTGCACGCGATTGCCTTGTTTGCTCGCACTGCCCAGGATCAGGGGCAGACCGTTCTGTTGGCCGCGTTCGCGCAGTTGTTCCAGCTCGACAAAACTGTTGGCCGTCAGTTGGAGCTTCCAGCCCTCGCCTGCGCGAAAGTCGATGCGCTGCACCTCGACATGACTGGCGCCGACGACACGCTCCACCAGATGAACCAGGCGCGCCACCTGGGTGTCCTGGTCCTGTCCGCCGCGCCCCTGCATGGCCTGGAACTGCGCGGCCAGGTCGACGATGCGGCTTTGTCCGGGGTACAGCGCCCGGAACCGCTGCTCGCTCTGGCTGTACAGCCGTCGCGTTTCGCCTTCCAGAAAGCGCACGCGGGCTTCGCTGAACACCCAGCTCAGCACCAATACACCCAGCGCCGCGGCCATCGCACCGCGCCATGGCAAGCGCTGGCGGCGGCGCCGGAACTCGCCTTGCAACAAGTCAACGGGGTGTCCGCCCGCGCTCAGCAACCACTCATCGATGCCCGGACGGTCGCGGGCCTCGTCTAGCCAGTGGATGTCCTCGCCAAGACTCGGCTTGAGCACCGTCAGGGCCGGGCCCGACAATGCCACCCGTGCCGCCAGCGCGCCGCCCAGCAACCAGCGGCCAAACCAGCGCACGCCAAACGCCTGGTCACCGGCCAACAGGTCGGCATCGACGTGCACCGCCCGCACGGCGACGCCCTGTTCGTCGAGCAAGGCCAGTAACGCCCGGAACCGGTCCCGTTGCGTCACCAGCAGCGGGTAACGGTGCTGCCGGTCCCGGGCGCCGACGGCGATGTGCAGCACTTCCAGGTTTTCACTCAGTTGCTCTTCGATGGCGAATGCCAGCGCCTGGGGTCGCGGCGGGCGGCGAGAGGGCCAGGGGTCGCTGCGCACCCAACTGCACAGTTCCATCGGCAACAGCACGACGACCTCACGCCCGAGCAGTTCACGGGCCGCTTCGTGCAGGGGCAAGCAGCGTCGCCCGCCCGTCGGCGACCATATGCAGCAGGGCCAGTTGGCAGAGGGCGCGCCCAGGCCTTCGGCGGTCAGGTAAAGCCAGGTTTTCATCAGGGGAGCTCACCAGGGCTGAAGGGTAAGAAACGACGCTGGCGCACGGTCCAGCGTCCGGTCGTGGCATCACGCTCGAGGTCCGAAGCCAGGCGCAGACGGTTGCCGGCGCGGGTCACGCTCACGGTGATGCGGAACCAGCGACTGGTCACGCCCAGGCCATGGCTGCTGAGGCCCAGGCCGGCCACCAGCGGATCATTGGTAAACGCCTGCACACTGGCGTAGGGCGTTTGCCAGCGCCGCTGGGCCAACGCCCTGGCCGGCTCGCCCTCCATGCCGTCGAGGGTCATTAGCAACAGCGGCGGCGCGGTGTTGACGTTCAACCGGGCCTCCTTGGGCAGCAGCACCACCCAAGGCGCCAGGCGCCGCAGCATCGAGCCATCGATGCCAGGCAACAGGCGCAGTTGACTCAACTCGTGCACCACCCCGACCTGAGGCAACGACATCGATGGCAGATCCAGCAAGGCAAGCAATCGGCTCCATCGACCCAAGGTCACCTGGTCGACTTGCCCCTGGGCCAACAACGGGGTGAGGTTCAGCCGCGCAGACAAATCCTCGATCGCGACGTGGACCTGGGCGTCGTCCAGCGCCCAGGCCGGTTCGCGCCGCGCCCAGTCCTGGCTCAGGTCAACAACCCCGGACGGCGCGGCCACGCTCTCTTGCAGCACCGCTTGCGCCCAGGCTTCCCCGGCCAGCCCAAGCTGGCGCAGCTGGACCTGTTGCAGCGGCTGGGCGCTGCTGTGCAACAACAGGCGATGGCTATGCAACATGCCACCGATCACCAGCAACGCCAGGCTCAGCACCAGCAGCACGCTGATCAGCGCTACCCCTCGCTGTCGACTCACGGCAACGCTCCCGGCAACAGCAGCACCCGACGGACCTGTTCGAAACGCCCGGTCGACACCACCAGTTCCAGTGCCAGCGGCGCGACCTCACGCACGGTTTCGCTGCGCCAGCCGCGCTGCGGATCGAACACCCGCCAGCTCAGGCCGCGCACCTCGTCGAGCAATTTCTGCTGCTGCACAACGGTGCTGCCTTCTGCGCGACTGTCGCGCCACAGCACGCGGTCTTCGAGTCGATAAGCCACCGCCTGCCGCTCGCTGCGCGGCAGATCCTGTGGGTTGCGCCAATGGCTGCGCTGCAATTGCAGGCCCGTCGGCGCGAGCACGACCGAGCCAAGGACGGCCTGCCAGGCATCGCGCTCGATCACCCCCACGGCCCGTTGCAAGGCGCGGATGTCTCGCTCGTGATGACCGGCGCCTTGCTGGGCTCGCACGACGCCGTCGAACAGCCGCCAACTGGCCAGGCCGAGCAAGGCGAAAATGGCAATGGCGATGACCAGTTCCAACAAGGTGAAACCCGACTGTCTATTCATCACGCTGGCGGATCCACCCCAGGGTGCGGTGCACAACCGCCGGACTGCCGGCTCGGCTGACCTGGATCTCGACCTGGAGCAGGCGCGGATCATGGGCCGCGGCGATACGCTGTTGCAGCGTCCAGTCGCGACGCCCCAGGCGCAGGTCCAGCCGTTGCTGCCCAGGCGCCGGGGTCGGGTGCAGGCGCAGCTCGCTCAACTGATTGTCCGCCAGCCACGCGCCGAACAGCCGCTCCTCCAGCCCGGCGCCCTGCTTGAGCACGAACTGGCTGGCCGAAAGCACCGCTGCCGACACCATGGCAAAAATCGCCAAGGCGATCATGACTTCCAGCAGGGTGAAGCCGCGGCTATCGACCGCCAGCCTGCTCGCCTTACTCATCGATCGAGGGCTCCGACAGGCCATCGCTCGACACCGCGGACAAGCGCTGGCCGGCGACCTGGACAGACAGGCGAAACGGGCTGATTTCATCGCTGCTGAGCATCAGCAACTGCGGCGCGCCCGACGTGTCATCGAGGACCACGGCGTGGCCGTCCTGCTCCAGGCCAAGGGACAGTGGCTGCGGCAAGCGTTGCAAGGTCGCCACCGCGGTCCAGCCCTGGGCGTCGAGGCGCAGCGCCTGATAACCGTGCTTGTGGATGCGCAGTCCATATTCCTCGCTCTCCAGCACCGCCCGCTCGCGCAACTGCTGCACCACCCGGATGAACGCCCCGGCTTGCTGCCGCGCTTCCCTGGCCGGGTTCGGGCCCACGGCGAGGCTGACCATGCCGGCCGCGATCGCGATCAGGACGACGACCACCATCAGTTCCAGCAGGGTAAAACCCCGGTAACGGGCGCGCATGTTCATTCGGTCCAGTTGCCGATGTCGGCCGCCAGCCCATCGCCACCCGGTGCGCCATCGGCGCCCAGCGAATACAGGTCATAGCTGCCGTCCAACGACCTGAGGCCCGGACTGAGGTACTGGTAAGGCGTGCCCCACGGATCGATCGGCAGGCTCTTCAGATACCCCTGGGGGTTCCAGTTCCGCGGCGCGGGCGTGCCTCCCGGACGCTTGCTCAGCGCTTCGAGGCCCTGTTGGGTCGAGGGGTACTGGAAGTTGTCGAGCCGGTACATTTCCAGCGCCGTGGCGATGGCCTGGATGTCGGTCCGCGCCGCCGTGGCCTTGGCCTGGTCGGGGCGGCTCATGAACTGCGGCACCACGATGGCGCCGAGCACGCCGATGATGACCACCACCACCATGATTTCAATCAGGGTGAAGCCACGTTGAAGAGGTACCGCTCGGTTGTCTGGAGAGTGCATGGGTCAATTCACCAATTGGTTGAGGCTCAAGATAGGCAGGAGGATGGCCATGACGATCAGCAGCACGACGCCGCCCATCAACACCAACATGGCCGGTTCGAAAAGGCTCACCACCAGGGCAATCCGCGCCGCGAGGCTGGCTTCCTGTTGCTCGGCGGCGCGGGCCAGCATGCTGTCGAGCTCACCGGCCCGCTCGCCGCTGGCGATCATGTGCAGCATCAGCGGCGGGATATCGCCGCCGCGTTCCAGGCCGCGGGTCAGCGTCCCACCCTCGCGGACCGAGCGGGCGACGTCGGCAATGCGCGCGCGAATCGTCAGGTTGCCGATGACCTGCGCGGCAATGTGCAAGGCGTCAACCAGGGGCACCGCGCTCTTACTGAGGATCGCCAGGGTGCTGGCGAACCGCGCCGCTTCCATCGCCCGCAACACCTCGCCCAACAACGGCAGCCGCAACAGCAACCGATGCCAGCGCAGGCGCCACGCCGGTTGACGCAAGCTCCAGCGCCACACCGCCACGAGCCCGAGCAACGCCGCGAACAGCCACAGGCCGTGGCGGCGCAAGCCATCGCTCACGGCGATCAGCGCCTGGGTCAGCCAGGGCAGCGGCTGGCCGCTGTCGATGAAGATCTTCACCACGTCCGGCACCACGTAGCCCAGCAGGAAGGCGACGATCGCGACGCAGGCCAGCAGCAGGATCAGCGGGTACACCAACGCCAGTTGAATGCGCTGGCGCGACGCCTGGCGCGCCTGGGTGTAGCTCGCCAGTTGCTCCAGCACCTGGCCGAGATGACCGGACTGCTCGCCCGCCGCCACCGTGGCGCAGAACAGCTCGGGAAACGCCTGGGGAAACGCCCGCAGGGCCGTCGCCAGCGCATGCCCTTCCATCACCCGGCCACGCACCGCCGACAGCAGTTGGACAACACGACGTTTCTGGTTCTGTTGCGCCACCGCCGCCAGCGATTCTTCAAGGGGCAGGCCGGCCTGAATCAAGGTGGACAGTTGCAATGTCAGCAAGGCCAGCTCGGCCGGGCTCAAGCGCGATCCGGCATAACGGCTGCGCAAGGTTCGCCGTTCCCCGCCTTCGTGCAGTTCCCAGGGCAGCAAGCCGCGTTCGCGCAACAACTGCCGGGCCTGACGGGCGCTGTCAGCCTCCACTCGGCCCTTGCAGCGTCGGCCCTGGGCATCTTCGGCCCGATAATCGAAGGTCGGCATCGGGCTAATCCTCCTGGGTGACGCGCAACAGTTCATCGACGCTGGTCAGGCCTTCCAGGACCCGTTGGCGGCCGTCCTGGAACAAGCTGCGGGAGGTCTTGCGCGCCTCGCTCGCCAGCGCTTGCTCGGTGGCGCCCTGATGAATCAGTTGCGAAAACGGGCTGCTCACCGTCACCAGCTCATAGATACCGAAACGGCCGCGATAGCCTTTCTGGCATTGCTCGCAGCCCCGGGCCTTGAACAGCCGGGGCGCGGCCGTTGCAGCCAGCCCCAGGCGCTGGCAGGTGGCGGCATCGGCCACGTAGGGCACCTTGCAGGACGGGCATAACCTGCGCAGCAAGCGCTGGGCGACGATGCCGGCCAGGGACGATGCCAGCAGGTAGGCGTCCACCCCCATGTCCACCAGCCGCGTGACCGCACCGACGGCGGTATTGGTGTGCAGCGTGGAGAGCACCAGGTGCCCGGTCAGGGACGCCTGGACGGCAATTTCGGCGGTCTCGCGGTCGCGTATTTCGCCAACCATCACCACGTCCGGGTCCTGGCGCAGGATCGCCCGCAAGCCACGGGCGAAGGTCATGTCGACCTTCGGGTTGACCGGCATCTGGCCGATGCCCGGCAGGTGATATTCGATCGGGTCTTCGACGGTGAGGATATTGCGGCTCTGGTCGTTGAGGCTGCTCAACGCGGCGTACAGGCTGGTGGTTTTCCCCGACCCGGTGGGGCCGGTGACCAACACGATGCCATGGGGCTTGCCGAGCAATTGCCGCAGGCTCGCCAGGGTGTCGTCGGGCAGGCCCAGGCGCAGCACGTCCAGGCGTCCGGCCTGCTTGTCGAGCAGGCGCAGCACCACGCGCTCGCCGTGGGCCGAGGGCAGGGTCGAGACCCGCACATCGACTTCGTGCCCGGCCAGGCGCAAGGCGATGCGTCCGTCCTGGGGCACGCGTTTCTCGGCGATGTCCAACCGGGCCATGACCTTGATTCGCGACACCAGCAGGCTCGCCAGCTCCCGGCGCGGGCGCAGCATTTCCTGCAACTGACCGTCGATGCGCATGCGCACCGACAGGTATTGCTCGAACGTCTCCAGGTGCACGTCCGAGGCGTGCTCGCGAACCGCCTCGCTGAGCAAGGCGTTGATCAGCCGAATGATCGGCGCATCACCCTGTTGCTCCAGCAGGTCGGTGGTCTGTGGCACCTGGTCGGCCAGGCTGAGCAGGTCCAGTTCTTCGTCCAGGCCTTGGGCAACCTGCTCGGCGGCGCTCTGGCCCTGGCGGTAGACACTGGCCAGGCGCACCGCGAACAGTGCCGGCTCAAGCACCTGGATCGGCAATTCCCGACCACACAGGCGTCGCACTTCGGCAATCGCGGTCAGCGCCGCATCGCGGCGCATCACCAGGCTCAAGGTCGGCCCCGCGCCTTCCAGCAGCACGCCGAAGCGCCTGGCAAAACCAAAGGGCAACACGGCCTGCGGGTCACTCACAAGTCACCCGCCTGCGCGGTGCCCGCGGACGTCTCCGACGCCTCGAACAACTGGCGCGCGTCCCGGGGCAGCAACAGCGAATTGTTCTGCCGCGAGCCGGGCTTGCTCAGCTCACGCAACGCGTCGTAGCGCTGCCGGCTGACATCGGCCAGGTCTTCGTTGTTACGCACGATGGTGGGACGCAGGAAGACCATCAGGTTGCTTTTGGTCTGGGTGTCGCGGGTCCAGCGAAACAGCGCGCCCAGGTACGGAATGCTGCGCAGCAACGGCACGCCGCTTTCCTCGGTACGTACGCTGTCGCGGATCAGCCCGCCAATGACGATGATCTCGCCGTCGTCCGCCAGGATCGTGCTCTTCAAGGCGCGCTTGTTGGTGATCAGGTCGGATGAGTCCACGCCGGTGACCGAGGGGGCGATGTCCGAGACTTCCTGCTGGACCTCCAGGCGCAGGGTGGAACCTTCGTTGATGTACGGCTTGACCTTGAGGCTGATGCCGACGTCCTTGCGCTCCACGGTGGTGAACGGGTTGTCGGCGCCGTTGCCGCTAGTAGCGTAGGAACCCGTCTTGAAGGGGACGTTCTGGCCGACGATGATTTCCGCCTCCTGGTTATCCAGGGTCAACAGGCTGGGCGTGGACAGCAGGTTGCTGTGGGTATTGCCCGCCAATGCCGAGACCAGTGCACCGAAGCGATCACTCCCCAATTGCAGGACCGCGCCTTCTGGCGCGTTTTTCAGTGCATCGGCATCCAGCCCGCCGAAGATCGGCACCTTGGTGCCGGGAAAATTGATGAAGCCAGTGGCACTGCCGCTCTTGAGGCCCCATTGCACCCCCAGGGCCTCGGCGATGTCCCCGGTGATCTCGACGATGGCCGCGTGGATGAGCACCTGGGCGCGCGGTTGATCCAGTTCCCGGACAATGTTTTCCACCGTGCGCACCTGGGCCGGCTCGGCGAGCAGCACCAAGGCGTTCTGGCTTTCGTCAGCCTTGACCATGAAGCCGCCATTGGCCGCGCTTTCCCGCTGGCCGGCCAGGGTCGGCGTGGTTTTCCGGTCCTGGCCGACCGCTTCCAGCACTTGGGCCAGCTGCTTGGCATCGCTGTGGCGCAGGCGGATGACCCGCGCGTTGCCCTGGGAGGCGGCCGCTGGCACATCGAGGGTCCGGGCCAGGTCCGCCAGGCGCTGGCGCACCGCCGGCGCGCCGATGATCACCAGGCGATTGCTGCGCGCGTCGGCAATCACCAGGCCTGCCGTGTCGCCGTCGCGCTTGCCGGAGGCGGCTTCCATCACCGGCGCGATGTCCACGGCCTGGGCATGGCGCAGGGGCAGCACCACGTGGTTGCGGTTACGCCCGGCGTCCAACTGCGCCACGACCCCGGCAATGCGCTGCACGTTGGCGGCGGTGTCGGTGACCACCAGCGCGTTGGAGGAAACCGAAGGCCCGACGTAGCCATTGACCGACACCAGCGGCCGGACCAGCCCGGCGACATCGGCGGCAATGCTCGAATGCAAGTCCAGGACCCGAGTCACGAATTGCGATGGCGTGGCGCTGTTGGCGTCGCTGGCGCCGGCCCGGGTCTTGGCCTCGGCGACCGGGGTAATCAGGATCCGCTCACCTTCATCGATCACCGTGAAGTTGTGTGCATCGAGCACCGAATAGAACAACCGGCGCACGCCTTCGCGGTCCAGTGCCTGGCGCGACATGACGGTAATGCGCCCCGACACCCGCGGATCGAGCACCACGGTCTTGCCCAGGATCGCCGAGATTTCCTCGACCACGTCACGCAATTCGGCATTGTTCATCGCCAGTTGCCAATGGGTTTCCTCGGCCCGCAATGAGCCGGCAAAGGCCAGCGGGCCACACACGGCAAGGCAGAACAGGACGCGCGATACGGGGCCCCGGATAAAACTGTTCATCAAATCGATCACTCTGTTTGCCCGGCGACCGGGCGTAGGTATTGCGAGGAAGGCAGCGTGGCCTGGCGCGGCGATTCGGCAGCCACCTGGCGCAACAGCGGCGGGGTCGCCGGTTGCAGGGCCAGGCGTTCTTCGCGGCCGTTGCGCCACAACATCACGTGGCCGGGTTCGACCCGGCGCAACACGCTGCCACCGGGCAAGCGTTCGCCCACCTGGTAGATGCGCGGCCCCGTCGCATCCGCCAGCAACGCCCGCGACAGGCCCTGGTCGACCACGAAGCTGGCCTGCAACGTCATCGGTTCCGCGCTGGGTGCGTGGGCACCTTCGGGTGCCAGGCCAAGCACGGTCGCCACCGCCTGCACGTTGGGCAAGCCGCGAGTGGCCGTGGCCGGCGCGGCAGCCACCACCGGCATATCCCGACCCAGCGCCTGGCGAAAACGCCACTCGCGTTCCACCAGCCAACCTGCGTACAGCAGCGGCACGAGCACCAGCAAGGCCGTCGCTGAACGGCTGCCGGCCCAACGGGCAAGGCTCACTGCGGCAACCGCTGCACGGGCGCGTCCGGCTGCCGTGCAAAGGACATGCGCCGCACCACCCGACGCCCGGAAAACTCATGCCAGGCCACGGCGCAAAGATGCAGCACGATGAGCAGCGACAACACCGCGCAAGACACGACATGGGCCGCGTTCGCCCAGTCGATCAGCGCCGGATCGTCCAGCGGCTGAGGGAGCTGGATAAGCCCGAACACACTGATGGCGCTTTTCATCATCAGCACCCCGGTCACCAGCACGACGCCGATGGCCAGGTAGATCGAGGCATGCACCGCCAGGGCCAGCCGGTGGATCGCCGAAGGCGTCGGTTCCCGGGTTTGCAGCGCGCCGGCAAACAGCCAGAGCCGCCAGGCAAACAACGGGATGAACAACGTGGTCAGCGACACATTGAGCGAGCCGACCCAATGTTCGGTGGCCGCCGACACCGGGTAATACGCCACATAAAAGCCCGACACCAACGCCCATAGAATGATGACCGCGGAAAGCCAGTGCAGCAGCACCCGCCGTGCACAGTAATGAGAGGAATGCATCATCGCGTTCTCGCTTGAAGGCCCCAGGCAGCCCATCCGGGTTGCCTGGGGCCATGCCTGTCGGGACTTACAGCTTGTCCCAGGCGCTTTGCCAGGAAGCGCCGACACCCGGCTCGAAGCCGTTGGCCGTCGGCGTGTACTGCTTGCAGTAGCCGGAGGCCGGGAACGGCTTGCATTCGAAGACTTCATCGGTTTTCGGCTGCAGCACTTTCGTGCCGGCGGCGTAGTCACTGAGGCCTTCCGGGAAGACGAAGTCGTACTCGATGCCCGCGCCTTCACCGCCCAGGGTGACAGGCTGGGTCTGCTGGCGAGTGGTCCGGCCGTCTTCGGTGGTGCCCACCAGCGTCAGGGTGTGGGCGCCCGGCGCGCTGCGCACGTCGATACGCAGCTCGGTGTTGCCTTCGCCTACGGTCTGGCTCACGACACCGACCTGCTTGTTGTTCTCGTCGAACAACGTGGCTTCGACGTTCATCCTGCGGTTGGTCTGCGCCGCGAACGTCATGCCGACCCGCCCGTTGTCGAGAACGTACTCCGGCTGCAAGCCAGCGATGGCCATGCTCGCGCTGGCGTCTTCCTTCATGTCCAGTTGCACTTCATAACGGCTCACGCCGCTTTCTTTCTGGGCGTACAGCTTGTTGGTGCCCTGGACTGGCGTGATGTTGCCGTCCTCATCGCGGATACCGGCACGAATCTGGGCATGGGCCTGGTTGATGGCTTCGGCCAGTTTGAACGACCAGTTCTCAGGCTTGCCTTCTTCCGCGTTGTCGATGCTGATCTCAACGCTGTACTGCGGGTTTTCGCCTGTCGCGGAAAACGCTCGGGCCTTGACCTTGTCACCCGCCAGCAGCGCGGTCGACGGCGCGATGCTGCCCACCGGCGACCAGCCGCCCGGCAATGCCGCTTCGGCGAGGATGTTCACATCCGCCGGGTTGTAGAACGCGTTGTCGGTATCGCCCACCGTCCACACCGCGAGGATGACGTGATGCCCCGACTTGCTGTCGGGAATCACGCAGTGGTGCTTGGTGCCACTCACTGGAACCTGATGAGCGCCATCGACCGTGCAGAACGGAGCGCTGTCGAACGACGCACGCTTGAGCGGCTCGTTCGGGTTCCAGCCGTCGCGAGTGATGAAATATTCGTGCTTGGTCGCCGGGTGCGGGGCGGAGTATTGCCACTGGAAGTCGATCTCCCGGTCCCTGATTTCGGTCAGTTGCCAGCGAGAAGCAGACTGCGCATCCAGGGCAGAAAACAGCGAATTGCCGCCGCTGGCGATCTTGCCGTCGATGGGGCCTTGCAGCGGACCACCGCCTGCGCCATTCGGGAATCCCTTGAACGTCTCACCGGTGCTGTGAGGTTCGTATTGCGCGCCACCACAATGATTGTTTTCACCTTTCTGGCACAAGAATGCACGCGAAGGGGGTACTTCAAGAAAACCGTGGGCAAGTACGCCCTGGGACGCGGCCAGTGCCGACAATAGAACCAATGACGACGCACACCCCGTTAATGTGCTGCGCGTGTTGAAATTGTTTTTCATATAAGTTCCAGACTAGTCATCGAGATTTAAGGACGTATAACCGTCATCTTGAAAGGCACGCCGGATCGTTTGGCGCCGCACCTCGCAAGCGCCGAAACCTTATAGAAAATCGAAACCTCGCTATGTAGGGCAAATCTCCCAAGGGGGAAGGAATGATCTCTGAATCGATTTCCCCTTACATGACAAAAGAAATCTCTTACCAACAGAAACAGCCATCCAACATAAACAAACAGAAACATCAGACGTAAATGAGTTTGATGTTGAGTGGATAAACAACGGGCAATAAAAAGCCTGTCCGGCACGGGTCCGGACAGGCTGGGGTCAACGTTGCAACTGTTACGGGTGGTATTGCGCCGACAACTCGTGCACCGCCCGCAGGAAGGCACCGGCGTGTTCCGGATCAACTTCCGGGGTGATGCCATGGCCGAGGTTGAACACGTGGCCAGTGCCGCTGCCGTAGCTGGCGAGGATACGTGCGACTTCGGCACGGATGGCCTCGGGCTTGGCATACAGCACGGTCGGGTCCATGTTGCCTTGCAGGGCGACCTTGTGACCGACGCGCTCACGGGCGTTGCCAATGTCGCAGGTCCAGTCCAGGCCAAGGGCATCGGCGCCAACATCGGCAATGCTTTCCAGCCACAAGCCGCCGTTCTTGGTAAACAGGATCACCGGGACCTTGCGGCCCTCGTGCTCGCGGATCAGGCCGCTGACGATCTTGCGCATGTAGGCCAGGGAGAACTCCTGGTAAGCCGCCGCCGACAGGTTGCCGCCCCAGGTGTCGAAGATCTGCACCGCTTGCGCACCGGCCAGGATCTGGCCATTGAGGTAGGAGGTCACCGACTGCGCCAGTTTATCCAGCAGCAGGTGCATGGCTTGCGGGTTGTCGTACAGCATGGCCTTGGTCTTGCGGAAGTCCTTCGACGAGCCGCCTTCGACCATGTAGGTGGCCAGGGTCCACGGGCTGCCGGAGAAACCGATCAGGGGCACACGGCCGTTGAGCTCACGACGGATGGTGCTGACCGCGTCCATGACGTAGCCCAGGTCTTTCTGCGGATCGGGAATCGGCAGCGCTTCGATGTCGGCCAGGGTGCTGACGACTTTCTTGAAGCGCGGGCCTTCGCCGGTCTCGAAGTACAGGCCCTGGCCCATGGCATCGGGAATGGTGAGGATGTCGGAGAACAGGATCGCCGCGTCCAGCTGCGGGTAACGGTCCAGCGGTTGCAACGTGACTTCGCAGGCGAACTGCGGGTTCATGCACAGGCTCATGAAGTCGCCGGCCTTGGCGCGACTGGCGCGGTACTCCGGCAGGTAGCGACCCGCCTGGCGCATCATCCACACCGGGGTGACGTCTACGGGTTGCTTGAGCAGGGCGCGAAGGAAACGGTCGTTCTTCAGGGCAGTCATGTCGGCATCCGGAAAAAAAGTGCGGGCATTTTCTCAGAGCGCGACGCAAAAGGCACGGATGCAGGTCAGCCTTTTGTCTATCGGGTCAATTTGTCGCGCTGCAAATGCGCTGTTAGCAACACTGAGAAACGACTGTGGGAGCGAGCTTGCTCGCGAAAGGGCCGGCACACCAACATTGCTGTTGTCTGATAGTCCGCTTTCGCGAGCAAGCTCGCTCCCACAGGGTTATTGCGTTTGGCTCAGGATCCCGGCTTAGACGCCCAGGTAATCCAGGATCCCTTCAGCCGCATTACGGCCTTCGAAGATCGCCGTCACCACCAGGTCGGAACCACGGACCATGTCGCCACCGGCGAAGATCTTCGGGTTGCTGGTCTGGTGCTTGTACTGGCCTTGCTCCGGCGCCACGACCCGGCCCTGGCTGTCGGTCTGGATGCTGAACTGCTCGAACCACGGCGCCGGGCTCGGACGGAAGCCGAAGGCGATGACCACGGCGTCGGCCGGGATGATTTCTTCGGATCCGGGGATCGGCTCGGGGCTGCGGCGACCGCGGGCGTCGGGTTCGCCGAGACGGGTCTCGACCACCTTCACGCCTTCGACCTTGTCTTCGCCGACAATCGCAATCGGCTGGCGGTTATAGAGGAATTTCACGCCTTCTTCCTTGGCGTTCTTCACCTCTTTGCGCGAGCCGGGCATGTTGGCCTCGTCACGACGGTAGGCGCAGGTCACCGACTTGGCGCCTTGACGAATCGACGTGCGGTTACAGTCCATCGCCGTGTCGCCGCCACCCAGTACCACGACCTTCTTGCCCTTCATGTCGACGAAGTCTTCCGGCGACTTTTCAAAGCCCAGGTTGCGGTTGACGTTGGCGATCAGGAAATCCAGCGCGTCGTACACGCCCGGCAGGTCCTCGCCGGCAAAGCCGCCCTTCATGTAGGTGTAGGTGCCCATGCCCATGAAGACCGCATCGTACTCGGCCAGCAGTTGCTCCATGGTCACGTCCTTGCCCACCTCGGTGTTCAGGCGGAACTCGATGCCCATGCCGGTGAAGACTTCGCGACGATTGCTCAGCACGGTCTTTTCCAGCTTGAACTCGGGAATGCCGAAGGTCAGCAGGCCGCCGATTTCCGGGTTCTTGTCGAACACCACGGGGGTCACCCCGCCGCGCACCAGCACGTCGGCACAGCCCAGGCCCGCCGGGCCCGCGCCGATGATGGCCACGCGCTTGCCGGTTGGCTTGACCTTGGACATGTCCGGGCGCCAGCCCATGGCGAACGCAGTGTCGGTGATGTACTTCTCCACCGAACCGATGGTCACCGCGCCAAACCCGTCGTTCAGGGTGCAGGCCCCCTCGCACAGGCGGTCCTGCGGGCACACCCGGCCGCAGACCTCCGGCAGGGTGTTGGTCTGGTGCGACAGCTCGGCGGCCTGGAGGATGTTGCCCTCGGCCACCAGCTTCAGCCAGTTGGGAATGAAGTTGTGCACCGGGCACTTCCATTCGCAGTACGGGTTACCGCAACCCAGGCAGCGGTGGGCCTGGTCGGCCGACTGCTGGGGTTTGAAAGGCTCGTAGATTTCCACGAACTCTTTCTTGCGTTGACGCAACAGTTTCTTCTTCGGATCCTTGCGCCCGACATCGATGAACTGGAAGTCGTTATTCAGACGTTCAGCCATTGTTAAAACCTCATCAAACTCTTCAGGCGCATATCACTGCGGGTTGGCACGGGTGCTGGAAAGCAACGACTTCAGGTTGGCAGCCTTCGGCTTGACCAGCCAGAAGCGGCGCACGTAGTCATCGAGGTTCTCGGCGAGTTCACGACCCCACTCGCTGTCGGTTTCCTCGACGTACTCGTCCAGTACGCGTTGCAGGTGGCTGCGGTAGGCTTCCATCGCCTCGCCGCTGATCCGCTGGATTTCCACCAGTTCGTGGTTGACCCGGTCAACGAAGGTGTTGTCCTGGTCGAGCACGTAGGCGAAACCACCGGTCATGCCAGAGCCGAAGTTGTAACCAGTCTTGCCCAGTACGCAGACGAAACCGCCGGTCATGTACTCGCAGCAGTGATCCCCGGTGCCCTCCACCACGGTGTGGGCACCGGAGTTACGCACGGCGAAGCGCTCGCCCGCGGTGCCGGCGGCGAACAGCTTGCCGCCCGTGGCGCCGTACAGGCAGGTGTTGCCGATGATGGCACTGTCCTGGGTCCGGTAGACGCTGCCCTTGGGCGGAACGATGACCAGCTTGCCGCCGGTCATGCCCTTGCCCACGTAGTCGTTGGCGTCGCCTTCGAGGTACATGTTCAGGCCGCCGGCGTTCCAGACGCCGAAACTCTGGCCGGCGGTGCCCTTGAAGCGGAAGGTCACCGGTGCCTTGGCCATGCCCTGGTTGCCGTGCTTGCGGGCAATTTCGCCGGAGATCCGCGCGCCGATGGAACGGTCGCAGTTGCAGATATCCAAGGCGAATTCGGCACCGCTCAGGTCGTTGATCGCCGAAGCGGCCATCTCGACCATTTTCTCGGCCAACTCACCCTTGTCGAACGGCGGGTTGCGATCGACCTGGCAGAACTGAGGCTTGTCCGCCGGGATGAGGTCGCTGCCCAGCAACGGGCTCAGGTCCAGGTGATGCTGCTTGGCGGTCTGGCCTTCGATCACTTCCAGCAGGTCGGTACGACCGATCAGTTCCTCAAGCGAGCGCACGCCCAGCTTCGCCAGCCACTCACGGGTTTCTTCGGCCACGTAGGTGAAGAAGTTCACCACCATGTCGACGGTGCCGATGTAGTGGTCCTTGCGCAGCTTGTCGTTCTGGGTCGCCACGCCGGTGGCGCAGTTGTTCAGGTGGCAGATGCGCAGGTATTTGCAACCCAGGGCGATCATCGGCGCGGTGCCGAAGCCGAAGCTCTCGGCGCCGAGGATCGCGGCCTTGATCACGTCCAGGCCGGTTTTCAGGCCGCCATCGGTCTGCACCCGGACCTTGCCGCGCAAGTCGTTGCCGCGCAGGGTCTGGTGAGTTTCGGCCAGGCCCAGCTCCCATGGCGCGCCAGCGTACTTGATCGAGGTCAGCGGCGATGCGCCGGTGCCGCCATCGTAGCCGGAGATGGTGATCAGGTCGGCATAGGCCTTGGCCACGCCAGCGGCGATGGTGCCCACGCCGGCTTCCGCCACCAGTTTCACCGAAACCAGCGCCTGCGGGTTCACCTGCTTGAGGTCGAAGATCAGTTGCGACAGGTCTTCGATCGAGTAGATGTCGTGGTGCGGTGGCGGCGAGATCAGGGTCACGCCAGGCACCGCGTAGCGCAGCTTGGCGATCAGGCCGTTGACCTTGCCGCCGGGCAGCTGGCCGCCTTCGCCGGGCTTGGCGCCCTGGGCCACCTTGATCTGCAGCACTTCGGCGTTGACCAGGTATTCGGGTGTCACACCGAAACGGCCGGTGGCGACCTGCTTGATTTTCGAACTCTTAAGGGTGCCGTAGCGCGCCGGGTCTTCGCCGCCTTCGCCGGAGTTGGAACGCGCACCGAGGCGGTTCATGGCTTCAGCCAGGGCTTCGTGCGCTTCCGGAGACAGGGCGCCCAGGGAAATACCGGCGGAGTCGAAGCGCTTGAGCACCGATTCCAGTGGCTCCACTTCGCTGACGTCCAGCGGCGCCTCGAGCGTCTTGACCTTGAGCAGGTCGCGGATCATCGACACCGGACGGTTGTCCACCAGCGCGGTGTATTCCTTGAACTTGCTGTAGTCGCCCTGTTGCACGGCCGCTTGCAAGGTGTTAACCACGTCCGGGTTGTAGGCGTGGTATTCGCCGCCGTGGACGAACTTCAGCAGGCCGCCCTGCTGGATCGGCTTGCGCGGGCTCCAGGCTTCGGCCGCAAGGGCTTTCTGTTCGGCCTCGATGTCGACGAAGCGTGCGCCCTTGATGCGGCTTGGTACGCCACGGAAGCTCAGTTCGCAGACTTCTTCGGACAGGCCGATGGCTTCGAACAATTGCGCGCCACGGTACGACGCGATGGTCGAGATGCCCATCTTCGAGAGGATCTTGAGCAGGCCCTTGGTGATGCCGCGGCGGTAGTTCTTGAACACCTCGTAGAGGTCGCCCAGTACTTCACCGGTCCGGATCAGGTCGCCCAGCACTTCGTAGGCCAGGAACGGGTACACCGCCGAGGCACCGAAGCCGATCAGCACCGCGAAGTGATGCGGGTCGCGGGCGGTGGCGGTTTCCACCAGGATGTTGGAGTCGCAGCGCAGGCCTTTTTCGGTCAGGCGATGGTGCACCGCGCCGGTCGCCAGCGAGGCGTGGATCGGCAATTTGCCCGGAGCGATGTGACGGTCGCTCAGCACGATCTGGGTGCGCCCGGCACGCGCGGCTTCTTCAGCCTGGTCGGCCACATTGCGGATCGCCGCTTCGAGGCCGATGCTTTCGTCGTAGTTCAGGTCGATGACCTGACGCTCGAAGCCCGGACGGTCGAGGTTGGTCAGCGAGCGCCATTTGGCCGGGGAAATGACCGGCGAGCTGAGGATCACGCGCGATGCGTGCTCCGGCGATTCCTGGAAGATGTTGCGCTCGGCGCCCAGGCAGATTTCCAACGACATCACGATCGCTTCACGCAGCGGGTCGATCGGCGGGTTGGTGACCTGGGCGAACTGCTGGCGGAAATAGTCGTACGGCGTCCGCACGCGCTGCGACAGCACGGCCATCGGCGTGTCGTCACCCATGGAACCGACCGCTTCATAGCCTTGCTCGCCCAGCGGACGCAGCACCTGGTCACGCTCTTCGAACGTCACCTGGTACATCTTCATGTATTGCTTGAGCTGGTCGACGTCGTAGAACGCCGAACCATGGTCGTTGTCTTCCATGGTCGCCTGGATGCGCAGGGCATTCTTGCGCAGCCATTGCTTGTACGGATGACGGGACTTGAGCCGGTTGTCGATGGCGTCGGTGTCGAGGATCTGGCCGGTCTCGGTGTCCACGGCGAAGATCTGGCCCGGGCCCACGCGGCCCTTGGCGATAACGTCCGCCGGCTGGTAGTTCCAGACGCCGATTTCCGATGCCAGGGTGATGAAACCGTTGGTGGTGGTGACCCAGCGCGCCGGGCGCAGGCCGTTACGGTCCAACAGGCACACGGCGTAGCGACCGTCGGTCATGACGATCCCGGCCGGGCCGTCCCACGGTTCCATGTGCATGGAGTTGTATTCGTAGAAGGCCCGCAGGTCCGGGTCCATGGTCTCGACGTTCTGCCACGCCGGCGGCACCAGCATGCGCACGCCGCGGAACAGGTCGATGCCACCGGTCACCATCAGCTCCAGCATGTTGTCCATGCTGGAGGAGTCGGAACCGACGCGGTTGACCAGCGGGCCGAGCTCTTCGAGGTCCGGCATCAGGTCGTTGGCGAACTTGGTGCGACGGGCCAGGGCCCAGTTGCGGTTGCCGGTGATGGTGTTGATCTCGCCGTTGTGGGCGAGGAAGCGGAATGGCTGGGCCAGCGGCCATTTCGGCAAGGTGTTGGTGGAGAAGCGCTGGTGGAACACGCAGATCGCGGTTTTCAGGCGCTCGTCGCTCAGGTCCGGATAGAAGGCGGTAAGGTCCGCCGGCATCATCAGGCCTTTGTAGATGATGGTCTTGTGGGAAAAGCTACAGATGTAGTGATCGGTGTCGGCGGCATTGGCCACGGACGAACGACGACGGGAGCTGAACAGCTTGATCGACATTTCCTGGTCGCTCAGGCCATCGCCGGCGATGAACACTTGTTCGATCTGCGGCAGGCGCTCCAGGGCCAGGCGGCCGAGGACGCTGGTGTCGATCGGCACTTTGCGCCAGCCAACCAGTTGCAGGCCGGCGGCCAGGATCTCGCGGTTCATGTTCTCGCGAGCAGCCTGTGCCTTCACCGGGTCCTGGTTGAAGAACACCATGCCCACGGCGTATTGCTTGGGCAGGGTCACGCCAAACGTTTCCTGGGCAATGGCACGCAGGAACTCATCAGGCTTTTGAATCAGCAAGCCGCAACCGTCACCGGTCTTGCCGTCGGCGTTGATCCCACCGCGGTGGGTCATGCAGGTCAGGGCCTCAATGGCCGTTTGCAAAAGGGTATGGCTGGGCTCGCCCTGCATATGGGCTATCAGGCCGAAACCACAGTTATCCTTGAATTCATCTGGTTGGTACAGACCTGCTTTCATAGACACTTTCTCACCAGGCTGCCTCTAATCGAGGCAAATTTCTTTTCAATTCAACCAGTTGCATGCCGCGCCGAACGTACGCCAGCTTTGCGGGGGCAAAAGGGAGGTCATTGTACACACCGACACGAAGCCCCACAAATTTGACGACGAACTGTCGCAAATTCATGTCGCATTTGTGAAAGGTTTAAAGCTATATGCTGTGCTAGTCAAAACTTTTTTGGGTTCCGACCGCGACGACTCAAACGCTACTGTGACGCAGACACCACAAGGCGCGCGGCCCGAAAGGCCGCTCGCCCTTGTGGAAATGTTGAGGTTGCCGGGAGAGGCGGCCTGGGTAAGGCCGCCGAATCTTCAGCGAGTTGCAGCCAGTTCCTGTTGGACACTGGCGACAGTGCGAGGCCAAGGTTTACCAGCCTGGACCTTCGCTGGCAAGGCCTTGATGGCGGAAACAGCCGCATCACGGTTGGCAAAGCTGCCATAGGTGATGACATACAGCGGCTTGCCGTTGAGCACTTTCTTGAAATAGCGGTACTCGCCGCCCTGCTCCTTGACGAAGTTCTGGGCGGTGGCTTCCGAGCTGGTGCCGAGGATCTGCACCACGTAGTTGCTCGGTGCCTGGCCGGCGTACCAGTTGCCGCCAGCGGCCTTGGCCGGTGCCGCAGGCTTGGCCGCCGGCGCGGCGGGCTTGGTGGCCGGGGCCGGCGTCGGCGCAGGCTTGGCGGTGGCCACCTGGGTCGGGGTCGGGGTTGGCTTGGCGGCCGGGGTCGGTGCTGGCGTCGGGGCCGGACCGGCCGGCACGCCGGCTGGCGGCGCGGTGGTGGTCACGGTCGGCGGCGTGTCGCTGCTGTCGTCGATCGGCGGTGCCGCGCCATCGTCACCCTCGGTGATTCCGCCGGCGGCTTCGGCCAGGGGCCCACGCATGACCGGTTGCGACTGGCCGACCAGCGGCAGCGGCATTGGCTGGGTGTTGCCGGCAAATTCCACCGCCGGTGCGCCGCCGTTAGGTTGTGGCGTGCCCTGGCCGAGGGGCAGTTGTGCCTGTTCGTTGGCAGGTGTGCCCGTGGTAGGCGCCTTGTTGCGCCCTGGCATCAGCCAGGCGGCAGCGACCGCGACCACGACCACGGCGGAAATCGCCAATACGTGTTTCTTCGGCATGTTGAACCCCATACTTGGACGCTTCACCGCGGAGCGGCTGGCGATCATGACTTCGATCAGAGCATCGCGGGCAACCTGGTTGATGTTGCCAGGCCAGCCGTCGGCGCTTTGGTGAATCTCAGAGATCTGATCGGCGGTAAAAAGTTCGATACCCCGGCCAGCCCCCTCAAGACGCTGGGCCAGATATTCACGGGTCTCTTCCTCGGTGTAGGGCGCCAGTTCGATGACGTGGAAGCGCTCTTCCTCGAGGCTCAGTTGATCCAGTTCGGCGATCAGCGACGACTCACCGAACAGGAACACATGGGGACGGCCTTCCGGCGCGCCGGCCGCCAGGGCCAGCAGGGCTTCGAGGGCCGACTCGTCAAGCTGCTCGGCGTCGTCCACCAGCAGGTAGACTTCCTGCCCGGTCAGCGCCAGTTGCACGATCTGGTCGAGAATCGCACCGATTTCGGCCTGGGCCACATTCAGCGCCTCGGCCATCTGGCGCAACACACCCGCGGCATCGCCGGCGCCGCGGGCAGACACCACCACGCTCTGCACGGACTGCTTGTTGGTGCTGGCCACCAGGGCCTGGCGCAGCAAGGTCTTGCCGCTGCCCTGGGGACCGGTAACCACCAGCAGCAACTGGCTGTAGCGCGCCAGGTGATGCAACTGGCCCAGCACCGGCTTGCGCTGGGCAGGGAAGAACTTGAAGCCCGGGACCCGTGGCGCAAAAGGGTCGTGACTCAACTGGAAATGGCCGAGGAACGCCTCGTCGGCATGCAAACTAGTCATCGGAATCTTATTAACCTTTAAGCTGAGCCAGGGCGCGGTAGTCCGCTCCCAGCGTGGCCTGTAGAACCTCTTTCGGATAATCGTCGGTCACTACCGCTTCGCCCATGCGGCGCAGCAGCACCAGACGCAGACGACCGTCGATCACTTTCTTGTCGATTGCCATGTGTTCGAGGAAATCCGCCTCGGTCATTTCCTCGGGCGGGATCACCGGCAGCCCGGCACGCTGGAACAGGCGAATGCCGCGATCACGCTCCTGCTCGCTGATCCAGCCCAGCCGCGCGGACATCTCCAGGGCCATGACCGTCCCCGCCGCCACGGCCTCGCCATGCAGCCAGACACCATAGCCCATGTGGGTTTCGATGGCGTGGCCGAACGTGTGACCCAGGTTGAGCGTGGCACGCACGCCCGACTCCCGTTCGTCGGCACCGACCACCGCGGCCTTGGCGGCGCAGGAGCGCTCGATGGCGTAGGTCAGGGCCGTCTGATCCAGGGCTCGCAGGCGGTCGACATTCTCTTCGAGCCAGCCCAGGAACGGCTCGTCGCAGATCAGCCCGTACTTGATGACTTCCGCCAACCCGGCGGACAGCTCGCGGGCCGACAGGGTGTTGAGGGTGGCCGTGTCGATCAGCACCACGTTGGGCTGATAGAACGCACCGACCATGTTCTTGCCCAGCGGATGGTTGATGCCGGTCTTGCCGCCCACCGAGGAGTCGACCTGGGACAGCAGCGTGGTAGGGATCTGGATGAAATCGACGCCGCGCTGGTAGCAGGCGGCGGCAAAGCCGGCCATGTCGCCGATCACACCGCCCCCCAGGGCCACGACCGTGGTGCGGCGGTCGTGCCGCGCGCTCAGCAGGCCATCGAAGATCAGTTGCAGGGTTTCCCAGTTCTTGAACGCTTCGCCGTCGGGCAGTACCACGGAAATGACCGAATAGGCCGACAAGGTGCGAGCCAGGCGTTCCAGGTACAGGGGGGCGACGGTTTCGTTGGAGATGATCGCCACTTGTCGCCCGGCGATATGCGGCGCCAGCAGTTCAGGCTGGTCCAGCAAACCTTCGCCAATGTGAATCGGGTAGCTGCGCTCGCCCAGGTCGACCTTAAGTGTCTGCATGTGTCCCCACAGTGAAGATGGAATCAGGCGTCCTGCCTGCAATTAACGAAAGTCCACGGTGATACGACGCCGCCCAATGGCCATACGCCACGCCCCAAGCGGGCCACGACGGGACGTCGAGGATAGCGCATTTCGCCAGGCGCATTAACGGGGAGGCAGTTGCTGCAAGCGCTCAAGGATGTCCAGCACCACCATCCGCGGCGGCCGTTCATCGGTTTCCACCACCAGGTCGGCGATCTCCCGGTACAGCGGATCACGCAACTCCAGCAGGTCGCGCAGGGTCTTGGCCGGATCGGCGGTGCGCAACAACGGCCGGTTTCGGTCGCGTGCCGTGCGACCGACCTGCTGTTCGACCGACGCGTGCAGGTAGACCACCCGTCCGCCGGCATGCAGCGCCCGACGATTGGCTTCGCGCATGACCGCGCCGCCACCGGTGGCCAGCACCACGCCCTCGAACGCGCACAGCTCGGCGATCATCGCCTGCTCACGGTCACGAAAGCCCGGTTCGCCTTCCTTGTCGAAGATCCATGGGATATTGGCGCCCGTGCGCAATTCAATTTCCTTGTCGGAATCTTTGAACGGCAGGCGCAGCTCTTTGGCCAGCAAACGGCCGATGGTGCTTTTTCCAGCCCCCATCGGCCCTACAAGAATCAAATTTCGCACAGAATCAACGACTCACAGCAATCGCCTGGTTGTTCATGATACGCGGAGTGAGGAACACCAGCAGCTCGGATTTTTTCTCCGAGACCACATCACGCCGGAAAAGGCGGCCAAGATACGGCACATCGCCAAGAAATGGCACCTTATCTACAACCTTGCTCTGAGTATTCGAGAAAACCCCGCCAATCACAATGGTCTCGCCGTCGTTGACCAGCACCTTGGCATTGACCTCGTTTTTCTTGATCGGCGGTACATCCTGCACCTTGTTCAGGTAGTCGGGCTCATCCTTGGTGACCTTGACCTCCATGATGATGCGGTTGTCCGGCGTGATCTGCGGCGTGACTTCCAGCGACAGCGAGGCCTCCTTGAACGACACCGAGGTAGCACCACTGGAGCTGGCTTCCTGGTAGGGAATTTCCGTGCCCTTGAGGATCTTCGCCGTCTCCTTGTCGGAGGTCACGACCTTGGGCTGGGAAACGATTTCGCCGTTGCCGGTTTTCTCCATCGCCGTCAATTCCAGGTCCAGCAGGACGTTGTCGGTGATGAACGCAATGCCGATCCCCGAGGTGTTGCCTGACACACCCATGTCGACGAACGGCTGGTTGGTGCCCGTACTCCCCGGCGTACCGATGGTCGTGGAAGTCCCGGACGTGACCCCGGAAGAGTTCCAGTTGCCCTGGTTCTGTATCGAACCGCCCCAGCGAACGCCCAGGTTCTTGTCGTAGTCGACGTTGGCCTCCACGATCCGGGCCTCAATCATTACCTGGCGCACCGGGATATCCAACTGCGCGACGATCCGACGCAGCTCGTCGAGCCGGTCCTGGGTCTGGTAGGCAATGATGTTGTTGGTGCGCTCATCGACGGTGATCGTGCCACGCTCATCGGCTTTGGCCTCGGCGCTGGTCACCGACTGGAACAGCTTGGCGATGTCCGCGGCCTTGGCGTAGTTGACCTGCAGCAGCTCCCGGCGCAGCGGCGCCAGGTCGGCAATCTGCTTCTGGGATTCGAGCTCCTGGCGCTCACGCGCCGCAATCTCGTCGGCCGGCGCCACCAGCAGCACGTTGCCGACCTTGCGCTTGTCCAGGCCCTTGGTCTTGAGCACCAGGTCCAGCGCCTGGTCCCACGGCACATTCTGCAACCGCAGGGTGATGCCACCCTGCACCGTGTCGCTCGCCACCAGGTTCAGGTTGGTGAAATCGGCAATCAGTTGCAGGACCGAGCGCACCTCGATGTCCTGGAAGTTGAGGGAAAGCTTTTCACCACTGTAGGCGGCGCGATCGGCATTGCGTTTCTGCAAGTCCTCGACAGTCATGGGCCGGACGCTGACGGTGAGCTTGTTGTCGGTCTGGTAGGTCGAATAATCGAAGGTGCCACTGGGCTCGATGCTGATCGTCGCCCGGTCGGTGCCGGCACTGGCATTGACGAACTGCACCGGGGTGGCGAAATCCTTCACATCCAGGCGCACCCGCAGGGGTTCGGGCAGCTGTGTGCGGGCGAAATTGAGGATGATCTTGCCTTCACGCTCCTGGATATCCGGCGCGATGGCGGGGTCGGACAAGTCGATCACGACATTGCCCTCGCCCTGGGTGCCGCGCTGGAAGTCCACCCCGCGAATCGCCTTGCCCGCCGGCGCGCGGGCCTTCACCGGGGCCGCACTGGCCAGCGCCGGGCGCGGCGCCGCGGCGGCCGGCGCGGGGGCTGTCGCAGGGGTTATCGCAGGAACCGCGCCCTTGCCCACCACCACGAACAGGTTGTTACCCTCGATACGGGTGTTATACGGCGCCAACTGAGTCAGCCCTATGATCAGCCGGGTGCGATCCCCTGCTTCGACCACGGTGGCGCTGCGGGCATTGCCGCCGCCCAGGTCATGGCTCTTGCTCGCCAGTTGATTGGTGACGCCCGGCAGGTCCAGGGCGATCCGCGCCGGCTGTTCGGTGGTGTAGCCCCGCGGCGTCGGCGGCGGCCCGTCGAAGGAGAGTTTCAATTCGACGCGGTCGCCCGGCAGCGCCGCCACGTCCAGGGTCTTCAGGCCGGCCCCATGAACCATCGGTGATAAGAGCGCTATCCCTAGCGAAACACCAAAGGCTGAAAAAATCCTGTTCATTGTTGGGTTTCCACTAATGAGTGCTCTTTCAAGGGAATGGTCCGTGGTCGCTCCAGCCAGGCGCCCTCGCCATCGGGAACGATTTCGATCACATCGACCTCAGTGGCGGTAATGGCGACGATCCGTCCGTCGTTGCGCCCCAGGTAGTCACCAACCTTTAGCCGATGCACCCCGCTGGCGCCGCGCAGCAGCGCGAAGGAACCGCTGGCATTGGAGATCGTGCCGACCATTTCGAATTGCTCGATATTGAAGCCTTCCAGGTACTGCTTGACCCGGTTGGGATCGGGCCGGACGTTGCGCGAGCCCTGCTGGCGACCCGCCTGGTCCACCCGGATCTGTCGGGAAAACGGGCTGCGCAGGTTGGCGGCGCTGTAGGTGAAGGTTTGCGCAGGCTTGAACGTCGGCGTCGGCTCGATCTTTCCGGGCGGACGCAGGCGCACTTCGTTCATGTAGGCATCCAGGTCGCTGAAACCGTCGTCGTTGTTGCAGCCCGTCAATGCCAGCAGGCCCGCCAGCAGGCAAACGCGAGACGCCGTGCTCATGGCTGCGCCTCCTGCTCGTTATAGCGGTAGGTCTTGGCCTGGATGCTCATGCGCAGCTTGGCGCCCGCCTCGGGCTCCATGGGCGCGATCTCGAAATCGTGCAGCGTGACGATCCGGGGCAACCCGGCCACGCCGCTGACGAATGTCGCCAGGTCATGGTAGCCGCCGGTGACGGTGATCTGGATCGGCAACTCAATGTAGAACGGCTGGGTGACTTCCGGCAGCAGCTTGATTTCCTCGAACTCCAGGCCGCTGCCCAGGCCGGTGCGAGTGATGTCTTCCAGCAGGCCCGGCACTTCGGTGTCGCTGGGCAACTGCCGCAACAGCACGCCGAAAGACGCTTCCATCTGCTTCATCTGCTCGGTGTAACGCTCAAGGTTCGCCGCCATGTGGGCCTTGCCCGCGAATTGTTCCTTGAGGGTGTTTTCTTCCTCGCGCACCTGCTGCAGCTGGTTCTCCAGGTCACTCAAGGCAAAGTTGTAGCCCAACCCCAGCACCATGGCCACCAGCAGGATGCCCGCCAGCCATTTGATCGGTGCCGGCCAGGAACCGACGTTATTGGTGTCGAGCTCGCGCAAATCGACTTTGCGCAGGGCCTCCAGCCATTCCCCCGGCTTCATTGGGCGTCCTCCGCATCGACTGGACGGGTCTGGCGGACCGTCAGCTGGAAAACGTTGGCCTGGTCAAGCTGACCGGCCGTGGTGGCCTTGACCTCGGTCAGGCTGGGGGTATCGAACAGGTCCGATGAATCCAGGTTGCGCATCAGGTCCGAGACCCGGTTGTTGGACTCGGCGGCCCCCTTGATGGAAAGCGTGCCGTCTTCCATCTTCACTTCGGTGAAGTAAACCCCGTCCGGCAGGGTCCTGGTCAATTGGTCGAAGATGCGCCCGCTGACGGGCCGGTTGCCTTGCAGGTCCTGGATGATGCGCATGCGTTCCAGCAACTGCTGGCGACGGGCCTTGAGGTCGCCGATCTGTTTGATGCGCTCGTCCAGCACGGCGATCTGTTCCGAAAGATGGGTGTTGCGGGCCACCTGATGGTCGATGGCGCTGTCGATGTATTGCACGGCAATCAGCGTCACGCCGACCGCGCCGACCAGCGCACCGACCAACGCCAGCAGGAAACGCTTGCGCCGTTCCTCGCGCAGTTCCTCGCGCCAGGGAAGGAGGTTGATCCGCGCCATCAGTCGAAACTCCTGAGGGCCAGCCCGCACGCGATCATGAGTGCCGGCGCGTCACTGGCCAGCGCACCGGCATTGACCTTGCTGCTCAGGGCCATGTTGGTGAACGGGTTGGCCACCTGGGTCGGCGTGCCCAGGCGCTGTTCGATCAGTCGGTCCAGACCGGTGACCGAGGCCGTGCCGCCGGCCAGCAGGATATGGTCCACCGCGCTGTACTGGCCCGAGGCGAAGAAAAACTGCAAGGAACGCGACACCTGCTGCACCAGCGCCTCGCGAAAGGGTTGCAGCACCTCGCCGACATAATCGTCGGGCAGGCCGCCCTGCTTCTTCGCCAGGCCGGCTTGCTCGGGCGTCAGGCCATAGCGGCGCTGGATTTCCTCGGTGAGTTGGCGGCCACCGAACAATTGTTCGCGGGTATAGATGATGCGCCCGTTGTGCAGGACGCTGAGGGTGGTCATGGTCGCGCCGATGTCGACCACCGCCACGGTCAGGCGCTCCTGGGAGGCGGCCAGTTGCGTGGCGAGCAGGCCGAACGAACGTTCCAGCGCATAGGCCTCCACGTCCACCACCCGGGCCGTCAGCCCGGCCAGCGCCAGCGCGGCCTCGCGGACCTCGACGTTTTCCTTGCGACAGGCCGCCAGCAGCACTTCGACCCGCTCGTCACTGCGCGGCGACACGCCCTGGACCTCGAAGTCGATGGCCACTTCATCCAACGGATAGGGAATGTATTGGTCGGCCTCGATCTTGAGCTGGTTTTCCATGTCGTCGTCGGACAGGCCGGCGTCCATCTCGATGGTCTTGGTGATCACCGCCGACCCCGCCACGGCCACCGCCACGCTGCGCACGGGCGTCCGGGCCTTGACCAGAACCCGCGACAACGCCAGGCCCACGCCTTCGAGCTCGGCGATGTTCTTCTCGACCACGGCATTGGCCGGCAGCGGTTCCACCGCGTAGGACTCGACGCGGTAGCGCTCGCCCTGGCGGCTCAACTCCAGCAGCTTCACCGACGTTGAACTGATGTCGATCCCCAGAAGTGCATGGGTTTTTTTATTGAAGAGTCGTAGCACTACCAATTCCCTATGACTATCCGTGAGTTACGGACTCTCTAATATGCGTTGCGTTCAATCACTCCGGTCCGACGGACGTCCGGATGGCATTCCTGGCGAAAAAAAATGCTTATAATGCCCAGCGTTTTTTTCGCTTTGTTGCAAGCACGGGGCCTTCCCTGCACCTGGCGCCTTTTTCATTCTTTGCCTGGATATCCAAAAGCCTTGATTCGTCTGCTGAAATTTTTCGGATGGTCCATCATCGCCGTTTTCTGCGGACTGCTCCTGGGTCTGAGCGGTGCGTTTCTTTACCTTAGTCCGGGTTTGCCGTCCGTGGAGGCTCTGAGAAGTATTCAGTTGCAGATTCCCCTGCGGGTCTACAGCAGCGACAACAAGTTGATCGCCGAATTTGGCGAAATGCGCCGCACACCGATTCGTTTCGCCGACATTCCCCCCAATTTCATCAATGCGTTACTAAGTGCTGAAGACGACAATTTCGCCAACCACTACGGCGTCGATCCCGGCAGCCTGATGCGCGCCGCCAGCCAACTGGTCAAGAGCGGACACATCCAGTCCGGCGGCAGCACCATCACCATGCAGGTGGCCAAGAACTTCTTCCTGACCAGCGAGCGCAGCTTCTCGCGCAAGACCACCGAGATCCTCCTGGCCTTGCAGATCGAGCGGCAGTTGACCAAGGACGAGATCCTCGAGCTGTATGTGAACAAGATCTACCTGGGTAACCGCGCCTACGGCATCGAGGCGGCGGCGCAGGTGTACTACGGCAAGTCGATCCGCGATGTGAGCCTGGCGCAGATGGCGATGATCGCCGGCCTGCCCAAGGCCCCGTCGCGCTTCAACCCACTGGCCAACCCGGCACGCAGCAAGGAGCGGCGCGACTGGATCCTGGGGCGCATGTACAAGCTCGGCAAGATCAGCGAAAGCGACTACACCGCCGCGATCAACGAGCCCTTGAACGCCAGCTATCACGTGCCGACCCCCGAGGTGAACGCGCCCTACATCGCCGAGATGACCCGTGCCGAAATGGTCGGCCGCTATGGCAGCGACGCCTATACCGAAGGCTTCCGCGTCACCACCACGGTGCCCAGCAACTTGCAGGAAATGGCCAACACCGCCCTGCACGAAGGCCTGATGACCTACGATCAGCGCCACGGCTACCGCGGCCCGGAATCGCGCTTGCCCGGCAAGACCCAGGAAGCCTGGGCCCTGGAGCTGACCAAGCAACGCACCATCAGCGGCCTGGAGCCGGCCATCGTCACCTCGGTGGACAAGGACGGGCTCAAAGTCCTGACCCGCAACGGCGAGCAGCAAGAGCATGTCGGCTGGGACAGCATGAAATGGGCCCGGCCGTTCCTGAACACCAACAGCATGGGCGCCAACCCTCGCCAGCCGTCGGACGTGGCCCAGGTCGGCGACCTGATCCGGGTGCAGCGCCAGGCGGACAATACCCTCAAGTTCAGCCAGATCCCGGCCGCCCAGGGCGCGCTGGTGTCCCTCGACCCACAGGACGGTGCCATCCGTTCGCTGGTGGGGGGCTTCGCGTTCGAGCAGAGCAATTACAACCGCGCATTGCAGGCCAAGCGCCAGCCGGGTTCGAGCTTCAAGCCGTTCGTCTACAGCGCTGCCCTGGATAACGGCTACACCGCCGCCAGCCTGGTGAACGATGCGCCGATCGTGTTCGTCGACGAGTACCTGGACAAGGTCTGGCGGCCGAAGAACGACACCAACACGTTCCTCGGGCCGATCCGCCTGCGCGAAGCGCTGTACAAGTCGCGCAACCTGGTGTCGATCCGCTTGCTGCAAGCGCTCGGCGTGGACCGCACCATCGACTACATCAGCAAGTTCGGCTTCAACAAGCAGGACCTGCCACGCAACCTGTCCCTGGCCCTGGGCACCGCGACCCTGACCCCGATGGAAATCGCCACGGGCTGGAGCACCTTCGCCAACGGCGGGTACAAGATCACGCCGTACATCATCGACAAGATCGAGAGCCGCAACGGCGAGACGCTGTTCGTGGCTAACCCGCCACGCGTGCCCACGGGCGAGCAGGCCAGTGATGGACTGGCCGCTCCGTCCACCGAGACGTTCACGGTCAACGCCCTGCCGGGCGAAGCCACGACCGCCCCAGGGGTGCCGCAAGCACCGGCCGTCGCCGAGCGCATCGTCGACGGACGCACCACCTACATCCTCAACAGCATGCTGCAGGACGTGATTAAGCTCGGCACTGGCCGTCGCGCCTTGGCCCTGGGGCGTACCGACCTGGCGGGCAAGACCGGCACCACCAACGAGTCCAAGGACGCCTGGTTCTCCGGCTACAACGCCGATTACGTGACCACCGTCTGGACTGGTTTCGACCAGCCGGAAAGCCTCGGTCGCCGCGAGTTCGGCGGCACCGTGGCGTTGCCGATCTGGATGAGCTACATGGGCGCCGCCCTGAAGGACAAGCCGCCCCACACCCAACCGGAACCCGAAGGCATCCTCAGCCTGCGCGTCGACCCGGTCAGCGGCCGTGCCGCCACCCCGGGCACCCCGGGGGCCTACTTCGAGCTGTTCAAGAGCGAAGACACCCCGCCGTCGGTCAACGAACTGGGCAATGGCGTTGCACCGGGCAGCCCGCTGCCGGCGGACGAAGCGGCGCCTATCGATCTGTTCTAGGAAAGCAGCGGCGAGCCGCAAGCTTCAAGTAAAGGCCAAAGCAAGCACGGTAGGCTTCGCCTCTACTTGCAGCTTGAAGCTTGCCGCTCGAAGCTCATAAAAAAACCTGGCCGAGGCCAGGTTTTTTTATGAGCGACTGCTGTTAACCGTTGAACACGTCATCCACGCTCTTGAGCGGGTAGTTCTTCGGATACGGCAGGGTCGCCACGCCCGTCTCGATCGCAGCCTTGGCCACGGCGTCGGAGATCAGGGTGATCAGGCGAGCATCCATAGGTTTCGGAATGATGTACTCACGACCGAATTCCAGCTTGATGCCGCCGTAGGCGTCGCACACTTCCTGAGGTACGGGCAGCTTGGCCAGTTCGCGCAGGGCGTTGGCCGCCGCGACTTTCATCTCTTCGTTGATGCGCTTGGCGCGAACGTCCAGGGCACCGCGGAAAATGAACGGGAAGCCCAATACGTTGTTGACCTGGTTCGGGTAGTCCGAACGGCCGGTGGCCATGATTACGTCGCTACGAGTCGCGTGGGCCAGCTCCGGGGAGATTTCCGGATCCGGGTTGGAGCAGGCGAACACGATCGGGTTCGGCGCCATGCGCAGCAGGTTTTCCGGGCTCAGCAGGTTAGGACCGGACAGACCGACGAAAACGTCGGCACCGTCCAGCGCTTCAGCCAGGGTGCGCTTGTCGGTGGCGTGGGCGAACACGGCCTTGTACTGGTTCAGGTCGTCGCGGCCGGAGTGGATCACGCCGGTACGGTCGACCATGAAGATGTTTTCGATCTTCGCGCCCATGCTCACCAGCAACTTCATGCAGGAGATGGCGGCAGCGCCAGCGCCCAGGCAGACGATCTTGGCTTCCGGCAGGGTCTTGCCGGCGATTTCCAGGGCATTGATCATGCCGGCCGCGGTCACGATGGCGGTGCCGTGCTGGTCGTCGTGGAACACCGGAATGTCGCACTGTTCGATCAGGGTGCGTTCGATCTCAAAGCACTCAGGCGCCTTGATGTCTTCCAGGTTGATGCCGCCGAAGGTGATGGAGATACGCTTGACGGTGTCGATGAAGGCTTGCGGGCTCTCGGAGTCGACTTCGATGTCGAACACGTCGATACCGGCGAAGCGCTTGAACAGCACGCCCTTGCCTTCCATGACCGGCTTGGAAGCCAGTGGCCCCAGGTCACCCAGGCCGAGAATCGCGGTGCCATCGGAAATGACTGCAACCAGGTTGCCCTTGCCGGTGTACTTGTAGGCCAGTTCAGGGTCGCGGGCGATCTCGCGCACTGGTTCGGCTACGCCGGGGCTGTAGGCCAGCGACAGGTCGCGGGCAGTAGCGGTGGCCTTGGTGAGCTCGACACTCAGCTTCCCTGGACGAGGATTAGCGTGATATTCGAGAGCGGCAGTTTTCAGATCAGACATGTGGGCATTCCGCTTTTTACTGTGTTGGACAGACGGACCGCCGAGGATACGCGCCTCGCAAAGTCCCTACAAGACTGACCGGTCACCCCTGTCAAGCGCCCTGCCCTACGACTTTGGGCCAAGAGCCGCGAAACATAAGGGCTAGCTGCATACAATAAGCGCGAAAAATGTCTACAATTTTTATTCGGTCGTCACGCTCAGCATGGTCGGATCGGTCAGCGGCAGCATCCAACGGGCTTGTCCGGGCTCGCGCCCGCCCCGTCGTGAACGGTCGACCACCCAGCCCCGCGCCTCGACCTGTCGGCCCTTGAGCCGTTCAAGGCTCGCCGTGTCGAATTGCCCCAGCAGATTGGGTGCAACGCGCAGCACAACCGAATCCTGCAATTCGATCCAAATCCCGCCGCGATTGCGCCTGACATCACTCACCCGTCCGCTCAGTACGGCGAAGCCCGGCGCCTGGATTTGCTGTGGCTTGAGCACCGGCGAGCGCTTCCACAGGCCAAGTCCTGCCTCACGCGCCTGGCGTTCGGCCGCACGCTGGCAGGCCACAAGGTCCACATTCGGCGCCACCGCCACGTAGAACCCCAAGCCTTCGGCGAGCAACTGCGCTTCAAGGTTCTGGCCATCGGCCCCGTAGACATGGGCCAGGGTACGGCCGTAGCGGTCCTTGCCTTCCTTGCCGGGCTGCAAGGCCACGCGCCCATCGCTGGCGGCCACCAGGGCTTCGAGCCGACGCCGGGCCGCCACGGCAAAGGGCTCGTCGGAACGCCCCTGCCGCCCCAGCTCGGGGCTGTTGAGGCCGATCATGCGTACATGGCGGCCATCGCTCAGGCGCAGGGTGTCGCCGTCCACCACGCGCTGGACCGTCGCCTGGGCAAGGCCCGCCGGTGCCGGACAGAACGCCTGGGCTTGCCCCAGCCAAATCGCGGACACAAAAAAGGCGCCCGCAAGGGACGCCTTTTTCATCAGTCTGGAGCCGTCGAGACGAACCTCCAAAATGATCAGCCTCAGGCCTTTTTGGTAGCGCCGAAAGCGCCGAAACGATCGGCGAACTTCTGAACGCGGCCGCCGGTATCCAGAGTCTTTTGCTTACCGGTGTAGAACGGGTGGCATTCGTTGCAAACGTCGATCGCCAGGGCTTTGCCGTAGGTCGAACGGGTTTCGAACTTGTTGCCGCAGCTGCAAGTCACGGCAATTTCTGGGTATTCCGGGTGGATATCGGTTTTCATGGTGTTTCCTCAGGCTAGCGTGCCGCCACCCAACACTATTGTTGAATACCGCACGTAATTAGGCCGCGGATTCTACCAGACATCGCCAATCACGCAAGCTATGCCTTGTACCAACCGTCTGCTAGGCTCGCCGCCTCAAACACAAATCCCTGTGGGAGCGGGCTTGCTCGCGAATGCGGCGTATCAGACACATTATTGTCGACTGGCACACTGCATTCGCGAGCAAGCCCGCTCCCACATGTGCAAGATTCTCTAACTGCCTACGTATCGAGACCCTCCCGCGTGCCCAACGCCATTCTGCGCCTTGCCCTGCCTTCGCCCCTGCGCCGCCTGTTCGACTACCGCGCTCCGGCCGGGGTCCCGCGCGCCCAGTTGCAGCCGGGCATGCGCCTGCGGGTGCCGTTCGGCCGACGGGAGATGATCGGGATCCTGGTGGAGGTCACCGACCACAGCGAAGTACCGGCCGACAAGCTCAAGCCGGCCCTGGCGCTGCTCGACGCCACGCCGCCGCTGCCGGCCTCGCTGTTCAAGCTGTGCCTGTGGACTGCCCAGTATTACCAGCACAGCCTCGGCGATACCTTGAGCTGGGCATTGCCGGTGCTGTTGCGCCAGGGTGAGCCGGCCGAGGCGCGCCAGGAGCGGTTCTGGTCGGTGGCGCCGGGCGCGAGCCTGGACGATCCACGCATCGCCCGCGCGCCGCGCCAGCGCGAGGCCTTGGCGACCCTGGCCCAGCACCCCCACGGCGTGGCGCATCAATTGCTGAGCAAACTGATGCTCAGCAAGGACAGCCTCGACCTGTTGCTGGCCAAGGACCTGGTCCAGGTAGACGTTCGCCGGCATGCCCCGGGCCTGCGCCATGAGCACTGGCTAGCCCAGCCGGAACTGCCGCTCAACACCGAGCAACGGGCCGCTTGCGAGGCGATCCGCGCAGGCTTCGACAGCTACCATGCCTTTCTCCTGGCGGGCGTCACCGGCAGCGGCAAGACCGAGGTCTATCTGCAACTGATCCGCCAGGCCCTTGAAGCCGGCAAGCAGGCCCTGGTGCTGATTCCGGAAATCAATCTCGGCCCGCAAACCCTGGCGCGCTTCGAGCAACGCTTCAACGCCCGGATCGCCCTGGTGCACTCGGCGGTCAATGACCGCGAACGCCTGGACGCGTGGCTCGCCGCCCGGGATGGCGAGGCCGACATCATCATCGGCACCCGCTCGGCCCTGTTCACGCCGATGAAAAACCCCGGCCTGATCATCATCGACGAAGAACACGACGGCTCCTATAAACAGCAGGAAGGCCTGCGCTACCACGCCCGCGACCTGGCGCTGGTACGCGCCCGCCAGGAAAACATCCCGATTGTCCTCGGTTCCGCGACGCCGTCCCTGGAAAGCCTGCACAACGCCTACACCGGCCGCTACGGCCTGCTGCGCCTGAACGAACGGGCCGGCGGCGCCAAACAGCCGCGTTTCCTGCGCCTGGACGTGAAAAGCCGTCCGCTGGACAGCGGTATTTCCGGCCCCATGCAGCAAGCCATCGGCCAAACGCTTGCCGCCGGCCAGCAGGTTTTGGTGTTCCTCAACCGCCGCGGGTTCGCCCCGACGCTGCTGTGCCACGACTGCGGCTGGATGTCCGGCTGTGAGCGCTGCGACGCGCGAATGACCGTGCACCAGCGCTCTGGCGAACTGCGTTGTCATCATTGCGGCCACTGCGAACGGGTGCCCCGGCATTGCCCGCAGTGCGGCCGGGTGGACTTGCGTCCGGTGGGCGCCGGCACCGAACGCGCCGAGGAACGCCTGGGCATCCTGTTTCCCGATTACCCGGTACTGCGGGTGGATCGCGACAGCACGTCGCGCAAGGACGCGATGAATCAATTGTTCGCCACGATCCAGAAGGGCCAGCCGTGCATTTTGGTAGGCACGCAGATGCTTGCCAAAGGCCACCACTTTCCACGGGTGACCCTGGTGTCGATCCTCGATGCCGATGGCGGGCTGTTCTCCGGTGATTTTCGCGCCAGCGAGCGCATGGCACAGTTGATTGTCCAGGTCGCCGGGCGCGCCGGGCGGGCGGAAGAGCCAGGCAAGGTCATCATCCAGACGCACCTGGCGGACCATCCGCTGCTGATCCAACTGACCGAACAAGGCTACTTCGCCTTCGCTGAACAAGCCTTGAGCGAACGGCGCAGTGCCGGCCTGCCGCCGTTCGCCCACCTCGCGCTGTTGCGCGCCGAAGCCCACAAGCCCGGGCAGGCCGAAGGCTTCCTCGACGAAGCCTGCAGCGAGGCGGAGCACCTGCTGGCGCAGCAGAATCTCACCGGGATCGAACTATTGGGCCCGGTGCCCGCTCCGATGGAACGGCGGGCCGGGCGCTACCGGGCCCAGCTCCTTTTGCAGGCCAACGCCCGGGCGCCGCTGCACCGCCTGTTGAGTGCCTGGTTGCTGGCGCTGGAGCAGATGCCGAGTGGGCGCGCGGTGCGCTGGTCATTGGATGTGGACCCGGTGGATTTGTATTGATTGAGCAGATCGCAAGCTTTGCCCCCTGTGGGAGCGGGCTTGCTCGCGAAAGCGGTGGGTCAGTTGTGGTGATGTTGGCTGTGCCGCCGCTTTCGCGAGCAAGCCCGCTCCCACAGGTGGACCGAGTGCATCCAGGCCAGCAAGAATAGTCACCACACAGCCCCAACCGACCCGCTACAGTTGGCAAGCTCGCCTGGGCCACGGATAATGCCCAGTTTTTCCACCTGCGCCTCGAAGCGCCGCCGCGCCTGCGGTTGATAGAGAAGACCATGAAAGACACCATTCGCCAGCTCATCCAGCAAGCCATCGCCCGACTCGTCACTGAAGGTGTGTTGCCAGAAGGCCTGTCGCCGGCGATTCAGGTCGAAAACACCCGCGACAAGACCCATGGCGATTTCGCCAGCAACATCGCGATGATGCTGGCCAAGCCGGCCGGCATGAAACCGCGGGACCTGGCGGAGAAAATCATCGCCGCACTGCCGGCCGATGAAAACGTCAGCAAGGCCGACATTGCCGGCCCCGGCTTCATCAACTTCTTCCAGAACACCCAGGCCCTGGCCTCGCGCCTGGACGCCGCCCTGGCCGACGAACGCATCGGCGTGCGCAAGGCCGGCCCGCTGCAGCGCACCGTGGTCGACCTGTCGGCCCCCAACCTCGCCAAGGAAATGCACGTCGGCCACCTGCGCTCGACCATCATTGGCGACGGCGTGGCCCGGGTCCTGGAGTTTCTCGGCGACACGGTGATCCGCCAGAACCACGTCGGCGACTGGGGCACCCAGTTCGGCATGCTGATGGCCTACCTGCAGGAAAACCCCATCACCAGCGATGAGCTGTCGGACTTGGAAAACTTCTACCGCGCCGCCAAGCAACGCTTCGATGAGTCGCCGGAATTCGCCGACCGCGCCCGTGGCCTGGTGGTCAAATTGCAGGCCGGCGATGCCGAGTGCCTGGCGCTGTGGACCCGGTTCAAGGACATTTCCCTGTCCCACTGTCAGAAAATCTACGAACTGCTGAACGTCAAACTGACCATGGCCGACGTGATGGGCGAAAGCGCCTACAACGATGACCTGATCAACGTGGTCAACGACCTGCGGGCCAAGGGCATGCTGGTGGAAAGCAACGGCGCCCAGTGCGTGTTCCTCGACCAGTTCAAGACCGCCGACGGCGAACCGCTGCCGGTGATCATCGTCAAGGCCGACGGCGGCTATCTCTACGCCACCACTGACCTCGCCGCCGTGCGCTATCGCAACCGCGTGCTCGAGGCCGATCGGGTCCTGTACTTCGTCGACCAACGCCAGGCACTGCACTTCCAGCAGGTGTTCGAAGTGGCGCGCCAGGCCGGCTTCGTGACCCGCCCGATGGAGATGGAGCACATGGGCTTCGGCACCATGAACGGCGCCGACGGCCGCCCATTCAAGACCCGCGATGGCGGCACGGTGAAGCTGATCGACCTGCTGACCGAAGCCCAGGACCGTGCCTACACACTGGTCAAGGGCAAGAACCCGGACCTGGCCGAAGACGAGCTGCGCAAGATCGCCAAGGTCGTGGGCATCGATGCGGTGAAATACGCCGACCTGTCCAAGCACCGCACCAGCGACTACAGCTTCAACTTCGACCTGATGCTCAACTTCGAAGGCAACACCGCGCCGTACCTGCTTTACGCCTATACCCGCGTGGCCGGCGTGTTCCGCAAGCTGGGCAAACGCTTCGAGGAAGTGGACGGCCGCATCGTGCTTGAAGCCGCCCACGAACAGGAGCTGGCGGCGAAACTGGCGCAGTTCGGCGAAGTGCTGAACAACGTCGCCGACAAGGGCACGCCCCACACCCTGTGCGCCTACCTGTACGATGTGGCCGGGTTGTTCTCCAGCTTCTACGAGAACTGTCCGATCCTCAGCGCACAGACCCCGGAGCAAATGCAGAGCCGCCTGCGCCTCGCCGCGCTGACCGGGCGTACGCTCAAGCAAGGCCTGGAATTGCTGGGCCTGGAAACCCTGGAGCGCATGTAAGTTGGCCGCCAAGAAAAAACCTGCACCCAAACGCGGCGCCAGTCGTTACCAGCCTCCTGCCAAGAAGCCGATTCCAGGCTGGTTGTGGATGGCCATCGGCCTGAGCGTCGGCGCGTTCATTGTGTTCCTGATGAAGCTGGAGCCGGGCCAGGGCGATGACGTCAAGCGCGTCCGCCAGGAGCAGCAGAAAGCCACGCGCATCGCCGAGGCCAACAAGACCCCGCCGAGCCCGACGCAACCGGTGAAGCCGAAATACGACTTCTACACCTTGCTGCCGGAATCGGAAGTCATCGTGCCGCCAGACGCCGTGCCGGAAAAAACCCTGCCGACGCCGCAAGTGCCGACTACGCCGGTGACCCCGGCCGAAGCGGCAAAGATCGACACCGCTCGCGCCCAGGCGGCACTGGCCGGCATCACGCCACCGCCGGCCCCGCCCGTGCAGAAAGCCGCGCCGGTGACCAAGTTCTTCCTGCAGGCCGGCTCGTTCCGCAAGGAAGCCGACGCCGACAAGGTCCGGGCGCAGATCATCCTGCTGGGCCAGTCCGTGTCGGTGGAATCGGGGACCGTGAAGGACGAGACCTGGTACCGGGTATTGGTAGGCCCGTACAGCAACCGGGAAGAACTGACCAAGGCTCAGAAGCAACTGGCTGGCAGCGGGTTTAGCAACCTGTTGTTACAACAACGCCAGAGCCGCTGAACCAGGCGACACCAACCTCTGTGGCGAGGGGATTTATCCCCGCTGGGCTGCGCAGCAGCCCCAAAAGCTTGAAGCAATTAGCCTGACACTCCGATGACAAGCTTTGGGGCCGCTGCGCGGCCCAACGGGGATAAATCCCCTCGCCACAGGAGCGCTGAGCATCCACCGCACCACTCGTCCATTGCCTCACCCCGCAGTTGAAAAACCCCACCTCACCCCCATATGAGTTCCATCCGGGCATTTTCGCCCCGCTGCGTGGAGACTCTTCCCTTGACCACCATCGTTTCAGTCCGCCGTCATGGCAAAGTCGTCATGGGCGGCGACGGCCAGGTTTCACTGGGCAACACCGTGATGAAAGGCAACGCGAAGAAAGTCCGCCGCCTGTATCACGGCCAGGTCATCGCCGGCTTCGCCGGGGCCACCGCCGACGCCTTCACCCTGTTCGAACGTTTCGAAGGCCAGCTTGAAAAACACCAGGGCCACCTGATCCGCGCCGCCGTGGAACTGGCCAAGGAATGGCGCACCGACCGTTCCCTGAGCCGCCTCGAAGCCATGCTCGCGGTCGCCAACAAGGACGCTTCGCTGATCATCACCGGCAACGGCGACGTCGTCGAGCCCGAGGACGGCCTCATCGCCATGGGTTCCGGTGGGGCCTACGCCCAGGCGGCAGCCAGCGCCCTGTTGAAAAAAACCGACCTGTCGGCGCGCGAAATCGTCGAGACTGCCCTGGGCATTGCCGGCGACATCTGTGTCTTCACCAACCACACCCAAACCATTGAGGAGCAGGATCTCGCGGAATAAGCCTGTCCCGGCCCCGTGCCACGGCTCATTTCTGCTTGAGGACCGCCAATTACTATGTCCATGACTCCCCGCGAAATCGTCCACGAACTCAACCGCCATATCATCGGCCAGGACGATGCCAAGCGCGCCGTCGCCATCGCCCTGCGCAACCGCTGGCGCCGCATGCAGCTGCCTGAAGAGCTGCGTGTCGAAGTGACGCCCAAGAACATCCTGATGATCGGCCCGACCGGCGTCGGTAAAACCGAAATCGCCCGCCGCCTGGCCAAGCTCGCCAATGCACCGTTCATCAAGGTCGAGGCGACCAAGTTCACTGAAGTCGGCTACGTCGGCCGCGATGTCGAATCGATCATCCGCGACCTGGCCGACGCCGCGATCAAGCTTTTGCGCGAACAGGAGATCACCAAGGTCCGCCACCGCGCCGAAGACGCCGCCGAAGAGCGCATCCTCGACGCGCTGCTGCCGCCGGCGCGCATGGGCTTCAATGCCGATTCCGCCGCGACCCAGGATTCCAATACCCGCCAACTGTTCCGCAAGCGCCTGCGTGAGGGCCAGTTGGACGACAAGGAAATCGAGATCGAAGTGGCCGAAATGGTCGGCGTCGACATTTCCGCGCCGCCGGGCATGGAAGAGATGACCAACCAGTTGCAGAGCCTGTTCGCCAACATGGGCAAGGGCAAGAAGAAAAGCCGCAAGCTCAAGGTCAAGGAAGCGCTCAAGCTGGTGCGCGAGGAAGAGGCCAGCCGCCTGGTCAACGAAGAAGAGTTGAAGGCCAAGGCCCTGGAGGCCGTCGAGCAGCACGGTATCGTGTTCATCGACGAGATCGACAAGGTGGCCAAGCGCGGCAACGTCGGCGGCGCCGATGTGTCCCGCGAAGGTGTGCAGCGCGACCTGCTGCCGCTGATCGAGGGCTGCACGGTCAACACCAAGCTGGGCATGGTCAAGACCGACCACATCCTGTTCATTGCCTCCGGTGCGTTCCACCTGAGCAAGCCAAGCGACCTGGTGCCTGAACTGCAAGGCCGCCTGCCGATTCGTGTCGAGCTCAAGGCACTGTCGCCGGAAGACTTCGAACGCATCCTCAGCGAGCCTCATGCGTCCCTGACGGAACAGTATTGCGCGCTGCTCAAGACCGAAGGCCTGAACATCGAGTTCACGCCCGAAGGCATCAAGCGCCTGGCGCAGATTGCCTGGCAGGTCAACGAGAAGACCGAGAACATCGGTGCCCGTCGCCTGCACACCCTGCTCGAGCGCTTGCTCGAGGAAGTGTCGTTCAGCGCCGGCGACCTGGCCAGCACCCACGACGAAGCGCCGATCCTGATCGATGCCGAGTACGTCAACAGCCACCTGGGCGAACTGGCGCAGAACGAAGACCTGTCGCGGTATATCCTCTAGAGCTTCGAGCCTCAAGCTGCGAGCTGCAAGCAGGTCACCTCCAGCTTGTAGCTTGTAGCTTGTAGCTTGTAGCTTGTAGCTTGTAGCTTGTAGCTTGTAAGCTGCTTGTATGACCAAACTCCCCACCGCCATCAACCTGCACAAAGCCTCCAAGACCCTGACGCTGAAATACGCGCCGGATGAGGAGTACCACCTGAGCGCCGAGTTCCTGCGGGTGCACTCGCCTTCCGCCGAGGTCCAGGGCCACGGCAAGCCCATCCTGCAATACGGCAAGCTCGGCGTCGGCCTGACCAAGATCGAGCCGGCCGGCCAGTACGCACTAAAACTGACCTTCGACGACGGCCATGACAGCGGACTGTTCACCTGGGACTACCTCTACCAGTTGGCGGTGCGCCAGGAAGACCTGTGGAACGATTATCTTGGCGAACTCAAGGCCGCCGGAAAAACCCGCGACCCGAACACTTGCGTCGTCAAGCTGATGCTCTAGCTCAAGGGCTGGCGCTTTAGGGCGAATTTTCTAGACTCATCTGCTTGAATGTCCGCCCGGCGAGGTCAATGACTGGCCTGCTTGCGAAAAAAATTAAACTCGGGTAACCAATGGAGCTGGCAAGTTCCCTGCAAAGGAACGGGCGAGTTCCCTTGCACATGTTTCCTCATTGGTCACGATGCGGAATTAACGGTCACCCGAGCAGCGTACTGGTATTGGCTGTGGCTTGCGGCACGGCGCCGGTACTCGTCTGACAATGGAGCGTCGTAGATGAGCAACAAGAACAACGATGACCTGAAGTACCAGGCCTCGGAAAATACCCTGGGGTTGAATCCTGTCGTCGGCCTGCGCAGGAAAGACCTGCTGGCCTCTGCTCGAATGGTGCTGACCCAGACCCTCAAGCAACCGTTGCACAGCGCCAAGCACGTCGCCCACTTCGGTGCCGAGCTCAAGAACGTCCTGTTCGGCAAATCCGAGTTGCAACCGGCCAGCGACGACCGTCGCTTCAACGATCCGGCCTGGAGCCAGAACCCTCTCTACAAACGCTACATGCAAACCTACCTGGCCTGGCGCAAGGAATTGCACGCCTGGATCGACGACAGCAACCTCGCGCCCCAGGACATCAGCCGCGGGCATTTCGTGATCAACCTGATGACCGAAGCCATGTCGCCGACCAACTCGGCGGCCAACCCCGCCGCGGTCAAGCGCTTCTTCGAAACCGGCGGCAAGAGCCTGCTGGACGGCTTGTCCCACCTGGCCAAGGACCTGGTGCACAACGGCGGGATGCCGAGCCAGGTCAACATGGGCGCGTTCGAGGTCGGCAAGAGCCTGGGCGTGACCGAAGGCGCGGTGGTGTTTCGCAACGACGTGCTGGAGCTGATCCAATACCGCCCCATCACCGAGCAGGTCCATGAGCGGCCGCTGCTGGTGGTCCCGCCGCAGATCAACAAGTTCTACGTATTCGACCTGAGCCCGGACAAGAGCCTGGCGCGCTTCTGCCTGCGCAGCAACGTGCAGACGTTCATCATCAGTTGGCGCAACCCCACCAAGGAACAGCGCGAGTGGGGCCTTTCAACCTACATCGAGGCGCTCAAGGAAGCGGTGGACGTGGTCACGGCCATCACCGGCAGCAAGGACGTGAACATGCTCGGCGCCTGCTCGGGCGGCATCACCTGCACCGCGCTGCTGGGCCACTACGCGGCCCTCGGCGAGAAGAAGGTCAACGCCATGACCCTGCTGGTGAGCGTGCTCGACACCACCCTGGACACCGACGTGGCGCTGTTCGTCGACGAGCAGACCCTGGAAACGGCCAAGCGCCATTCCTACCAGGCCGGCGTGCTCGAAGGTCGCGACATGGCCAAGGTCTTCGCCTGGATGCGCCCCAACGACCTGATCTGGAACTACTGGGTCAACAACTACCTGCTGGGCAACGAACCGCCCGTGTTCGACATCCTGTTCTGGAACAACGACACCACGCGCTTGCCGGCGGCGTTCCACGGCGACCTGATCGAGATGTTCAAGAGCAACCCGCTGACCCGGCCCAACGCACTGGAAGTGTGCGGCACCCCCATCGACCTCAAGCAGGTCACGGCCGACATCTTCGCCCTGGCCGGCACCAACGATCACATCACCCCGTGGAAGTCCTGCTACAAGTCGGCCCAGTTGTTTGGCGGCAAGGTGGAGTTCGTGCTGTCGAGCAGCGGCCACATCCAGAGCATCCTCAACCCACCGGGCAACCCGAAGGCGCGCTACATGACCGGCGATGACCTGCCGGCCAAGGCCGAGGACTGGCAGGAGAACTCCACCAAGCACACCGACTCCTGGTGGCTGCACTGGCAAGCCTGGCAGGCCGAACGCTCGGGCAAACTGAAAAAGGCGCCCACCGTACTGGGCAACAAGACGTATGTGGCCGGCGAAGCGGCGCCCGGCACTTATGTGCATGAGCGGTAATGGATGCAACTCGTCCGGAACAAGGGTGGACTGGCTCACGAACGCACGCCGACGGCCGACATTGAGGTTGGATGCAAGGCCGTCTTCGCGAGCAAGCCCGCTCCCACAGTTGGATCGATGGTGAAGCTGAAGTTCAGGTTCACACCGCTCCCTTGTGGGAGCGGGCTTGCTCGCGAAGGCCGCGACTCGGTCTACCGATCGATCACAGGAACCCGGACATAACCCACAGGGCTTGAAGCATGCCGCAACCGTACATCTTCCGTACCGTCGATCTGGATGGCCAGACCTTGCGCACCGCGGTACGTCCCGGCAAGCCTCACTTGACGCCCCTGCTGATCTTCAATGGCATTGGCGCCAACCTTGAGCTGGTGTTCCCGTTCATCCAGGCCCTGGACCCGGACCTGGAAGTCATCGCCTTCGATGTGCCGGGTGTCGGCGGTTCATCGACGCCCAGCCGACCGTATCGGTTTCCGGGCCTGGCAAAACTCACCGCGCGGATGCTCGATTACCTCGACTATGGCCAGGTCAACGCGATTGGCGTGTCCTGGGGAGGCGCACTGGCCCAGCAGTTCGCCTACGACTACCCCGAGCGCTGCAAGAAACTGGTGCTGGCGGCCACGGCGGCCGGCGCGGTGATGGTGCCGGGCAAACCGAAAGTGCTATGGATGATGGCCAGCCCCCGGCGCTACGTGCAGCCCTCCCATGTGATGCGCATTGCCCCGCTGATCTATGGCGGCTCGTTCCGTCGCGACCCGGGGCTGGCGGCCAGCCACGCGGCCAAGGTGCGCTCGGCCGGCAAGCTGGGGTATTACTGGCAACTGTTCGCCGGCCTCGGCTGGACCAGCATCCACTGGCTGCACAAGATCCACCAGCCGACCCTGGTGCTGGCCGGCGACGACGACCCGCTGATCCCACTGATCAACATGCGCATGCTGGCCTGGCGCATCCCCAACGCCCAGTTGCACATCATCGATGACGGCCATCTGTTCCTGATCACCCGGGCCGAGGCGGTGGCGCCAATCATCATGAAGTTCCTGCAGGAGGAACGTCAGCGCGCGGTGATGCATCCGCATCCGTCGCCGCTGGGCGGCTGACGCGGCCCATTAGCGCCTGGCAGGACGCCGGATCGCGCAACTACCCGAAACAGCGTCTATGTTGTCTGGTTCGGTGCGTTTGTTTTTAGCCTGATGACGAAGGAGTTGACTCATGCGCGACAAGCCGGCAAAGGATTCCATGCCCGCCCCTGCCAGCTTCATCAACGCCCAGAGCGCGGTCACCGGCTTGCGTGGCAGGGACTTGCTGTCCACCTTGCGCAACGTGGCCGCCCACGGCCTGCGCAACCCGGTGCACAGCGCCCGGCATGCGTTGCGGCTCGGTGGCCAGCTGGGACGCGTGTTGCTGGGTGAAACCCTGCACGCCGCCAACCCCAACGACCCGCGCTTCGCCGATCCCACCTGGCAGCTCAATCCGTTCTATCGGCGCAGCCTGCAGGCGTACCTGAGCTGGCAAAAACAGGTCAAGAGCTGGATCGACGAGAGCACCATGGACCCGGATGACCAGGCCCGCGCCCACTTCGCCTTCGCCCTGCTCAACGACGCCGTGTCGCCGTCCAATACCTTGCTCAACCCGCTGGCGGTCAAGGAGCTGTTCAACTCCGGCGGCGGCAGCCTGGTCCGCGGGATCAGCCACCTGGTGGACGACCTGCTGCACAACGACGGCTTGCCACGGCAAAGCACGCCCCACGCCTTCGAGGTCGGCAAGACCCTGGCCACCACGCCCGGCTCGGTGGTGTTTCGCAACGACCTGCTGGAACTGATCCAGTACCGGCCCATGAGCGAAAAACAGTACGCCAAGCCGTTGCTGATCGTGCCGCCGCAGATCAACAAGTTCTACATCTTCGACCTGAGCCCCTCCAACAGCTTCGTCCAGTACGCCCTGAAGAACGGCTTGCAGGTATTCATCATCAGTTGGCGCAACCCCGACGTCCGCCACCGGGAATGGGGGCTGTCCAGCTACGTCGCGGCCACGGAAGAAGCCATGAACGTCTGCCGGGCCATCACCGGCGCCCGCGAGGTCAACCTGATGGGTGCGTGCGCCGGCGGCATGACCATCGCCGCCCTGCAAGGCCACCTGCAAGCCAAGCGCCAGCTGCGCCGGGTCGCCAGTGCCACGTACCTGGTGAGCCTGCTGGACAGCCAGATGGACAGCCCGGCCGCGCTGTTCATCGACGAGCAGACCCTCGAAGCCGCGAAGCGCCGCTCCTACCAGAGGGGCATCCTCGACGGTCGCGACATGGCCCGGGTGTTCGCCTGGATGCGCCCCAACGACCTGATCTGGAGTTACTTCATCAACAACTACCTGTTGGGCAAGGAGCCGCCGGCGTTCGACATCCTCTACTGGAACAACGACCACACCCGGCTGCCCGCGGCCTACCACGGCGACCTGCTGGACTTCTTCAAGCACAACCCGCTGACCCATCCCGGCGGCCTGGAGGTGTGCGGCACGCCCATCGACCTGCAGAAGGTGACGGTGGACAGCTTCAGCGTCGGCGGAATAAACGACCACATCACGCCATGGGACGCGGTGTATCGCTCGACCCTACTGCTGGGGGGCGACCGGCGCTTCGTGCTGTCCAACAGCGGCCACGTCCAGAGCATCCTCAACCCACCGGGTAACCCCAAGGCCAACTACATCGAGAGCCCGAAACTGAGCAGCGATCCTCGGGCCTGGTACTACGACGCCCAGCACGTCGAAGGCAGCTGGTGGACGCAATGGTTGGGCTGGATCCAGGAACGCTCCGGTGCCCAGCGCGAAACCCTGATGGCCCTGGGCAACGCGAACTATCCGCCCCTGGAGGCGGCCCCCGGCACCTATGTCCGGGTGCGCTGAAGCCCTGACGCCACGGCCGGCCGCTGGCCATGGCATGACTTGATCAATTAAGAAGACTGGATGAAAACCCGCGACCGCATCCTTGAATGCGCCCTGCAATTGTTCAACGAAAAGGGCGAGCCGAACGTTTCCACCCTGGAAGTGGCCAACGAAATGGGCATCAGCCCCGGCAACCTCTACTACCACTTCCACGGCAAGGAGCCACTGGTCCTCGGCCTGTTCGAGCGATTCCAGGGTGAACTGGCGCCGCTGCTGGACCCACCGGCGCAAGTGCAGCTGGCGCCGGAGGACTACTGGCTGTTCCTGCACCTGATCGTCGAGCGCCTGGCCCAGTACCGGTTCCTGTTCCAGGACCTGTCGAACCTGGCCGGGCGCCTACCGAAACTGGCCAAGGGCATCCGCCAGTTGCTCAACGCCCTCAAGCGCACCCTCGCGTCGCTGCTGGCGCAACTCAAGGCCCAGGGACTGCTGGTCAGCGATACCCAGGCCTTGGGGCAACTGGTGGAGCAGATCACCATGACCTTGCTGTTCTCGCTGGATTACCAACGCATTCTCGCTCGCGAGGGCGAGGTCCGGCTGGTGGTCTACCAGATCATGATGCTGGTGGCGGCGCACTTGCTGCCGCAGGTGAAAGCCGCCACCGAACAATTGGCGCACCAATACCTGGAAGACCACGATTAGCAACCTGTGGGAGCGGGCTTGCTCGCGAATGCGGTGGGGCATTCAGCATCGATGTTGGCTGATCCATCGAATTCGCGGGCAAGCCCGCTCCCACATTGGATAGGTGGCAATGCAAACAAAAACGCCCGACCTTCACAGGCCGGGCGTTTTGATTTGCCCTGTAAATCAGGACTGACTGGTCGGCGTCGTTGGAGCCGGCGCTGGCGTCGGGGTGGCCACCGGAGCCGGTGCCGAGGCGGAGTTCGCCGTGCTCGCCACAGGGGCTGGCTTGGCGGCCGCCGTCGGTGCCTTGGAGGCTGCGGCTTTCGGTGCGGCGGGTTTTTTCACGGCAGGTTTCTTCGCCGCGGCGGGTTTGGTCGCAGGCTTGGCGGCCGGTTTCGCGGCGGCCTTGGTGGCAGCAGGTTTGGCCGCTGCGGTTTTCGCCGCTGGCTTGGCTGGAGCCTTTGCCGCGGTGGTCTTGGCCGCTACCGGTTTCGCCGCAGCCTTGGCAGCAGGCTTGGCCGCTGCGGTTTTCGCCGCTGGCTTGGCCGCCGGCTTGGCAGCGGTTTTGGCCGCGGCCTTGACCAGAGGCTTGGCCGCTGTCTTGCTGGCCGGCTTGGCCGCAGCAGTCTTGCTCGCCGCAGGCTTGGCTGCCACCGGGGTCACCTTGGCACCGGTGAGTTTTTCGATCTGCTTGGTCAGGGTGTCGACCTTGCTGTGCAACGCCTTCACTTCATTGCGGCTTGGCACACCCAGACGGGAGATCGCGCTGTTCAGGCGCTTGTCGAAAGCCCCTTCCAGTTCGTCCCACTTGCCCAGTGCCCGATCCTTCACGCCGCCGATGCGCGACTTGGCGGACTCGGCAGAGCCCTTGGCGGCATCGACCTGCTTGCTGACCGCCGTCTTGGTGAGTTTTTCGGCCTTCTCGCCGTCCTTTACCAGGGACTCGAAGAGTTTGCTGCCGTCAGAGTCGATCTTCGAGTACACGCCTAAACCAGCCAGCCAGATTTTGCGGGAGTACTTTTCAATCGTCCCGGCCCACGAGCTGCCTTCTTTTTCTGTGCTTTTTTTACCAGCCATCCCGTTCTCCTTAATGTTTACGCGCAACACGCTCGAGCAATGCCGTCAGCTCATCGAGCTTGACAGAGAGTGCCTCAACGTCATGTTTAGACGGAATGCCGATACGATTCAAGGCACTTGCAACACGAGCATCAAATACCTTTTCTACTTTATCGAGCTGAACTTCAACCCTGGCCTTGAAGGTATTAACGTCGGACTTGACTTCCATCAACTCACTGTTGGCGGCTTCAAGTTTTCCGGCAACGTTCTTTTTACCTTTGGTTTCAACAACTTCGCCAGCCTTGATCAACTCCTGGAAGTATTCGCTGCCTTCCTGTCCGACCTTCGCGTAGGCGCCCAGGCCAGCCAGCCAGATCTTGCGCGCGTACGTTTTCACGTCGCTCAGCGTGGAAGATTCAACGTCGGTTTTTTTCTTCAGAACAACTTTGGCCATGGTGCACCTCACTCGCAGATGGGTTTGAGGAACTGCCCGCACACGGACGGGCTCAGGCACAAAGTAGTGACAATAATTAGAAAGGGCACCCTAACAACTGACACAGAGTGAACGACGATTGACCACGGGTGGGAGCGGGCTTGCTCGCGAATGCGGTGGATCAGTCAACATCAATACTGAATGTCATACCGCATTCGCGAGCAAGCCCGCTCCCACAGCGTTTGGTGGTGAACTTGAGGCGGTATCCTCCTTTCGATCAATCAGGCCAACGCTTTATCCAGCGCCTTTTCAATCTCAGTCTTGATCGTCCCGCTCATCGCCGACATCAACATGCCCAGTTCCACGTCGATACGGATCGAGTCCTCACCGACCAGCACTTCGCCCTTGACCCCGGAGCGCTTGAGTTTGAGCGTGTCACCAACCCATTGCGGCTCCAGACCGTAGCTCTCGGACAACTTCTGCGCCAACTTGTCGGCCTTGGCACGGGCCGCTTCCTTGCCCAGGTCATGGGCACGTTCAACAGTAATACGGGCCATCGGGTGACTCCTGTTTTATCGGGACTTGCCTGAACGTTTCAGACCCTGGCTGCGTCAAAACGTCCCGGCGGTGGTTCATCTTACCTTCAGCCTTGCCAAGACAAAGCCCTCCACCGGGATTAGAATGTCCCGCATTCTTTTTTGGTGACAGCGATATGACTGACCCGCGCAAAGGCAGCGATGCCGAACCCACCACTCACTTCGGCTTCAAGAACGTGCCGGAAAGCCAGAAGGCGGAAAAAGTCGCTGAGGTTTTCCACTCGGTGGCCGCCAAGTATGACTTGATGAACGACCTGCTCTCGGGCGGCATGCACCGCCTGTGGAAGCGCTTCGCGATCGAACTGTCGGGCGTGCGCAGCGGCAACCGCGTGCTGGACATCGCGGGTGGCACCGGCGACCTGACGAAGAAGTTCTCCCACATCGTCGGGCCGACCGGCCAGGTGGTGCTCGCCGACATCAACGAATCCATGCTCAAGGTCGGCCGTGACCGCCTGCTGGACCTGGGGGTGGCCGGCAATGTCGAGTTCGTCCAGGCCGACGCCGAGAAGCTGCCATTCCCGGACAACCACTTCGACTGCGTGACCATCGCCTTCGGCCTGCGCAACGTCACCCACAAGGAAGACGCCCTGCGCTCGATGCTGCGGGTGCTCAAGCCCGGCGGACGCTTGCTGGTGCTGGAGTTCTCCAAGCCGACCAACGCGCTGATGTCCAAGGCCTACGACGCCTACTCGTTCGCCTTCATGCCGCTGATGGGCAAGCTGATCACCAACGACTCGGAAAGCTATCGCTACCTGGCCGAATCGATCCGCATGCACCCCAACCAGGAAACCCTGAAGTCGATGATGGTGGACGCCGGCTTCGACCGCGTGACCTACCACAACATGACGGCCGGCATCGTCGCCCTGCACCGCGGTCTCAAGCCCTGATGCTGCTCACCGGCCTGCTCGCCAGCGTCGAACTCGGTATAAACCGCGTTCTGCGCCTGGACAGCACGGCGCTCGCGCGCCTGGCGCCCTTGAGCGGCAAGGTGATTGCCGTCGACTGCCGCAGCCCGGCGTTGCAACTGTTCCTCCTGCCCAGCGACGAAGGCCTGATGCTCGCCGCACACTGGGAAGCCGAGGCGGACTGCACGCTGCGGGCCCCGGCGTCGAGCCTGGTGAGCCTGGCCTTGAGCAAGGACAAGACCGCGGTCCTGCACCGCCCCGACGTCGAGCTCGACGGCGACAGCGGCGTGCTGCTGGAGCTGGCGGCGGTCCTCCAGGACCTGGAGCTGGACTGGGAGTATGAAGTGTCCCGATGGCTCGGCCCGGTGGCCACCCCACTGCTCGGCGGCCACCTGCGCAGCCGCGCCCGCTGGTACCGCCAGGGGTTCGCCAGCCTGGGACAGAACCTGAGCGAGTACCTGGCCGAGGAATCGCGTACGCTCGTCGGCCAACGCGAAGCCCAGGCCCGCTTTAATGAACTGGACCAGGTCAAGCTTGACCTGGAACGACTCGAGGCGCGTTTCGAGCGCCTTTCCCGATCCCTTGAAACCAAGCGATAACGCATGAAGCTGCTTGCCGTCCGCCGTTTGTTGCGCATCCAGCGCGTCGTGATTCGCTACCGCCTCGATGACCTGCTGTTCGCCCTGCCGTTGCCCTGGTTTCTCCTGGCGCTGCGCTTCGTGCTGCCGTGGCGCTGGCTGCCCCGGCGCACCCTGGACCTGAGTCGCGGCGCACGCCTGCGCCTGGCCTTGCAGGACCTGGGGCCGATTTTCATCAAGTTCGGGCAGATCCTCTCGACCCGTCGCGACCTGTTGCCCGAAGACATCGCCGATGAGCTGATGCTGCTGCAAGACCGCGTGCCGCCGTTCGACTCCAAGGTGTCGGTGGCACTGATCGAAGGGCAGTTGGGCAAGAAGATCAGCGAAGTCTTCAGCCGCTTCGATGTCGAGCCCCTGGCTTCGGCCTCCGTGGCCCAGGTGCACGCCGCGCAACTCAAGAGCGGCGAAGAAGTGGTGGTCAAGGTGATCCGTCCGGGCCTCAAGCCGGTCATCGCCCAGGACCTGGCGTGGCTGTTCATCCTCGCCCGCGCCGCCGAGCGGCTGTCGGCCGATGCACGCCTGCTGCACCCGGTGGACGTGGTCCAGGACTACGAGAAAACCATCTACGACGAGCTCGACCTGCTGCGCGAGGCGGCCAACGCCAGCCAGTTGCGCCGCAACTTCGAAGGCTCGCCCCTGCTCTATGTACCGCAAGTCTACTGGGACTGGTGCCGCCCGAAAGTGCTGGTGATGGAGCGCATCTACGGCATCCAGGTCACCGATCTGGCGACCCTGGCCGACCAGCGCACCGACATGAAGATGCTCGCCGAACGCGGCGTGGAGATCTTCTTCACCCAGGTGTTCCGCGACAGTTTCTTCCACGCCGACATGCACCCGGGCAACATCTTCGTCAGCACCGTGCAGCCGTGGAGCCCGCAGTACATTGCCATCGACTGTGGCATCGTCGGCAGTCTCACCCCCGAAGACCAGGACTACCTGGCCCGCAACCTGTTCGCCTTCTTCAAGCGCGACTACCGTCGGGTGGCCCAGTTGCACATCGACTCTGGCTGGGTGCCGGCCGAGACCAAGCTCAACGAATTCGAAGCGGCGATCCGCACCGTGTGCGAACCGATCTTCGAAAAACCGTTAAAGGATATTTCCTTCGGCCAGGTGCTGATGCGCCTGTTCCAGACCGCACGCCGCTTCAACATGGAAGTCCAGCCACAACTGGTGCTGCTGCAAAAGACCCTGCTGAACATCGAAGGCCTCGGTCGCCAGCTGTACCCGGACCTGGACCTGTGGAACACCGCCCAGCCCTTCCTCGAACGCTGGATGCGCGAGCGCGTCAGCCCGCGCACCTTGCTGGGCAACGTGCAGAGCCAGTTCGAGCAGATCCCGCACCTGGCCAACATGACCCGCGACCTGCTGGAACGCATGTCCCAGCCCCATGCCCAGGATCCGCCACCGCCCTGGCACAAGCGCAAGGACGACTGGTTCCTGCGCCTGCTCGGCGCGGCCCACCTGGGCGGTGGTGCGGTGCTGGCCAGCGGTGGGCCGTTGAGCCAACTGGGCCACTGGCCGGCCGGTGTCATGGTCGTGGTGGGTCTGTATCTGGTCGTTCGCCGATAGCCAGCACCGGTTCGCACTGGCACACTGTTTCAACGCTGGGCCCGCCGACGCCAAGTGCGCGGCCCATTGTCGGAGTCGAAGATGAAAAACTGGCAGGACGAGATCAAGTGGGACGCTGACGGCCTGGTGCCGGCCATCGCCCAGGATCACAAGACCGGGCGCGTATTGATGATGGCCTGGATGAACCGCGAGGCGCTGGCCCTGACCGCCGCCGAGAACCGCGCCATCTATTGGTCACGTTCGCGTGGCAAGCTGTGGCGCAAGGGTGAAGAGTCCGGGCATGTGCAGCACCTGCATGAGATGCGCCTGGACTGCGACGGCGACGTCATCATCCTGATGGTCGAACAGGTCGGCGAGATCGCCTGCCACACCGGCCGTCAAAGCTGCTTCTATCGCGTCTTCGAGAACGGCGACTGGAAAACCGTCGACCCGGTGCTCAAGGACCCGCATGCCATTTATTCAGGACATCCCCATGAGTGACACCCTGACCCGCCTGGCCCAGGTGCTGGAAGAGCGCAAGGGCGCCGCGTCCGACAGCTCCTATGTCGCCAGCCTGTACCACAAGGGTTTGAACAAGATTCTGGAAAAAGTCGGCGAAGAGTCGGTCGAGACCATCATCGCCGCCAAGGACGCCGCCATCAGCGGTGACTGCAGCGACGTGATCTACGAGACCGCCGACCTGTGGTTCCACAGCCTGGTCATGCTGGCCCAACTCGGGCAGCATCCACAGGCCGTACTGGATGAACTGGACCGTCGCTTCGGTCTGTCCGGGCATGTCGAGAAAGCCTCGCGTCCGTCCGCCTGATCAACTCTTGAGAGGAATAGCCACATGGGTATTTTTGACTGGAAACACTGGATCGTCATCCTGGTCGTCGTGGTGCTGGTGTTCGGCACCAAGAAACTGAAGAACCTCGGCACCGATGTCGGCGAGTCGATCAAGGGCTTTCGCAAGGCCATGAACGATGACGAAAAACCCGCCGACCCGAGCGCGGCACCGGCCCAACCGGTTCCACCGGCCCAACCTGTCCATCCCCAGGCGACCCAGCCTGTGAGTGCGCCGCACACCATCGACGTGCAGGCCCAGAAAGTCGAAGAGCCGACCCGCAAAGACTCGTGAGCACTGACTAATGTTTGGGATCAGCTTCACTGAACTGCTGCTCGTCGGCCTCGTTGCCCTGCTGGTCCTGGGCCCCGAGCGCCTGCCGGGTGCTGCGCGCACCGCCGGTCTGTGGATCGGGCGCCTGAAGCGCAGCTTCAACGCGATCAAACAGGAAGTTGAACGTGAAATCGGTGCCGACGACATCCGTCGGCAACTGCACAACGAACACATCCTGTCCCTGGAGCAGGAAGCGCGCAAAATCCTCACGCCGACCCAGCAGGAGCCGACGCCGGTCGCCCCTGCGGTCGAGCCGACGATTGCCCCGCAAGCGCCGGCGACCGATTCGTTGCAGGCACCGGCCGAACCGGCCAAACCAGTGGAGCCGGCCCCGACGGCCACGCCCCAAGCCGCTCCCAACGACCCTACATTGCCGCCGCGAGCCCCATGAGCAATATCCCAGAGCATGACCAGCCGATGCCGCTGGTATCGCACCTCACCGAGCTGCGCACGCGCCTGCTGCGTTGCGTCGCGGCGGTCTTCATCATCTTCGCCGGGCTGTTCGCCTTCACCCAGCAGATCTACACCTTCGTCTCCACGCCGCTGCGCCAGTACCTGCCGGCCGGCGCGACGATGATCGCCACCGACGTGTCGTCACCGTTCCTGACGCCCCTGAAGCTGACGATGATGGTTTCGCTGTTCCTGGCGATCCCGGTGATCCTGCACCAGATCTGGGGCTTCATTGCGCCCGGCCTGTACAAGCACGAAAAACGCATCGCCGTGCCACTGCTGGTGTCCAGCATCCTGCTGTTCTACACCGGCATGGCCTTCGCCTATTTCCTGGTGTTCCCGCTGATCTTCAAGTTCTTCGCCGCCGCCACTCCGGCGGGCGTGGAGATGATGACCGACATCACCAGCTACCTGGATTTCGTCATGACGCTGTTCTTCGCCTTCGGCGTGGCGTTCGAAATCCCCGTGGCGGTGGTGCTGCTGGTGTGGATCGGCGTCGTTGACGTCGAGTACCTGAAGAAGATCCGTCCGTACGTGATCATCGGCTGCTTCGTGGTCGGCATGATCCTGACCCCGCCGGACATCTTTTCCCAGACCCTGCTGGCCGTACCGATGTGGTTGCTGTTCGAGATCGGCGTGCTGTTCGGCGGCCTGGTGCGCAAGCGCAGCGAGCACCCGGAAGACGAGACGGTTGACGACCACAACGACCAACCGCCTGCGACCCAAGCGTGAACCTGCTGCTACTCGAAGAGGCCGACTTCATCGGGCCGGACCGGGTGATCCTGGGCGATCGCCGGCTGACCCACATGCAGGAAGTCCACCGCAGCGCCGTCGGCGACAGCCTGCGGGTCGGGCGCCTCGGCGGCTTGATGGGCACGGCCCAGGTAGTGCGCCTGGAAGCCCGCGAGGCCGAACTGCAGGTGAGCCTCGACCAGCCGCCACCGGCCAAGCTGCCGTTGACGCTGGTGCTGGCCCTGCCTCGCCCCAAGATGCTCCGCCGGGTATTCCAGACCGTCGCCACCATGGGCGTACCGCGAGTGGTGCTGGTCAACAGCTACCGGGTGGAGAAGAGCTTCTGGCAAACGCCGTTCCTCGAGCCCGAAGCCATTCGCGAGCAATTGATCCTTGGCCTGGAGCAGGCCCGGGACAGCGTGCTGCCCGAGATCATCATCGAAAAACGCTTCAAGCCCTTCGTCGAAGACCGCCTGCCGGCCATCACCCAAGGCACCCTGGGCCTGGTGGGCCATCCGGGCAACCACCCGCCCTGCCCCCGGGCGCTGACGGAGCCGGTGACACTGGCCATTGGCCCGGAAGGTGGCTGGATCCCCTACGAAATCGACCTGCTGGGCAAGGCCGGCCTGCAACCGGTGCAACTGGGCGAGCGAATCCTGCGGGTCGAGACCGCGGTCACGGCGCTGCTTGCACGGCTGTTCTGATGCCCTGCGGTTGATTGACGTCCTGTGGCGAGCCCCGCCACAAGCCCCACACGCTTAAGTTCGTCAGCGTCATGGCTACAGATCCCACCCGAGCCGCCGATACAGCGCCCACAAGTCCAATTCAACGCTCCAAGGGAGTATCAGCATGTTCCGATGGCTTGCCCAGGGTCTGGGAAACGTAAGCGTTAATCGCAAACTCGGTGCAGGCTTCGGCCTGGTGCTGTTTCTCACAGTGATGATCGCGTTCACCGGCTGGTCCGGCCTGGGCAATGTCATCAGCCGGGGCGACAAGCTGGGGTTCATCGCCAGTCTCAACGACTTGAGCCAGGACCTGAATCTGGCAAGCATCGAGTACAACACCACACGCGGCGAGAAAGGACCACAACCGGTCAACGACCTGCTTGGCCGACTCGAAGCCGGGCTCAATACCGCTCGCCAGTTGATTGAACAACCGGCCGATGTGGCGCTGATCGATAAACAACTGGCCGCCGTCACGGAATACAAAGGCGCTTTTGCCCAGATGACCCGCGCCACCGTCAGCCGCGAAGATGCCCGCAGCAAGCTGGGCGCCAACGCCGACAATGCCGTGGCCCGCGTCGCCGACGTTGAAAAGGCGCTGCTGCAATCGGGCGATATCTCGTCCTTCAACAGCATCGTGACCCTGAGCAAAGCGGTCCAGCAAGCGCGTTATCAGGTGCGCGGTTATACCTACAGCGGTAAGAGCGATGCCCAGCAACCCGCCCTCGAGGCCATCGATAACGTACTCAAGCTGCTGGCTCGTTTGCCCGAGCAGTTGCCTGAGGAGTATCGGGCCAACCTGCAACAGGCCAACGACTCGTTCAACCTCTATCGCGCGGCTGTCAGCCAGTTCCGAGACTCGCAGATCGACAACGCCGCGGCGCTCCAGCGCATGACCGAGCAAGGCCAGGTGTTGATGGACGCCAGCCAGAAACTGACCGTCTCCCAGACCGCCGTGCGTGACCGTGACGCCGCCCAGGCCAAGACCGTCCTGATCGTCGCCGCCGCGCTGGCGCTGCTGTTGGGTGTGGTCGCCGCTTTGTTCATCACCCGTCAGATCGTCGGCCCTCTCGGCCAGACCTTGACGGTGGCCGAACGCGTAGCCGCTGGCGACCTGACCTATAACCTCACCTCAGATCGGCGCGACGAACTGGGCCAACTGCAACGCGCCATGCACAGCATGACCGTGGGCCTGCGCCAGTTGATCGGTGGCATCGGCGAAGGCGTCACGCAGATCGCCAGCGCCGCCGAACAACTCTCCGCCGTCACCGAACAGACCAGCGCCGGGGTCAACAGCCAGAAAGTGGAAACCGACCAGGTCGCCACCGCCATGCATGAAATGACCGCCACGGTGCAGGAAGTGGCACGTAATGCCGAGGAAGCGTCCGAAGCCGCCGTCGCCGCCGACCAGCAGGCCCGCGAGGGTGAACGGGTAGTGGGCGAAGCCATCTCACAGATCGAACGCCTGGCACTCGAAGTGGGTAACTCCACCGCGGCGATGGGCGACCTCAAGCGCGAAAGCGACAAGATCGGCAGTGTGCTCGACGTGATCAAGTCCGTGGCCCAGCAAACCAACCTGCTGGCCCTCAACGCCGCCATCGAGGCCGCCCGCGCCGGTGAGGCCGGACGTGGGTTCGCGGTAGTGGCCGATGAAGTCCGCAGCCTGGCCCAACGCACCCAGAAGTCCACCGAAGAGATCGAAGAGCTGATCCTGGGCTTGCAGAACGGCACCCAGCAAGTCGCCACAATCATGGACAACAGCCGCGGTCTGACCGACAGCAGCGTCGAACTGACGCGTCGCGCCGGTGGCTCGCTGGAAAACATCACCCGCACCGTCTCGGCGATCCAGTCGATGAACCAACAGATCGCCGCGGCCGCCGAGCAGCAGAGCGCCACGGCCGAGGAGATCAACCGTAGCGTGCTGAATGTGCGCGACGTCTCCGAACAGACCTCGGCCGCCAGCGAAGAAACCGCCACCTCCAGCGCCGAACTGGCGCGGCTGGGTGTGCATTTGCAGACGCTGGTGGGGCGGTTCAAGGTCTGACGCCGCCAAAGGCAGGGATACCGGCCGTCTCGTCACGGCTGTACAACTGCCGATTTCCTACAGATCGCCCATCTATGGTCGATACTCCCTTCATAAGACCTATAAAGGTTCGAGGGGAGTATCAACATGTTCAGTTGGCTGACCGAGAAGCTGGGAAATGTAAGCGTCAATCGCAAACTGGGCGTCGGTTTCAGCCTGGTGCTGTTCATGACCCTCCTGAGCACCCTCGCCGGCTGGAACAGCCTGAGCAGCGTGATCAGCCGCGCAGACAAGCAGGCCTCCATCTCCAGCCTCAACGAGTTGGCCAAGGACCTTCGAGTCGCCCGCCTCGACTACGAGATGCGTCGCGGCGAACAAGGGCCGGCAGCCGTGAGCGACTACCTGGCCAAGCTTCAAGAGAGCCTCCAGGCGGCCCTCGATCGATTCGTGCGACCAGCGGACCGCGACCTGCTCAACCAACAGTTGGCCAACCTGGACGAATACAAGCGCGCTTTTGCCGACATGACCCAGGCGACGCAGGATCGCGAGTCGGCCCGAGCCAAGCTGGGCGCCAACGCCGACAATGCCGTGGCCAAGGTCACTGAAGTCGAGAACGCCCTGCGCCAAGGCGACAGCATTGCGCCGTTCAACGACGTGGTCGAACTGAGCAAGCTGATCCAGCAGGCCCGCTATCAGGTCCGCGGCTACACCTACAGCGGCAAGGCCGATGCCGAACAGCCGGCGTTGGACGCCATCGACAACGTCCTGAAAAACCTGGAAGGCTTGCCGGGCAAACTGCCGGAGCAGTACACCGCCAACCTGCAACAGGCCGGCGAGTCGATGAAAGCCTATCGAGCGGCGGTCAGCCAGTTCCGCGACTCCCAGGTCGCCACTGCATCGTCGCTGAAAAAAATGATGGAGCAGGACACCCGCCTGAATGACCTGAACAATCATTTGACGACCTCGCAGACCGAGAAACGCAACGAAGAGACGGCCAGTGCGAAAAGCACGCTGATCATCGTCACCGTCCTGGCGTTGACGTTCGGCTTGCTGGCCGCCTGGCTCATCACCCGGCAGATCGTCGTGCCGCTGCAACAAACCCTGGTCGCGCTTGAGCGGGTCGCGTCCGGCGACCTGAGCGAGAACCTTGAGGTTCGACGCCGAGACGAAATGGGCCAGTTGCAAGGAAGCCTGCAACGGATGGTGGTGAGCCTGCGGCAACTGATCGGCGGCATCGGCGAAGGCGTCACGCAGATCGCCAGCGCCGCCGAACAACTCTCCGCCGTCACCGAACAGACCAGCGCCGGGGTCAACAACCAGAAAGTGGAAACCGATCAGGTCGCCACCGCCATGCACGAAATGACCGCCACGGTGCAGGAAGTGGCACGCAATGCCGAGGAAGCGTCCGAAGCCGCCGTCGCCGCCGACCAGCAGGCCCGCGAGGGTGAGCGGGTGGTGGGCGAAGCCATTGCGCAGATCGAACGCCTGGCCGAGGAAGTCGGCCACTCCACCACCGCCATGAGCGACCTCAAGCGCGAAAGCGACAAGATCGGCAGCGTGCTCGACGTGATCAAGTCCGTGGCCCAGCAAACCAACCTGCTGGCCCTCAACGCCGCCATCGAAGCCGCCCGCGCCGGCGAAGCGGGCCGTGGCTTCGCCGTGGTGGCCGATGAAGTCCGCAGCCTGGCCCAGCGCACCCAGAAATCCACCGAGGAAATCGAAGAACTGATCGTCGGCCTGCAATCGGGCACCGAACAGGTGGCAACCATCATGGACAACAGCCGCGGCCTGACCGACAGCAGCGTCGAGCTGACGCGCCGTGCTGGCGGTTCGCTGGAAAACATCACCCGGACCGTATCGGCGATCCAGTCGATGAACCAACAGATCGCCGCGGCCGCCGAGCAGCAGAGCGCCACGGCCGAGGAGATCAACCGCAGCGTGCTGAATGTGCGGGATGTGTCGGAGCAGACTTCTGCGGCCAGTGAAGAGACTGCGGCTTCGAGTGCTGAACTGGCGCGGTTGGGGGTGCATTTGCAGACGTTGGTGGGGCGGTTCAGGGTTTAGCTTGGTCTTGTTGGTGGTGCTCTCTGGGTTGCGTGTATATCCGTTGCTGCGGTTACGGCCGCTGGCGGTTCCGCCCTTACGGCGGGTCACTTTTGGATAAGGCGCCAAAAGTAACCAAAAGCGCCTTGCCCCACCACTGGGCACCTCGCTTAGGCGAGGTGTTCCCTCACTCCGGCATTGCTCCGTGGGCCCGCCGCGAAGGGCCATCCATGGCCCAGCGCGGCTATCCCGGCATCCATGCCGGGATACCCACTACGCAATGCCTGCGTTCGGCCCTTGTGGTTGATGGGGCCCCAAGATCAAAAGCAGGATCAAAAGCAAAAGCGAGGCGGCTTAACAGCCGGCTCGCGAGCCAGCTCTGGTCCCATAGCGGGCCCAGGTACAGCCAATATCCAGGCCAGCAATCCGTCAGCTCGAGGCTACGCAGCCTTGCGCCATTGCCTACAGCTACGCCAGAATCCGCCGGCTTGTGCGTCTTGGCCCCCCAGGCCTAATGTCTGCGGGTCGCTATCGGCTTAGCGATCGGGTTTAGCAGCCTGGACAATCCTAGACGTGCGCTCTCCACATGCGTGAGCAGGCTTCGGTGCCTACTCATTTATGTCATGGCGGTTGTGCGTGGGAGACTTTCGAGTCTGCCGGGTTCTAGGGTCCCGGTCTGCTAACCCGCGTACAGTCGCCACCCTTCTCGTTTAGCAGCGATGTCTGGCGACTCCATTACCCTAGGAGCGTCAAGCATGTACAAGGTCACACCTAACCCACCAGAACCAGAAACCGATACCAAAAAACTTCAGGAAGCCACTGATCGTGCGCTCGATGACTACCTGAACCCAAAACAGACCAAGCCCGAGGACGAACAGACTTCGGGCCAGTTATTTACTGTCGTTGACGGCGTCGATACTGAGAGCATGCTGGCCAACCTAAGCGAAACCCTGGCTTCAGCGAATACCATGATCAACAACCTTGCATTCGACCTGGATGGTTCGCGGCGTCATTTTGCCCTAGGCATTCAGCAACTGATTGAGCTGGGCGGTTTGTTGACGAATCGAATGCTGGACGAACTCATACACAACCTTAAGCGCACCTAAAACGTGGCGAAGCAGCTTGCTCCCGCTCGACCGCGCAGTGGACGTCAATAAAAAAGGGGCGGCTGCGCCACCCAGCGGGAGCAAGCTCCCTCGCCACGGGCAGCATGTTTCCATACCAAAGCCGTTGCCGTTGCCGTTGCCGTTAGCTTTGGCTTTGGCTTTGGCTTTGGCTTTGGCTTTGGCTTTGGCTTTGGCTTTTGATCTTGAGCGCCCCATTAACCACAAGGGCCGAACGCAGGCATTGCGTAGTGGGCAACCCGGCATGGATGCCGGGTTAGCCGCGCTGGGCCATGGATGGCCCTTCGCGGCGGGCCCACGGAGCAATGCCGGAGTGAGGGAACACCGAGCCTTGGCGAGGTGCCCAGTGGTGGGGCAAGGCGCTTTTGGTTACTTTTGGCGCCTTATCCAAAAGTGACCCGCCGTAAGGGCGGAACCCCAAGCCGCCGTAACCGCAGCAACGGATATACCCCAAATACCCAGACCAACAAACCGAGAGCAAGCTCCCAAAACTCAGAAACTGCGCCCAACAAAAAGCCCCGAATCTTTGCAGAAACGGGGCTTTTTGCGGATCAGGCCAATTGAGGCTGCGTGCTCAACGGCTGAAGCGGTAGCAACGGCGCATGAGGATCGGCCTTCACCGATGCACGCCACGCTGCCAGCCACTCCGGATGAGCCTCGCTCCAGACCTGCTGATGCAGGCGCGACAGGGCCACCGGGTCGCTCAACAGTGCCAGGCGCTCGCCGTTGTTCAGCCCCGACGGACCGACCTTGAGGGCATGGCGCACGCGTTCGACCCGCAGCCACTCGATCGGCTCGGCCTTGCCGTGTCGCGAGGTGGCCAGCGCATAGGCCAGGGCGTTCTGTTGCGGATCGACCACCGCCCGGATGAAGCCGTCGTTCAGCGCGTGCCAACGGTTTTCATGGGTGTACTGGTCAGTCGACACCAGTTCCTGTGGCGGCGCGTATTCCTCAGGGATCAGGAACAGGTTTTCGTCACGGGACTTCAGGCCCAGGCCGACGCGGCTGGAGATCACCGACACCGGGATCGACAGCATCAGCGAACCGACGATCGGCACCAGCCACCACAGGAAGCTTGGGTTCAGCCAGATCACCAGCAAGGCCCAGAAGAAGCCCAGCAGGGTTTGCGGGCCGTGGCGCTTGACCGCCTCGCTCCAGGGGGTGGAGTCGTCGTCACGTTGCGGCGAGTTCCAGGTCGCGGCCCAGCCGAGGAACGCGGCGAGCACGAAACGGGTGTGGAAGATCATCCGCACCGGCGCCAGCAGCATGGAGAACAGCATCTCCAGCAGCATCGACAAGGTCACCTTGAACTTGCCACCGAACTCTTTCGCGCCCTTGGCCCAGATCAGCACGATGCTCAACAGCTTGGGCAGGAACAACAGCACGATGGTCGTCGAGAACAGGGCGATGGCCTTGTCCGGATGCCATTGCGGCCACAGCGGATAGAGCTGGCGCGGTTCGAGGAAGTACTGCGGCTCCATCAGCGTATTCACCGCCAGCAGCGCGGTGGACAGCACCAGGAAGAAGAACCACAGCGGCGCCGACAGGTACGACATCACGCCGGTCAGGAACACCGCACGGTGCACCGGGTGCATGCCCTTGACCAGGAACAGCCGGAAGTTCATCAGGTTGCCGTGGCACCAGCGACGGTCACGCTTGAGTTCGTCCAGCAGGTTCGGCGGCAACTCTTCGTAGCTGCCTGGCAGGTCATAGGCAATCCAGACGCCCCAGCCGGCACGACGCATCAACGCGGCTTCGACGAAGTCGTGGGACAGGATCGCCCCGGCGAACGCGCCTTTACCGGGCAGTGGCGCCAAGGCGCAGTGCTCGATGAACGGCTTCATGCGGATGATCGCGTTATGGCCCCAGTAGTGGGATTCGCCCAGTTGCCAGAAGTGCAGGCCGGCAGTGAACAGCGGACCGTACACCCGGGTGGCGAACTGCTGCATGCGCGCATACAGCGTGTCCATGCCCGAGGCCTTCGGCGCGGTCTGGATGATGCCGGCGTCCGGCGTCGCTTCCATCAGGCGCACAAGGCTGGTCAGGCACTCGCCGCTCATGACGCTGTCGGCGTCGAGCACGACCATGTACTTGTAGTCACTGCCCCAGCGACGGCAGAAGTCGTCGAGGTTACCGCTCTTGCGCTTCACGCGACGGCGACGGCGACGGTAGAAAATCTTGCCGAAGCCCCCGGCTTCACGGCAGACGTCCAGCCAGGCCTGCTGCTCGGCGACACAGATATCGGTTTCGTTACTGTCGCTGAGCACGAAGAAGTCGAAGCGGTCCAGGTCGCCGGTGGCGGCCACCGACTCGAAGGTCGCGCGCAAGCCGGCGAAAACCCGCGGCACGTCTTCGTTGCAGATCGGCATCACCAGGGCGGTGCGGGCGTCCTTGGGAATCGGCTCGTTGCCAGCACTGGCACCGGAGATACGGTACTTGTCGTGGCCGGTGAGCAGTTCAAGAAAGCCCATCAATGCGGTCCAGAAACCCGCCGACACCCAGCAGAACAGGATCCCGAACAGGATCAGGATGCTGGTTTGCAGGGCATACGGCAGCACCTGCGTAGCGGTCTGGGACAGCGGTTGATGCAGGACTTCGTCCAGGTCCACCAACGACCAGCCCTGGTACGGCATGATGCCTTTCATGTACCAGCCGGCGACGATGGTCTGGCCGAGCATCAGGATCAGCAGGATATAACGACGGATCGACCCCACCGTACGCCAACGGGCGTGTGGCAGCACACGCTCGTCCTTGGGCGGCTTCGGCGGGTTGGTCCGGCCGGTCAGGCGCCGCCAGCCGCGCACCAGGATGTTGGTGCGCCAGGGTTCCGGCACGACCTTGGTCCGACGAATCGGCGGCGTCGCCTTGAGGCATACCCGGCCGCTGGCGTCGAGCCCCAGCATTTCGGCGTCGGCAAGCTCCTCGGCGGTGCTCAGGGTCAAGCGACGACCCACCGAAGCCTGCGCCGCCTCTTCAGGGGCGTCGAACGTCGACGACGAAAGGCGCTCGTGCAGTTCGCTGAAGGACTTGCAGCCCGCCAGTTCGGCGCGCTGCTCGTCGGTCATGGGCAAATGGGCCAGGTACTCGCTGAGTGACTCTGGCTTGACTGGCGTATTACTCATCGGCTGGCAACTGATAGCTCCAGGTCTCGGTCAGGACTTGTTCAGTCGCTTCCGGTTCCTGCGGGGTTGGGGTCGCTTCAACGGCAGCGGAAGCAGACTTGACGGCCTTGGCTTCTTCCTGCCCTTTTTCCTTGGCGGTTTCTTTTTCGCTCTGCTGCCTGGCGACCTTGTCAGCCTTGGCCAGCGTCGTGGTGACGGTGTGCGCCGCGGCCGGCGCCTCGACAGGCGTCAACGGACGTACCAGCGCTGCGCGCATCTCGGTGGCCTGCTTGGCGTCCTTGATCTTCATGCGCAGGGTCAGGCGCCAGCCCTTGGTTTCCGGGTTGTAACGCACGCTGTTCTCGACGATCTCGGCGTTGTCGCCGACGCTGACCTGGCTACGCACCTCGGCGTCTTCCGGCAGGGCCTGCAACGAAGGACCTTCGAAATCCACCAGGTAGGCCACGCTGCCATCCGGCTGGCGGATCAGGTTGGATTGCTTCACGTCACCGGTGGAACGCAGGGTCTGCTTGACCCAGGCGCTGTCCGGCGAATGCAGGCTGGCTTCGTCGAGGGTCCAGTGCAGGCGGTAGCTGAAGTCCAGCGGTTGGCCGGGCTCAGGCAGTTTTTCCGGGCTCCAGAACGCAACGATGTTGTCGTTGGTTTCGTCGGCGGTCGGGATTTCCACCAGGTCGACGGTGCCCTTGCCCCAATCGCCTTTCGGTTCGATCCAGGCACTTGGACGCTTGTCGTAGCGGTCATCCAGGTCTTCGTAGTGGCTGAAATCGCGGCCACGTTGCAACAGGCCGAAACCGCGTGGGTTCTCCACCGAGAAATTGCTCACGGCCAGGTGTTTCGGGTTGTTCAGCGGACGCCAGATCCACTCGCCATTGCCGGCATGGATCGACAGGCCGCTGGAGTCGTGCAGTTCGCGACGGTAGTTGAGCACCTTGGACGGCTGGTTGGCGCCGAACAGGTACATGCTGGTCAACGGGGCAACGCCCAGCTTGGTCACGCGATCACGCAGGAACATGCGCGACTTCACGTCGACCACGGTGTCGGTGCCCGGACGCAGGGTCAGGCGGTAGGCGCCCGTGGCTCGTGGCGAATCCAGCAGGGCAAAGATCACCAGGTGCTTGTCGGTCGGTTTCGGGCGCTGGATCCAGAACTCGCGAAAGCGCGGGAATTCTTCACCGGAAGGCAGTGCCGTATCGATGGCCATGCCACGGGCGGACAAGCCATAGACCTGGCCCTTGCCGATGACGCGGAAGTAGCTCGCGCCCAGCATGGTCATGATTTCGTCTTGCTTGTCGGCCTTGTTGATCGGGTACAGCACGCGGAAACCCGCATAGCCCAACTGTTCGGTGGCTTTTGGATCGAATTTGACATCGCCGAAATCGAAACGCGAAGGATCGTATTTGATCTCTTCGACGTTCGTGGCGGTGATTTCGTTGATTTTCACCGGCGTGTCGAAATGCATGCCCTGGTGATAGAACGACAGCCGGAACGGCGTCTTCTGGTCGGCCCATTCGGCTTTTTCGGTGCGGAAACGGATTTTTTGATAGTCAGCGAATTTCATTTCGCGGAATTCGTTCGGCAGATTGCTGCGCGGGGCTTCATATTTTTGCCCGGCCAGTTCTTGAGCCTTCGCCGATACATCATCCAGGCTGAATGCCCACAGTTGGCCCGCGCCGAACAGGCACAACAGGGCCGAGCCCGCTACCAGAGCGTTTCTAAACCGTTTGGCAGACATTTTTTGTGCATTACAGGGACTAACAATCACGAGCAACCCTCGCCGAAAACAGATCAAAAAACCAACGGCCAGATAAAGTATCTGCTGGGTATCGGCTTTGAAAAAACCGACCTCGCGGACCACTCCTGCCAAGTTGGCGAGCATTGTTCCGACTCCGATGGAAGAAAATGATTCCCCAAACGGTCCAGGACAAGTCTCTACCTAAGTCAAATGGACCAGCGAATGCCGGTCCCCCGTAGCGCGCGATTATCTAGTAGGCCGCGTGACAACGCATCAGGGGCAACAAAGTATTTATCGAGAAAACTCCTAGTTTTTCCTGGAAAAAGGCCTGAAAAGATGTTTCAAACGCTTTCAGACCTGTAACAGGAACGTTACCGGGCCATCGTTGACCAAATGGACCTGCATGTCGGCGCCGAATCTACCTGATGCCACAGTGCCATGCACCTGTTTCGCCTGCGTGACCAGATACTTGAACAGTGCTTCCCCCTGGGCGGGAGGCGCGGCCGTCGAGAAGCTCGGGCGCAAACCGCTCTTGGTGTCCGCCGCCAGCGTGAACTGCGACACCAGCAGCAAACCGCCCCCCACGTCGGCCAGGGACAGGTTCATCTTGCCGTCGGCGTCACTGAACACCCGATAGTTAAGCAGCTTATGCAGCAGTTTGTCGGCACTGGCCTGGGTATCTTCAGGCTCGACCGCCACCAGCACGAGCAAGCCTTGGTCCACGGCACCGACCACCTCGCCGGCGACTTCGACCCGAGCGCCACGAACCCGCTGCAACAGCCCCTTCATGCTTCTTCGGGCGGCAGGTCGAGCAGGCGCCGGGCCATTTGCCCGGCGGCGCGCACCAGTGCGTCGGTGATGCCCGGCTCAGAGGCGGCGTGCCCGGCGTCGCGGATCACCTGCAATTCGCTGTTGGGCCAGTTCTGGTGCAGCTCCCAGGCGTTGTCCAGCGGGCAGATGACGTCGTAGCGACCGTGCACGATCACGCCCGGCAAATGCGCGATCTTGCCCATGTCGCGGATCAACTGGTTGGGCTCCAGGAAGGCATTGTTGGTGAAGTAATGGCATTCGATCCGGGCGATCGACAGCGCGCGCTGCGGCTCGGAGAAACGATCGACCACCAACGGGTTCGGGCGCAGGGTCGCGGTACGACCCTCCCAGATGGACCAGGCCTTGGCCGCGTGCATCTGGGCGATCTGGTCGTTGCCGGTCAGGCGTTTGTGGAAGGCGCCCAGCAGGTCGTCGCGCTCGTCCAGCGGGATCGGCGCGATGTAGTCCTGCCAGTAGTCGGGGAACAGGCGACTGGCACCGGCCTGGTAGAACCACTCGATTTCCTGCGGGCGGCACAGGAAGATCCCACGCAGGATCAGGCCATGGACCCGCTCCGGATGCGTCTGGGCGTAGGCCAGGGCCAGGGTCGAGCCCCAAGAGCCGCCGAACAGCACCCACTTCTCGATGCCCAGGTGCTTGCGAATGCGCTCGAGGTCTTCGACCAGATCCCAGGTGGTGTTGTTTTCCAGGCTGGCGTGGGGCGTGGAGCGCCCGCAGCCACGCTGGTCGAAGGTGACGATACGGTACAGGTTCGGGTCGAAATAGCGACGACTCTGGGCATCGCAGCCGGCACCCGGGCCACCGTGAATGAACACCACCGGCAGGCCTTCGGCAGAGCCGCTTTCATCGACGTAGAGCGTGTGGGTTTCATCGACAGCCAGATCGTGCCGGGCATGGGGTTTGATCTGCGGGTACAAAGTCTGCATTGCGCGCTCCGTAAGGGGTCGAGTCATCCCTGTGGGGACTTCTATTTAGTCTGCCGTCCGGCATCATAAACCCGAATGACCTTAATGAGCATGCCCTCGCGCAGTCAACGCCTGTAAGCCACAGGCCAAGACAAGTTTCGTGGCGAGGGCGCTGGCTCCCGCTAGAGTGCGCAGCGCTTTCCCGCTGTGTGGGGCGGCTGCGCCACCCAGCGGGAGCAAGCTCCCTCGCCACGGGTTACTTGCCGTAGGTTGTCCGTCCCCAAGCCAGTAGGCCCTCGAGCAATTCCCGGATGACCACCCGGGTTGGCGCAGCGAGGTCGGCCCGATAGCTGAACGGTTCGAACTCTTCCATGTAGGTGCTCTGGCACAGCTCCAGCTGCACGGCCTGGATGTTTTCGGCCGGGTTGCCGTACTGCCGGGTGATGTGCCCGCCCTTGAAGCGCCCGTTGAGCACGTGGGTGAACGCGTCATGACGGGCGCAGATGGCTTCGAGCTGGCTGGCCAGTCCCGGGTCGCAACTGGCGCCGTTGAAGGTGCCGAGGTTGAAGTCCGGCAGCTTGCCGTCGAACAGGTGCGGGATCACCGAGCGGATCGAGTGGGCGTCGAACAGCAACGCGTAGCCGAACTCGGCCTTGAGCCGCGCCAGCTCCTGTTGCAAGGCCTGGTGATAAGGCATCCAGACCTGCTCCAGGTACCGGGCCCGCTCCTCGGCGGACGGCTCCAGTCCTTCACGAAACAAAGGCACGCCATCGAACAGCGTCGCCGGGTACAACCCCGTGGTGGCGCCCACGTACATCGGCTTGTCGTCGGCGGGACGGTTCAGGTCGATGACAAAACGCGAATACTCGCCAGCCAGGGTACTGGCGCCCAGCTCGGCGGCAAAGTCGTAGAGCCTGGGGATGTGCCAGTCGGTGTCCGGCAGGCTCCGGGCCTCGGCGATCAACCCGGCCTCCACCGCCGGCGTCAGGCGCAAGCCCGCGTGGGGCATGCTGATCAACAGCGGCACGCGCCCCTGGGTGAAATTCAGGACCTTCTCCACAAGCGTTCTCCTCAATCGATTTCAACGCCGTGACGCACGACGCGTTTTTCCAGTTCGCCACCGAGCCAGTACGACAGGTCGGCCGGGCGATCGATGTGCCAGGCGACGAAATCGGCCACCTTGCCGGCTTCCAGCGAACCGTGGGTCCGGGCCATGCCCAAGGCCTGGGCGGCATGAATCGTCACGCCGGCCAGGGCTTCTTCCGGGGTCATCCGGAAGCAGGTGCAGGCCATGTTCAACATCAGGCGCACCGACAGCGCCGGCGAGGTACCAGGGTTGAGATCGCTGGCCACGGCGATCTTCACGCCGTGCCGGCGCAGGGCGTCCATTGGTGGCAGTTGGGTTTCACGCAGGAAATAGAACGCCCCCGGCAACAGCACGGCCACGGTGCCGGACTCGGCCATGGCGATGGCGTCGTCCTCGGTCATGAACTCCAGGTGATCGGCCGACAGCGCCTGGTAACGGGCCGCCAGGCTCGAACCGTGCAGCGACGACAGTTGCTCGGCATGCAATTTCACCGGCAGGCCCAGTTGCTGCGCAGCCATGAAGACTCGCTCGACCTGCGCCGGGGAAAACGCCAGGTACTCGCAAAAGGCATCCACCGCATCCACCAGCCCCTCGGCCGCCAGGGCCGGGAGCATGTCGGTGCAGATGTGCTCGATGTAGTCATCGGCGCGATCTTTGTATTCCGGTGGCAAGGCATGGGCCGCCAGGCAGGTGCTGCGCACGCTCACCGGCAACTCGGCGCCCAGACGACGAATGACCCGCAGGATCTTGCGCTCGCTGGCCAGGTCCAGGCCGTAACCGGACTTGATTTCCACCGTGGTCACGCCGTCGCGCAGCAGGCTCTTCAGGCGCTTGGCGGCGCTGGCGAACAATGCTTCTTCGCTGGCGGCGCGGGTCGCGCGCACGGTGCTGGCGATGCCACCACCGGCCGCGGCGATGTCGGCGTAACTGACCCCTTGCAGGCGCTGCTCGAACTCACCGCTGCGGTTGCCGCCGAACACCGTGTGGGTGTGGCAGTCGATCAGTCCCGGCGTGACCCAGGCGCCCTTGAGGTCGTTGGCCGCCGGATAGTCGCCGGCCGGCAGTTCTGCCCGCGGGCCGATCCAATGAATGTGTTCGCCCTGGGTGACGATGGCGGCGTCTTCGATGATCGCGTAGACGCCCTGGGCCATGGTCGCGGCGTGGCAGTTTTGCCAGAGGGTTTTCATCCCGGTTTCCTCGAATTATTCAAGATCGATTCGCGAGCAGGCTCGCTCCCACAAGGACTGCACAGAACCTGTGGGAGCGGGCTTGCTCGCGAAGACGGCGGCACATTCGACATTGATGCAAGCTGATCCTGCGCTTTCGCGAGCAAGCCCGCTCCCACAGGTATCGAGTAGGATCAACATCATGTGTGCTTGCTCGCGATGGTGTCCTTACAGGCTCGGCAACAACTGCGCCGTGACCAACTCGTTCAGGCAACGACTCGCCAACAGTTCACTGGCGGCATTGATGTCCGGCGCAAAGAAGCGGTCCTTCTCATAAAACGGCACTTCTGCACGCAGCAGGCCACGGGCCTGCTCCAGCTTCGGCGAGGTCTTCAGGCCGCCGCGCAGGTCCAGGCCCTGGCACGCCGCCAGCCATTCCACCGCGAGAATCCCGCGGGTGTTCTCAGCCATCTCCCAAAGACGCTTGCCAGCGGCCGGGGCCATGGAAACGTGGTCTTCCTGGTTGGCCGAGGTCGGCAGGCTGTCCACCGAATGAGGATGGGACAGCGCCTTGTTCTCGCTCGCCAGGGCAGCCGCGGTGACCTGGGCAATCATGAAGCCGGAGTTGACCCCGCCATTGCCCACCAGGAACGGCGGCAACTGCGACATGTGCTTGTCCATCATCAGCGAAATGCGGCGCTCGCTGAGCGAGCCGATTTCCGCGATCGCCAGGGCCATGTTGTCGGCAGCCATGGCCACCGGTTCGGCGTGGAAGTTGCCGCCGGAAATCACGTCACCTTCGGCGGCGAACACCAGCGGGTTGTCCGACACGGCGTTGGCTTCGATCACCAGCACCTCGGCGGCCTGGCGGAACTGGGTCAGGCACGCGCCCATCACTTGCGGTTGGCAGCGCAGGGAGTACGGGTCCTGGACCTTGTCGCAGTTCTGGTGCGAGGCGGAGATTTCGCTGCGCTCGCCCAGCAAGTCGCGGTACGCCGCGGCGGCGTCGATCTGGCCTTTCTGGCCACGGGCGGCATGAATGCGGGCATCGAACGGCGAGCGCGAGCCGAGCACGGCTTCCACGGTCAGGCTGCCCAGGGCCAGGGCGCCGGCGAACAGGTCTTCGCCTTCGAACAGGCCACGCAGGGCGAACGCGGTGGACACCTGAGTGCCATTGAGCAGCGCCAGGCCTTCTTTCGCGGCCAGGGTCAGCGGTGCGAGACCGGCGACTTTCAAGGCCTCGACGGCCGGCAGCCATTCGCCTTTATAACGGGCCTTGCCTTCGCCCAGCAGCACCAGCGACATGTGGGCCAGCGGCGCCAGGTCACCGGAAGCCCCGACCGAGCCCTTGAGCGGGATGTGCGGATACACCTGGGCATTGACCAGCGCGATCAGCGCATCGATCACCTGCCGGCGAATGCCGGAAAAACCCCGGCTCAGGCTGTTGACCTTGAGCACCATGATCAACCGCACCAGCGCATCGCTGATCGGCTCGCCCACACCGGCGGCATGGGACAGCACGAGCGAGCGCTGCAGGTTTTCCAGGTCTTCGCTGGCAATGCGGGTCGAGGCCAGCAGGCCGAAACCGGTGTTGATGCCGTAGGCGGTGCGGTTCTCGGCGAGGATCTGCTCCACGCACGCCACGCTGGCTTCGATTTGCGCCGAGGCACTGGCGTCGAGGCTCAGTGTCACCGGTTGCTGATAGATGTCACGCAATTGAGCCAGGCTCAGTTGGCCGGGGATCAAGTTCAACGCTGTCATTTCCTGCTCCTTTTGAGAGTTTTTATGTATCCGCCAGTCGCTCCGGAATGTTCCGTTATCCGTCACCTTCGCTTTGTGGGCGATGCCTTGTGGGCAAGAGGTGCCTTGGCACGCTGGCGGTTGTGTTCAATTCAGATTCGGTAACGCGTCATGCAGCACGTAGGGGTCCTTCAGCAGCGCGGCGGCACTGGCGATGTCGGGCGCCAACCAGCGGTCCTGGTCGTAGGGCGGAACCCGTTCACGCAGCAATTGCCAGGCAACGCCGGTGCCGGCGCCGAAGCGTTGCCCCTTGAGAAATTCGAAGGCCTGGGCCGCCAGCAGGTACTCGATGGCAAGGATCTGCGTGCAGTTTTCCAATACGCCGTGCAGCTTCAAGGCCGCGTTGGTGCCCATGCTCAGGTGATCCTCCTGCAAACCCGAGGTCACGTAGTTATCGAGCACCGCCGGTTGCGCCAACTGACGGTTCTGCGCGCACAAAGAGGCGGCGACGTACTGCACGATCATCATCCCCGAGTTCACGCCGGGGTTGGCCACCAGGAACGCCGGCAGGCCGCTGACGTGCGGGTTGATCAAGCGGTCGAGGCGGCGCTCGGCGATGGAGCCGATTTCCGCCATGGCAATCGCCAGCAGGTCCGCCGCCAGCGCCACCGACTGGCCATGTGGGTTGGCCTGGGACATCACCCGGAAATGCTCCGGCGTGCCCAGCAGCAGCGGGTTATCGGTGGCGGCATTGAGTTCGGTTTCGATCTGCTGCCGGGCATGCGCCAACTGGTCGCGAGCGGCCCCGTGCACCTGGGGGATCGAGCGGATGCTCAAGGCATCCTGGGTGCGAATGCCCAGGCTCAAGGCAATCACTTCGCTGCCGTCGAGCAAGGCGCGCAAATTGGCCCCGACCTGCTGCATGCCGGGGTGCGGCTTGAGGGCGATGATCTCGGCGTCGAACGCGGCAATCTGTCCGCGCTGGGCCTCGAAGCTCATGGCGCCGACGACATCGGCCCATTGCACCAGGCGCGTCGCATCGGCCAGGGCCAGGCAACTGAGGCCCGTCATGCATGGCGTGCCGTTGACCAGGCACAAACCGTCCTTGGCCCCCAGTTGCACCGGTTGCAGGCCTTCGGCAGCCAGGGCCTGTTGCGCCGGAACGATGTGCCCGCGGTAGCTGACCTGCCCAACACCCAGCAGGGCGATGCTGATGTGGGCCATGTGGGTCAGGTAACCCACCGACCCCTGGGACGGCACTTGCGGGGTGATGCCGCGATTGAGCAACGCCAGCAGCGCTTCGACCACCCGGCGATGAATGCCGGACTTGCCCTGGCTGTAGTTGAGAATGGCGGCGCAGAGAATCGCCCGCGCCTGCTCATCGGCCAGCGGCGCGCCGACGCCACAGGCATGGCTGAGCAAGGTGTTGCGCGACAGCTGGCTGAGTTGTTCGTCCTTGAGCGAAACATTGCACAAGGCCCCCAGGCCGGTGTTGACGCCATAGGCGCGCTCGCCGCTTTCGACGATGCGCTGCACGATGGCCTGGGCATTGTCGATCCGCGCCCAGGCCTGGGCCGACAGCTCGAGCGGAGCGCCGAAACGGGCGACGGCGACCACGTCCTGCCAACGCAGGGGGGCATCGGCGATGATGATTTTTTCAGCCTGGGACATCTTCAACCTCATCCGTACAACTTGAATATTGATGCAACTTTGCCGACGCCTTCGCGAGCAAGCTCGCTCCCACAGAGTGCGCATTCCAGGGTGGTGCGCTCTTGTGGCGAGGGAGCTTGCTCCCGCTGGGCTACGCAGCAGACCCGAAGAGGCGGCCGCTTCGCGCCCGAGCGGGAGCAAGCTCCCTCGCCACAACAGCGCACCCGCCACAATCGCCCATGGACCTAAACCACCGCCGCCCGGCGCTGCACGAACCGATCGACATACTCATCGGCCGGCGAATGCAGGATCTCCCGGGGGGTGCCGACCTGGATCAGCTTGCCATCCTTGAGAATCGCGATGCGGTTGCCGATGCGCACGGCTTCGTCGAGGTCGTGGGTGATGAACACAATGGTCTTGTGCAGGGTCTTTTGCAGTTCCAGCAACTGGTCCTGCATTTCCGCGCGGATCAGCGGGTCGAGGGCGCTGAAGGCCTCGTCCATCAGGATGATGTCGGTGTCCGCCGCCAACGCTCGGGCCAGGCCCACGCGCTGGCGCATGCCGCCGGAGAGCTGGTGCGGGTACTTGTTCTCGTAGCCCTTCAGGCCCACGGTGTTGATCCAGTGCAGCGCTCGTTCGGTGCAGACCTGCTTGCTTTCGCCGCGCACTTTCAAGCCGTAGGCGACGTTGTCCAGCACGCTCTTGTGGGGCAGCAGGCCGAAGCTCTGGAACACCATGCTGATCTTGTGCCGGCGAAATTCGCGAAGGGCGTCCATGTCCAGTTGCAGGATGTCCTCGCCGTCCACCAGGATCGCGCCGCTGGTGGGGTCGATCAGCCGGTTGAAGTGGCGCACCAGGGTGGACTTGCCCGAGCCGGACAGGCCCATGATCACGAAGATTTCGCCGGTGCCGATGCTCAGCGACAGGTCGTTGACCCCGACCACGCAACCGGTTTCGGCCAGCACCTGGTCCTTGGTCTTGTTCTGGCGGATCAGGTCCAGGGCGTCCTTGGGGCGATTGCCGAAGATCTTGAAGACGTTCTTGACTTCGATTTTGCTGATGGCGGTGTTGTTCATTTGCTCACCTCATGCCGAGGGCGACCATAGGCCTGGGTAATGCGGTCGATGACCACGGCGAGAATCACGATGGCCAGGCCGGCTTCCAGGCCGCGTCCGACGTTGAGGGTCTGGATACCCACCAGCACGTCTTCGCCCAAGCCACGGGCACCGATCATCGAGGCGATGACCACCATCGACAGGGCCATCATGGTGGTCTGGTTGATCCCGGCCATGATGCTCGGCAGGGCCAGGGGCAGTTGCACGCCGAACAGCTGTTGCCAGCGGTTGGCGCCGAAGGCATTGATGGCTTCCATCACTTCGCCGTCCACCTGGCGGATGCCCAGGTCGGTGAGGCGAATCAGGGGCGGCGCGGCATAGATCACCGTGGCGAAGATCGCCGGGACCTTGCCCAGGCCGAACAGCATCAACACCGGAATCAGGTACACGAAGCTGGGCATGGTCTGCATGATGTCCAGCAACGGCATCAGCACCGAGCGCAGGCGGTTGCTGCGCGCCGAAAGGATGCCCAGCGGAATGCCGATCAACACCGAGATCAGCGTTGCGACCAGCATCAACGCGAGGGTCTGCATCAGTTTGTCCCACAGGCCCACCGCGCCCACCAGGAACAACAGGCCGACGATCACCGCCGTGGCCACGACCTTGCGCGTGGCGTGCCAGGCAATGCCACCGACGATGGCCAGCATCAACCACCACGGCGCCAGGCGCAGCAGGCCTTCGAGGTTGACGATGGCCCACAGCAACGTGTCGGAGATGTGCCGGAACACATCACCATAGTTGGTCACCAGCGAATCGACCCAACCGTTGACCCAGTCGGCGATGGAAAAGGTAAAGCTTTCGGGAAACATAAGAGACTCTCGATCAAAGGGATGCGGTGAACGTCCCGGCCAGCCCTATGGTTGGCCGGGAAGAATTCGACCTACAGAGCCGCGTCGATTTTCTTGGCAGCGTCTTCACTGACCCAGGCGTGCCAGACTTCAGGATGTTCCTTCAGGAAGATCTTCGCCAGTTTTGGCGACTCGATCCGCTCTTTGGCCATGCGCCCCAGGTTCTGGTTCAGGATATCGATGGGCAGGTTGACCTTTTCCAGTACCGCGACCAGTTCCGGTGCCTCGTCGTGGAACGTCTTGGACAGGCCGACCTTGATGCTCACGCTCTTGTCCACGCCCGGTTTTTCTTCCAGTTTTACCAGGTCCACCTGGCCCATCAGCGGCGTGGGCGACCAGTAGTAGAACAGGATCGGCTCGCCACGCTTGTAGCTCGACAGCACGGCGGCATCCAGCGCCGGGCCAGTGCCAGGGCGGAAGTTGGTGTAGGTATTTTCCAGGCCATAGCTTTTCAGCATTTCGCTGTTGTCCAGCTCGCAGGTCCAACCGGCCGGGCAATTGTAGAAGCGGCCCTTGGACGGTTCTTCCGGATCCTTGAACACGGCGGCGTACTGGCCCAGGTCGGCAATGTTCTTCAGGCCCGGTGCCTTGGCTTCGAGCTTGCGCTTGGCATCGCCTTCCACCACGTAGCGCGGCACGTACCAGCCCTCGATGGCGCCCACCACCGGCGCCCCGACGCCGACCACCTTGCCGGCCTTCTCGGCCTTGTTCCAGACCTCGCTGCGGCCGACCCACTCTTCGGCAAACACCTGGATGTCGTTGCTGCTCAGGGCGTTTTCCATGGTGATGGAGTTACCCGGCAGGCTGTCGGTCTTGCAGCCGTAGCCTTTTTCCAACACCACTTGCAGGACGTCGGTCAGCAGCATGCCGCTTTCCCAGTTCAGGCCGGCGAACTTCACCGGTTTGCCCGACTCGCACCAACCCGCCGCTTGCGTGGCGCCGGCACTGGCCAGCAGGCCCATGGAAAGCAACGTGGTCAGCAGGGTCTTGTTCGATTTCATTGTGTGACGCTCCTAATCATTTGAGTTGGCTTACGGCAGTCAAGAGGCATCCAGCCCTGTCAACGTCCCATCAGGCCGCGTGAACGCGGCCCGCCCTGCTCGGTTGTGCGTCAACCGTGTCCTGCTCGACCGGCAGGATCAATTGATCGGGTACTGCGCTGTGCCACCGCTTGGCGAGGACGTAGTACAGCGCCGCCGGGACCACCAGGCCGATGATCCACGAGATGTCCACGCCCCCCATCGCAGCCACCAGCGGGCCGGTAAAGAACTTGGTGGCGATGAACGGCAACTGGACCAGTACACCCAAGGCATAGACGCTGATACCCAAGGCGTTCCAGCGACCATAGCGACCGTTTGGATCGGCCAGCGCCGGCACGTCATAGCGCTCGCGCGTGATGCAGTAGTAGTCCACCAGATTGATCGCGCTCCAAGGCGTGAAGAACGCCAGCAAGAACAGGATGAACGACTTGAACGCACCCAGGAACGAGTGCTGGCCGAGCAACGCGATCAGGGTCGCGGCGCCGACGATGACCAGCACGAAGGCCACGCGCTGCAAGCGCGTTACGTTCAGGTGGCCACGAAAGCCGCTAATGATGGTCGCGATGCACATGAAGCTGCCGTAGGAGTTCAGCGTGGAAATGGTGACCTTGCCAAACGCGATGCTGAAGTACAGCAGCGCAGCCGTGGCGCCAGCGCCGCCCAGGCCCACGATGTAGGCCACTTCGTGACCCGCGAACTGCCCGTTGGCCGAAGCGGCGGCAAACACGCCGAGGATCATCGCCACCTGCGCGCCGATGACCGAGCCGGCGCCCGCGGCGAAAAAGGTTTTCACCGAGGACGTCCTGCTCGGCAGGTAGCGCGAATAGTCGGCCACGTAGGGGCCGAAGGCGATCTGCCAGGACGCGGCGAGCGACACCGCCAGCAGGAAGCTGCTCCAGCTGAAATGGCGGATCTGCAGGAGGGCACCGACATCTACCTGGCCAATCAGGCGAGCGAACAGGTACACAAAGGCAATCACGCCAATCACGCTGGCGACACGGCCGATGAAGTGGATCACCCGATAACCCAGCACCGTGACCAGCACGATGACGCTGGCGAAAATGAGGATGCCGACACTGTCGCTGACGCCAAACAACTGGCCCAGCGCCTGGCCGGACAGCACGGTTCCGGTGGCGGTGAAACCCAGGTACATCAGGCACACCAGCACGATCGGGATGGCCGCGCCATAGACGCCGAACTGCACCCGGCTGGAGATCATCTGCGGCAGGCCGAGCCTGGGGCCTTGCGCGGCATGCAACGCCATGACGCCGCCGCCGAGCAGTTGGCCGATCAGCAGCCCGATCAACGACCAGAACACATCACCGCCCAGCACCACCGCCAAGGCACCGGTGACAATCGCCGTGATTTGCAGGTTGGCCCCCATCCAGAGGGTGAACTGGCTCAACAATCGGCCGTGCCTCTCCGCTTCCGGGATGTAGTCGATCGAGCGTTTCTCGATCAACGGCTTGCTGCTTGCACCTGTGCTGCTGGTGGCCATGATTCAACCTCTATGGATTGTTTTGGGTTCCTGTGGAGCCTGCTTCCTGTGGGAGCGGGCTTGCTCGCGATAGCGGTGTATCAGCCGATGCCGGTGTCGAATCTGATGACGCCATCGCGAGCAAGCTCGCTCCCGCAGGGGGCCTGCGTTACTTGCCGGTAATCATCGGCAGATTCAGCCCCTGCTCCTTGGCGCAATCGATCGCGATCTGGTAACCGGCGTCGGCATGACGCATCACGCCGGTGCCCGGGTCGTTGTGCAGCACGCGGGCGATCCGCGCGGCGGCTTCATCGGTGCCGTCGCAGACAATCACCATGCCCGAATGCTGGGAGAAGCCCATGCCCACGCCACCACCGTGGTGCAGCGATACCCAGGTCGCGCCGCTGGCGGTGTTGAGCAACGCATTGAGCAGCGGCCAGTCGGAGACAGCGTCGGAGCCGTCCTGCATGGATTCGGTTTCGCGGTTGGGGCTGGACACGGAACCGGAGTCCAGGTGGTCGCGGCCAATCACGATCGGCGCGGACAGCTCGCCGCTGCGCACCATTTCGTTGAACGCCAGGCCCAACTTGGCGCGCTGACCCAGGCCGACCCAGCAGATACGCGCCGGCAGGCCCTGGAAGCTGATGCGCTCGCGCGCCATGTCCAGCCAGTTGTGCAGGTGGGCATCGTCGGGGATCAGTTCCTTGACCTTGGCGTCGGTCTTGTAGATGTCTTGCGGGTCACCCGACAGCGCCGCCCAACGGAACGGGCCGATACCGCGGCAGAACAGCGGACGGATATAGGCCGGGACGAAACCGGGGAAGTCGAAGGCATTCTCGACGCCTTCTTCCTGGGCCATCTGGCGAATGTTGTTGCCATAGTCGAAGGTCGGCACACCCATTTTCTGGAAGGCCAGCATGGCTTTGACGTGAACGGCCATCGATTGCTTGGCGGCTTTCACCACGGCGGCAGGTTCGGTCTTGGCCCGGGCGCGGTACTCGTCCCAGGTCCAGCCGGCCGGCAGGTAACCGTTGAGCGGGTCGTGGGCGCTGGTCTGGTCGGTGACCATGTCGGGGCGCACTCCACGACGGACCAATTCCGGCAGGATTTCAGCCGCGTTCCCACACAGCGCGATGGAAATGGCCTTGCCTTCGGCGGTGTATTTCTCGATACGGGCCAGGGCGTCGTCGAGGTCGGTGGCCTGCTCGTCGACGTAGCGGGTCTTGAGACGGAAATCGATACTCACCTGCTGGCACTCGATGTTCAGCGAGCAGGCACCGGCCAGAGTCGCGGCCAACGGCTGCGCGCCGCCCATGCCGCCCAGGCCGGCGGTCAGGACCCAGCGGCCCTTGAGGTTAGCGTCGTAATGCTGGCGACCGGCTTCGACGAAGGTTTCGTAGGTGCCTTGCACGATGCCCTGGCTGCCGATGTAGATCCAGCTGCCGGCGGTCATCTGGCCGTACATGGCCAGGCCCTTGGCGTCGAGTTCGTTGAAGTGTTCCCAGGTGGCCCAGTGCGGCACGAGGTTGGAGTTGGCGATCAGTACGCGCGGGGCATTGCTGTGGGTCTTGAACACGCCCACTGGCTTGCCGGACTGCACCAGCAAGGTTTCGTCGTCATTCAGATGGGTGAGGCTTTCGACGATCTTGTCGTAGCACTCCCAGTTGCGTGCCGCGCGGCCGATGCCACCGTAGACCACCAGCTCCTTGGGGTTCTCGGCCACTTGTGGGTCGAGGTTGTTCATCAGCATGCGCAGCGGCGCTTCAGTCAGCCAGCTCTTGGCGGTCAGCGTGTTACCGCGAGGGGCGCGGATTTCAACGTCACGGTATTTTTCAGGTTTGCGGGTAGCGTCGGTCACAGCAAAAACTCCTCAGCGATCAATTCAGACCAGCCCGGCAGCGGGCAGCGATTTTGCGAACGTCGCGTTGAATGTCGTCACTCATACGCATACGTCTTTACTTGTATGTACAAGCATATGCAATCAAGCGGCCAACTTGCTGGAGAGGATGTTTCAGAATCGCTGGGAGATTAGCTGCGAGCCCCGTGGTTGATGGGTTTGCAAGCCGGATGATTTTTTTTTGAGAGGTTTTTTTGGAGAGAAATCGGAGGGACAAAAAAGCGCAGCATTGCGCCGCGCTGGGGCATTCGGTAACAAGTTGGTGCGCATAGAAGGAAACAGTGAGGGTTTTTTGTGGTGAGGGAGCTTGCTTCCTCACCACAAAAACCCTGTCGCAAGATGTGTCAGTGAGCTGTCAGCTCGATCACACAACATTGGCCGTGGGTGGCGACTTCCACCAGCCCAGTGTTACCGCTCAGTTGCAAACAGTCGTAAAGACCCAGGCCCGCAGTGGTTTCACCCACTTTGAGCGTCAGCCCCGGGGCCGCACTGAATATCAGCAGCGTCTGCGCCTCGCTGAAAAACCGCTGCTGGCCGCCTAGCCATTGCAGCCGTGCGCGGTAACGCTGTGGCGCGTAGATCAGGTTGAAGTCGCGAATCGGCCCGCCGAGCAAGGTGCAATGCACATGGCTCTCGCCACTGAACGCAAAGGGATCCAGCGGCTGCAGCGGCCGCGTGGTCTGGCCATCGACGCTCAGCGTCATGCCGTCACCCTGCAAGACACTGATAATCCGCTCGTAACCGGCGAACGTGGAAAAACCGCCAGACTCGCCAATATCGGCAATCGAGAGGCGCCAGCCGAAACCTTCCAGGCCGGTGCCGGCATCGCGGGTGATTTCCTCGGTGCTGCCACCGCCGTTCTTCCACGGCATGCGCGGGTAATCCGCCGCGCGCAGGATCTTCAAGTCGCTCACTTATGAAACCGCCCTTCCAGACTGTGACGGGAACCGGGATGAATCAGCCGTGCCGCGGTCACCGGCTGGCGCCCCGACCAGGTACGGCGGCGGATCAACAGGCACGGTTCGCCCTTTTCGATCTGCAACAACTTGCACTCATTCGGCTCGGCGAGGATCGCTTCGACCACATGCTCGCCTTCAGTCAGCGGCGCGACCTGGTTCAGGTAGGCGTAGGGCGTTTGCAGGGTGAAGTCCTGCTTGAGGTATTCCGGCGCCACCAGCGCGTTGACGAAACGGTCCTCGATTTGCACGGGAATATCGTTTTCGAAATGCACGATCAACGAATGGAACACCTTCTGGCCTTCACGCATGTCCAGCGCCAAGGCCCGCTCGGAACCGGCGGCCTCTTCTTCCAGGGTGATGACCTTGCAGGTGTGGCGATGCCCACGGGAGGCGATCTCGTCGGCGATGTTGTGCACTTCGAACAAGGCAGACTGGCTCTTGGGCTCGGCCACGAACGTGCCGACACCCTGCATGCGCACCAACAGGCCGTCGGCGGTCATTTCCCGCAAGGCCCGGTTGATGGTCATGCGGCTGAAACCCAATTGGCTGACCAGCTCGCTTTCCGACGGCACGCGGTAGTGCGGCGGCCAGTTTCCACTGTCGATCTGCTGGGTGATCATCTGTTTCACGCGGGCATACAAGGGCGCCGGACTGTCACCCATGGTTGCGGCCAGCGGCGGTTTGGCAGGCGGAGTCGGCACGGCGGTTCCCTGTTCTGCGAATAAGAAGGCTAGCTTGCCGGAGTTTACCGGCCAGGCAAACGTCTGTATATGTATATACAAATTACGCACGATGAGGTTGAACCATGTCCGCCTTCTTTGCCGAACGCGCGCTGCTGCCTAGTGGATGGGCCAACGATATACGCCTTGAGGTCAACGCCGCGGGCGTGCTGACCCTTATCCAGGCCGATTCCCACGCAGACGGCGCCGAACGCCTGGCGGGGCCGCTGCTGCCGGGCATGCCGAACCTGCACTCCCATGCGTTCCAGCGCGCCATGGCCGGCCTGGCGGAAGTGGCGGGCAACCCCAACGACAGTTTCTGGACATGGCGCGACCTGATGTATCGGCTCGTCGGAAAAATCAGCCCCGATCAGCTCGGCATCATCGCCCGGCAGCTGTATATCGAAATGCTCAAGGCCGGCTACACCTCGGTCGCCGAATTCCACTACGTGCACCACGATACCGACGGCTCGCCTTACGCCGACCCGGCGGAACTGGCCTTGCGCATCAGCCAGGCCGCTAGCAGCGCCGGAATCGGCCTGACGTTGCTGCCGGTGCTCTACAGCCATTCCGGTTTCGGCGGTCAGGCGCCCAATGACGGGCAGCGGCGCTTCATCAACAGTACCGAGAACTACCTCAAACTCCAGTCACGCTTGCAGCCGATCCTGGCCGGGCAACCCACCCAGGCCCTGGGTTTGTGCTTCCACTCCCTGCGTGCGGTGACACCTGAGCAGATCCACGACGTGCTGGCGGCGAGCGATCGCCAGTGCCCGGTGCATATCCATATCGCCGAGCAGCAGAAGGAAGTCGACGACTGCCTGAGCTGGAGCGGCGCCCGCCCGCTGCAATGGTTGTACGAAAACGTCGAGGTGGACCGGCGCTGGTGCCTGGTCCATGCCACCCACGCCAACGCCCACGAGGTCAGCCTCATGGCCAGGAGCCAGGCGATTGCCGGCCTGTGCCTGACCACCGAGGCCAACCTGGGCGACGGAATTTTCCCGGCCGTGGATTTCCTCGCCCAGGGCGGCCGGCTGGGCATCGGTTCCGACAGCCATGTGTCATTGAGCGTGGTGGAAGAACTGCGTTGGCTGGAATATGGTCAGCGCCTGCGGGATCAACGGCGCAACCGCTTGTATCGGGCGGATCAGCCGATGGTCGGACGGACTTTGTTCGATGCCGCGCTGGACGGCGGCGCCGAGGCGCTGGGGCAACCGATCGGCGCCCTCGAAGTCGGCAAGCGTGCCGACTGGCTGGTGCTCGATGGCCAGGACCCGTATCTCGCCACCGCGCAGGGCGACGGGATCCTCAATCGATGGCTGTTTGCCGGCGGGGATCGCCAGGTGCGTGATGTGATGGTGGGCGGTCAATGGGTGGTGCGCGACGGTCGTCACGCCGCCGAAGAGCAAAGCGCCCAGGCGTTTACCCAGGTGTTGCGCGAGCTGTTGGGCTGACACCTAAGAAAAATGTGGGAGCGAGCTTGCTCGCGATGAGGCCCTCACATTCAACGCTCAAGTTGAATGAAAGTCCGTCATCGCGAGCAAGCTCGCTCCCACAGGGGTCTGAGCAGATCAATCCGACGTCTTGGCCATCTGCCGATCCGACGCTCGCCAGATCAACCGTGTCGTGTCATAGCCCTGCTGGCGCGCCTTGCTCAGCAGCTCTTCGCGCACGACGCTGTTGACGGTGGGCGTGCGGGACAGCAACCACATGTAGCGGCGGCTCGGGTCGCCAACGATGGCGGTCTTGTAGTCGTCACTGACGTACAACACCCAATACTGCCCTTTCGCCACGCCCGGCACGATCCGCGAGAACCAGTTGTCGAATTGGACCCAGAGCTTGTCGGTCTTGCCCGGCACCTGCGGCGTGGCGGTGCCGCGGGCTTCTTCCCACTGCCAGTCCGAGGTCAGGCAGCGATTGAGCACGCCCACGTTGCCGTCAGGCTTGAGGGTGTAATGGGCTTCGGATTGCGCACAGTTGCGCTGGAAATACATCGGCAGGCGGGCCAACTCGTACCAGGTCCCTTGGTAACGCTTGAGGTTGACGCTGTGGACAGTCTTGGGCGCCAACGGGTCTTCGCCAGAAGTGGCACAGCCAGCCAAAACCAGACCGGCTAAAAGTACTAACAATAACCGCATTATTTTTCTCCCGCAGGCACCTAGCGGCCGACACAGGCCACTAGCCCCGGTTTACTTCAGGCCTTGGCCGGAAAACATCAACACTTTGTCACCGGCGTACTGCACGCTGATAAAGCTTTTCTGGTCGCCCCAGGTGCAACTGGACATGCCAAGCGCGCCCGAGCAATCGGTCGGTTTCCCCAGCAACGCTTCGACTTCGGCCTTGGGCATGCCGGCTGACAGCTTCGAATAGTTTTCCTGGTTGACCTTGCTGCAGGCCGTCAATACGACGCACACGAACAACAGGGCGATAGAGCGCAGTGACATGGTGTAACTCCTGGAACGGAAGGGGGTGGCTAGGGTGCCAACCAGAACCTTAGAAGAGAAAACCCTCTTCTGGTTCCCCGACAACCCCAGTATTTATTGGCCTCGGATGCGCCGTTTCGTCGGTAAATCAATCAGTTTGTGACGGTGTTGGCCATTTCGTCGGGATCGCGGCACCGGGCGCTGATCCTTGGCGCCCGCCGGCCGATAAAAAGAGCAGCGCAAAGCCCTGCGTTATGGCAAATTGCCCCCCTTCCTGACCAGCTCCTCTGCGGTAGCGCTCTTAATGACCAGAAACATGAAATTCAGCCACAAAATCCTGCTGGCTGCCGCCCTCGTGGTAGCCGTTGCATTCGCCTGTTTCATCCTGTTCAACGACTACCGTCAGCGCCAGAGCCTGAACAGCAGCACCGAAACCACCATGCAGGAACTCGGCAGCCTGACCAGTCGCAACATCCAGACCTGGGTCGAAGGACGCATCCAGTTGCTGCAATCGCTGGCCCAGCAGATCGCCATCGACGGCAACAGCGCCGCCAGCCTCAAGCGCGCCGTCGACCTGCCGGCCTACACGGGCAACTTCCAGCTCAGCTATTTCGGCGGCACCGACGGCGTGATGTTCTCGGTCCCGGCCGGCAACCGTCCCGCCGACTACGACCCTCGCGCCCGTGGCTGGTACAAGGCCGCCAACAGCGCCCAGCAGACCATCGTCACCGAACCCTACATCGCCGCCTCATCGGGCAAACTGGTGATCACCGTGGCCACCCCGGTGCAGCGCCAGAACCAGATGATCGGCGTGGCCGGGGCGGACATCGACCTGTCCAGCGTCAGCGCCATCATCAACTCGCTGAACTTCGGCGGCCACGGCCATGCGTTCATCGTCAGCGCCGAAGGCAAGATCCTGATCCACCCGGACAGCAAGCGTGTACTCAAGACCCTGGCCGAGGCCTACCCTAACGGTGCGCCGCAAGTCAGCCCCGGCATGAAGGAGGTCGAACTCGACGGCAAGACCCAGTTCATCTCCTTCACCCGCGTCAATGGCGTGCCGGGCGCGGACTGGTACGTGGCGCTGGTGCTGGACAAGGACACCGCCCTGGCGATGCTCAGCGAGTTCCGCACCTCGGCGCTGATCGCCATGGCCATTGCCGTGGTGTTCATCATCGCCCTGTTGGGCATGCTGATCCGCGTGTTGATGCAACCGCTGCTGACCATGGGCCGCGCCATGCATGACATCGCCGAAGGCGAAGGCGACCTGACCCGGCGCCTGACCATCCACGGCCACGACGAATTCGGTGCACTGGGCGTGTCGTTCAACCGTTTCGTCGAGCGCATCCACACCTCGATCCGCGAAGTGGCGTCGGCCACCGGCCAGGTCAACGAAGTTGCCCTGCGCGTGGTCAGTGCGTCCAATTCCTCGATGTTCAACTCCGACCAGCAGGCTTCGCGCACCAGCAGCGTCGCCGCGGCCATCAACCAGCTCGGCGCCGCCGCCCAGGAAATCGCCCAGAACGCCGCGCTCGCTTCGCAGCATTCCAGCGACGCGCGCAACCTGGCTGAAGAAGGCCAGCATGTGGTGGACAAGACCATCACCGCCATGCAGCAGTTGTCCGCCAAGATCAGCGATTCGTGCGGCAACATCGAGACCCTGAACAGCAACACGGTGAACATCGGCCAGATCCTCGAGGTGATCACCAGCATTTCCCAGCAGACCAACCTGCTGGCCCTGAACGCCGCCATCGAGGCCGCCCGGGCCGGAGAAGCCGGTCGTGGCTTTGCAGTGGTGGCCGACGAAGTGCGCAACCTGGCTCACCGCACCCAGGATTCGGCACAGCAAGTCCAGAAGATGATCGAAGAACTGCAAGTCGGCGCGCGGGAGGCGGTGCTGACCATGACCGACAGCCAGCGCCAGAGCGAAAGCAGCGTCGGCATCGCCAACCAGGCCGGCGAACGCCTGGGCAGCGTGACCCAGCGAATCGGTGAAATCGACGGCATGAACCAGTCCGTCGCCACCGCCACCGAAGAACAGACCGCGGTGGTGGAGTCGATCAACGTCGACATTTCCGAGATCAATACGCTGAACCAGGAAGGCGTGGAAAACCTGCAAGCCACGTTGCGGGCCTGCACCGACCTCGAACAGCAGGCGGCGCGGTTGAAGCAGTTGGTGGGCAGTTTCCGGATCTAGCGCTCTTGCGGGCCCTTTCGCGAGCAAGCCCGCTCCCACAGTTGACCGTGTTCCGTCAGAGGAAACGCAATCAGTTGTAGGAGCGGGCTTGCTCGCGAAGGCGGCATCCGCCTCACCGCAAAATCAGAATTTTGACCCCGGCTTTTTCAGAAACGCCACTTCCTCAGCCGTAGATTCCCTTCCCAACACCCCATTGCGATGGGGAAACCGTCCAAACCGGGCAATGATCCTCTGGTGCCGCTCGGCATAATCCAGGTTGTCTTCAAACACCGCCCGCTGCGCTTCAGGCTGTTCTCGAACCAGGTCGATAAACCGTGACACGGCTTCGTTCTGCACCGCGAGGTTTTCGCAGTGTTCGAGTACGAGGTAGATGAACACGCGCTGGATCGGCTCAAGCTGCCGGTCGAAACCCGCCGCCATGCCTTGGGCCACGAGGGCCTGTGCACGAAGGTCGCCGGAGAAGGCCTTGGGGGTGTCGCGAAAGATCATCCGCGGTAACTGGTCGAGCAACAGCACCAAAGCCAGCCAACCTTCCGGGCGTTGCGCCCAGTCGACCAATCCGCCGGCCAGTGCCTGCTCGACCTGATCGCCGAAGCGCTCGCGCGCCTGGCGGTCATGGTGTTTGCCGAACCACAGCTTGCCCTTGTCAGCGGCTATTTCGTCCGGTGTGTCGGCTGAACCAAACCACCAATCGAGTAACGGCTGCCAAGGCTCGGCCATGATTTACTCCTTGTGGTACGCCGTGGCGCGGGCGACTTCTTCCTTCGAACCGAGGAACACCGCCACGCGCTGGTGCAGGCCTTCAGGCTTGATGTCGAGGATCCGCTGGTGGCCGTCGGTGGAAGCGCCGCCGGCCTGCTCCACCAGGAACGACATCGGGTTGGCTTCGTACATCAGGCGCAGTTTGCCTGGCTTGGACGGCTCGCGGCTGTCGCGCGGGTACATGAACAGGCCACCGCGGGTCAGGATACGGTGGACGTCGGCGACCATCGCGGCGACCCAGCGCATGTTGTAGTTCTTTTTCAGCGGACCTTCCTCGCCAGCCAGCAATTCGCTGACGTAGCGTTGCACCGGCGCTTCCCAGTGGCGCTGGTTGGACATGTTGATGGCGAATTCCTGGGTGGATTCAGGAATGGTGATGTCTTCGTGGGTCAGTACGAAGCTGCCCATTTCGCGATCCAGGGTGAAACCCTTGACGCCGTCGCCCAGGGTCAGCACCAGCATGGTCTGCGGCCCGTAGATGGCATAGCCGGCAGCGACCTGCTGGGTGCCGGGTTGCAGGAACGCCTTTTCATTCAGGGCTTCGTTCTGGCTCAGGTATTCGTTCGGGCAACGCAGTACCGAGAAGATGGTGCCGACCGGTGCGTTGATGTCGATGTTGGACGATCCGTCCAGCGGGTCGAACACCAGCAGGTAGGCACCCTTGGGGTATTTGCCCGGGATCTGGTAGGCGTTGTCCATTTCCTCGGACGCCATGCCGGCCAGGTGACCGCCCCATTCGTTGGCTTCGAGCAGGATCTCGTTGGAGAGCACGTCGAGCTTCTTCTGCACTTCACCCTGCACGTTTTCGGTGCCCATGCTGCCCAGGACACCACCCAGGGCGCCTTTGGAGACGGCGTGGCTGATCTCCTTGCACGCACGCGCCACCACTTCGATCAAAAAGCGCAGATCGGCAGGGGTATTGTTGCTGCGGGTCTGCTCAATCAAATAGCGACTCAAGGTAACGCGGGACATGGACGGCTCCGAAGAATAGGGGGCGGAAAAACCAGCGCAGTTTAGCGCGAGTCGGGACTTAATTCCTCCTATGAGACGGGATAAGGAGGATTGAGTTCACAGGGTGACGATGGCTTGCAGATCGCCTGCCTGCCGGGGCGAGCACCTTCGCGAGCAAGCCCGCTCCCACAGGCGACCCAATTGTCCTGTCGAACAGGGCCAAATGTGGGGCGGGCTCGCTCGCGAATCAGGCGACTCGGTGCTCAGTCATGCCCATCTTCAGGACTTGACCGGCGGCTTGCGCAGCAAGCTGAACGCCATCGCCCCAAGGAACAGCACACTGAGCAGCAACACCGCCCACAAGCCGATTTTCTTCCAGGAGGGGTCGACTGGCGCAGGCGCGGCGGCCGGTGCGGCCACCGTGGTGGAGGTGGTCGCTGCGCTCACGGTCGCCGAACCCAGGGCGGCCAAGCGCGCGGGGCGATAATCCGGCACCAGGGTGGTCAGCGGCAGGCTCGCGGCCTTCACCGTCGCACTGCCCAGAGCCAGGCTGTAGGGCCCCTCGCCACGCGCCAGGAACACCACCTGGGTCGGGCGCACGGCAAAACGCAGAGCCGGCGCTTCGGTGCCGAGGCCACCGCCCCGCTCATCCACCGTCAGCTTCAACTGCTGCACGGTCTGGCCAGACAACTGCAACTGGTTCTGCTGCACATCCTGGCCGTTCTGGGTCAGGCGATACAACAGGCCACTGCCCATCGGTTGCCACGGCTGGCTGCTTTCACGCCGCCCCGCCAGGGTCACCGGCGCCAGGCTGTTGGCCTGGCTCAGCTCGACCTGCAACTCCTCGATCTCCAACCCCATGGGCAGTTGCCAGGTGTATTCACCGGCCTTGAGGGTGGTGCCGGCCAACGGCTTCGACCAGACCAATGGCAACGGCAGGCTCTCGTGGCGGGTGCTCTGCAACTGGGCCGACGTCAGCACCGGTGCGGAGGACGGTGAATCCCACAACAGGCGCAGGTAACGCGCCGGTTGCCCCGGCAGGTTGACCTCATGCTGTTCGACCCGCTCATCGGCAAAGGTCAGGCGCGCCACCTGGCCATCGCCCCAAGACTGCCAGTGCTGCAAGTCGTCGCTGGCCTCGATGGTGAAGCGCTGGAAACCGTCGCGCTCGCTGGTCCAGTCGAGGATCAACTGCTGCAACGGTGCCTTGATCGCACTGGCGTCCAACAGCCAGCCACGCAGTTCTTCCTCACCGGCTTCAAGGCGGCTGGATGGCTGGACTTCTACCAGCGTGCCATTGGCATTCGATTGCACCCGCACGCTGGGTGCGCGCTCGTTGTCATCGGCGGCGTTGTACAGGGGGAACCACTTTACGTCGGTGAGGGTGCGGTTTTCTCGGCTTTGGGCCGACTCGCGCACCAAGGCATAGGCCTGGGGCTGCCCGGCGGCGTTGAACACCCGCAGGTCGCTCAAGTCGGTCTGCCGCGCCTGCAGTTGCACGTCCAAGGGCAATGACAGGCGATACCACGGCCCCTCACCGCTCAAGGCCAAGGGCACCTGGTGGGCAAAATCCGCCGGTTGCTCCTGGGCGGTGGCCGACAAGGCCACCCACAACCCCACCACACCCAGCCCGATCCGATTCAACGTGCGACTCAAGATGACACTCCCTCACTGACAGGTATTGGCGGTTCGGTCGATTCGACCGTTTCCGAGCGTTTGGGTGGCAGCGGCGCGAAGTAGCCGACCACCAACAGCAACACGCCCACGCCGATGAACGACACGATCCGCGCCAGACCGCCGCGGTTACTCAACTCGACAAAGAACAATTTGGCGACCACCACCGCGATCAACGCGGCGCCGACCAACCAGACCTCGCGGCGATGCCGCAGGTGCCCGCCGATCATCAGGCCCAGGGCAATCAGGGTCCAGACGATGGACAGCCCGGCCTGCACGAACATGGAGTCGAGCAGGGCGTCCAGTTCGAACGGCACGCCGATCCAGTGGTGAGCGCTGCGCATCACCACGGCGGTGAAGAATGCGAACAGCGACAGCCCGGCGAGCAACTGGGCGACATGCTCGGCATGGGCCCAATGAAGCGTCAATTGCGCCACCGCGCTGCGCGCCCACACGTAGACCCCGAACAAGGCAAACAGCAGGCCCAGTTCCAGCGGGTTGAGCAGCGGCACATAAGGCAAGGGCTGCGCCGTACCGTCGCTGAAGGTGTTCGCCAGCCAGAACCAACCGAGCATCAACAGCGCCAGGGGCGCCGCCGCATAGAGCCGATATTCACGGGGCTGGGCTGCCACCGGCCATGGCCAGGCCCGCGGCGAGGCCATCAGCACCAGGTACAGACTCGGCAGGATCGCCCAGCCCAGCCAACGCCAGGCGTTGTACGCTTCGGAGAGCAACAGCAGGCCGTAGCGCAACTCCAGCGCCAGCACGCCGATCAGCAACCAGGCGCCGAGCACATGGGCGCTGCTGCGAACCTGGGCCGGCAGCGTCGGCGCCAGGCGCTTGAGGGACAGGAAATGCACGGCGAACACCGCCAGCCAGGCCAGCCAGCCAAACTCCGCGGCTGGGTGATAGCGGTTGTGCCAGCTCGCCACCAGCACACAGCCCGCCGCCGGAACCAGCAAAGTGCAGAGCACGCCCAGCGCCGGCCACTTCAAGCGCAACGACAGCAGGGCCCACACCGCGACACTGGCGGCCGCCACCACCAGCAGCAAGCTGCCCGACAGGTGGGCCGGGGCGAACCGCAGCACTTCGCTGACCCAAGCCAACGCCCACCAACCGGCGCCCCAGACCAGCAGCAGCTCGGACAAGCGTCGCAGGCTCAAGGCTTCGAACACCGCCGCCGCTTGCCCTCGCTGCAAGCGCCAGGCGCCGACCAGCGCCGCCAATCCTAATACCAGCGGCGTCCAGAACCCGCCATGGGCCAGGGGACGCAGGCCCTCGGCGTCGAGCGGCCCGAGCAATGCCGGCCCCGCCGTGAGAAACGCCGCGCCACCGAGCAATTGCAACAACAGGCCGAAGACAAAGCTGGCGCGCTGTTTCAGGTACAGGCTCAGCCAGATGATCAACAGGCCGCTGGCGGCCCACACACCGCTCGCCGTTTGCCACGGCAGGACGAACAGCACGGCGAGGTTGATCAACACCAACCCTGCCAACAACACCACCGACAACCCACGCAGCAGGCGTACATCGTTGCGCACCATGTCGTCACGCGCCGCCAGCAACATGCCGCCAATCAAGGCCAGGCCGATCAGTGAGGCAGTGAGCAAACCACTCCAGCCGGCACTGAACACCGCCGTTGAATCACTCTCGGCGCCTTGCAGGCGCATCAGGAACAGCGCACCGCCCAGCAGTTGCACGGCAAACGCGGTGAACAGGAAGCTGCGCGAGTGCAGGCGCAAGCCCACGAACAACGTCGCCAGCCCCGCCAGGGCCCAGGCGATGGCCGTGCCGTGGGCAAAGAAAAACAGCGGCGCCAACAGATAGAGGAAAGACAGCCCCAGCACGGCCAGCACCGGCAAGCCTTGACGTTCCCAGGGCGAAGACTGCTGCGGTTCGGCCTGGCGCAATCGGTAGAAGGTAAACAGCAACGCAGCGCCCAACATCAGGGCGCCCAACGGCGCGCCGTCGAGCAGGCTGCTTGTGCCGCCGCGCAGTTCGCTGACGAACGCCAGCGCCGCACCCAGTTGCAACAACAGGGCGAATGCACGGGCAACAGGCCGTTGCTGGCGCAGGCCCAACCAGAAGATCCCCGCGCCCTCCACCGCCCAGGCCGCCGATGTCCAACGGGCATCGAGGCCCAGGGGAATGGCCAGGCTGGCAAAAACCACCCCCAGGGCCAGGCACGTTTCGGCCAGCAACAAGGCACGACCGCCCATCAGGACACGCGCCAGGCCCATGTAGATCATGCCCAGGGCCAGGGCACTGAAAGCGGCGGCGAATTCCAGGTGCTGGACCAGCACGAATTGCAGGCCGAAGCCCACCAGCGGCGGCCCGAACAGCATCGTCCCATCGACGTAATCGCCCTTGTGCGCCGACCAGCGCAGCAAGGCTTCACGGCTGCCGTCCGCGGGGGCGTCGCTCATCTCCAGGAGTTTGCGCCGGGTGAACAGCAAGCCGATCGCCAGGTACATGAGGAAGAAGACAACCAGGAACGGCTCGGTGCTCAAGAGCAGTTCCGGTGTATAGGAGCGCAGCCCCCAGGCGATGCCGATGCCGAACGTGCCGACAAAACCGATCAGGTTGAGCAGGCGCCAGGCCTTGAACCAGGCGATCGCCAGGATGCCGGCATTGAGCAGGATGAAATAACTGAACAGTGCGACGTGATTGCCACTGCCGGTAGATGTCAGGATCGGTGCGGCAAACCCGCCCAGCGCGGCGGCGGCCGCCAGGCCCAAGGCGTTCTGGGTCACCGCCAGGATCGCCGAGAACACCGTGACCGCCACCAACAGGCCCAGGGCCGCCTTGGCGTCGAGCAGCGGGTGCAAGCGCATGGCGGCGAACACCGTGAGGTAGAGCACCGCGATCCCGGTGCCTTGCAGCATCAACGCATAGCCATTGTTGCGTTGGCGCAACCACCAGCCCAGGCCCAGCAGGCCCAGGGCACTGGCGGCAACGCCGGCATACCGCAGCTCGATGGGCACCACCATGCCTTCGGTGGCATAGCGCAGCAGGAACGCCAGGCCGAGGAACAACAGCACCACGCCAACCCGCAGCACCGTGTTGCCGCCGAACAGCCAGTTGCGCGCGCCCGCCAAGGCCCGCTCGATGAGGTTCGGCCCACGGGGCGCCGCCGGTTGCGCGATGACCGGCTCCACGGGCTCGGACGCCACTGGGCGGTCTTGCCGCCGACTGACGGGCGCAGGCGTCCAGACATCGTCGGGCAACGGCTGGCTGGCCTCGGCAGCCATCGCGGGAGCGGAAATGGGTTCGAGATCAGCAGGCAGTTCCCAGACCAGCTCCGGTTCGGCCTTAACCTCGGGCTCCGGCACCCGGGCCACGATGATTTCCCGCGCCGGCGCCGCGGCCGGTTCGCTCGGCACCGGGGCGCGATTGTGCTCGAACAGGGCCAGGCGCTGCTCCAGCGTGTCGAGGGCCTGCTGGGTCTTGCGCAGCAGGTTCTGCTGTTCGGCCGCCTGGGCTGCCAGGCGGCTCAGGCGAAACCCCTGAGCAATGCCGAGCCCCAGCAGCGCGCCTATCAGCGCGTCGGCGAACGACTCATCCACCACCCAGCCAAGTGCCAGGCCTAACAGCGTCAAGATCCATTGCATGGTCGATATCCCTAAGCGGCCCGTTGCGGGCATAACCGGGGCGATGCGGTGCCTGGCTCAGTCCAGTGAAAACCACACCATCTCATGTGGGAGCGGGCTTGCTCGCGAGGGGGGTGTGTCAGGCAATGACGATGTTGCCTGGCATACCGCCTTCGCGAGCAAGCCCGCTCCCACATTGGATGGGTGACAATGCAATAGATGAGCCCAGTCACACAGCCCGGCGAAACTGGCGCCTAGTATATCGACGAAGCCCAGTCGCCGTTGGGCTTCGCTCACATTTCTTACAGCAAACGCTACTCCAGGGCTTTCCAGATGTCAGTGGCGTACTCACGGATGGTCCGGTCCGAGGAGAACCAGCCCATGCGCGCGGTGTTGAGCACCGCCGAGCGCCACCACTGTTTGGAGTCGTGCCAGCGCTCTTCGACCTTGGCCTGGGCATCCCAATAGGCATCGAAATCGGCGCAGACCAGGAAGCGGTCGTAGTCGATCAGCGAATCCACCAGCCCGGTGTAGCGCATCGGATCGTCCGGTGAGAACACCCCGCCACGAATCGCCTGCAGCACATCGTTGAGGCGATGGGACGCGGCGATGTCCGGCGCGGCGCTGAATTCGCCATTGCGCTTGCGCGCTTCCACCTGCTCGGCCGTCAGGCCGAAGATGAACATGTGCTCACCCCCCACCCGCTCATGCATCTCCACATTGGCGCCGTCCATGGTGCCGATGGTCAACGCCCCGTTGAGGCCGAACTTCATGTTACTGGTGCCCGACGCCTCGAAACCGGCGGTGGAGATCTGCTCCGACAAATCCGCCGCCGGAATGATGCTTTCGGCCAGGCTGACGTTGTAGTTGGGCAAGAACACCACCTTGAGCAGGCCGCGCACGGTCGGATCGTTGTTCACCACCCGGGCGATGTCGTTGGTGAGCTTGATGATCAGCTTGGCCTGGTGGTAACTGGCAGCGGCCTTGCCGGCGAAGATCTTCACCCGAGGTACCCAATCCACTTCCGGCTCGGCGCGGATGGCCTGGTACAGCGCCACGGTGTGCAGCAGGTTGAGCAACTGGCGCTTGTACTCGTGGATACGCTTGACCTGCACGTCGAACATCGCCGCCGGGTTCACGGCGATGCCCAGCCGCTCGTGAATCAGGTAGGCCAGGGCCTTCTTGCTGTGCAGGCGCTGCTCGGCGAACTGCTTGCGGAACGCCGGCTTATCGGCAAACGGCTCCAGTTCGATCAAGCGCTCCTCGGGGTTGTCGAGCACGTTCGGGCCGAGGGCATCGACCATCATCGAGGTCAGTTCGGCGTTGGCCTGGAACAGCCAGCGGCGGAAGGTGATGCCGTTGGTCTTGTTATTGATCCGTTCGGGGTAGAGCTTGTGCAGCTCGGAGAACACCGTGCTGCGCATCAGTTGGGTGTGCAAGCCGGACACCCCGTTGACGCTGTGGGAACCGAGGAACGCCAGGTTGCCCATGCGCACCCGCCGGCCATTGTCCTCTTCGATCAGCGACACCGAGCGCAGCACGTCGAAGTCATGCACGCCCTTGGCCCGCAGCGAATCGATGTGCTGGGCATTGATCAGGTAGATGATCTGCATGTGCCGGGGCAGCATGCGCTCCATCAACCCGACCGGCCAGGTTTCCAGGGCTTCGGGCAGCAGTGTGTGGTTGGTGTAGGACAGCGTGTCCTGGGTGACCTGCCAGGCTGCGTCCCACGCCACGTCGTAGACGTCCACCAATTGGCGCATCAGCTCGGCTACGGCGATCGACGGGTGGGTGTCGTTGAGCTGGATCGCCGCGTGGTCGCCCAGGGTCAGCACCGAGGTGTGCATGTTGCGATGACGGCGCAGCAAGTCCTGCAACGATGCCGCGACGAAGAAGTATTCCTGGCGCAGGCGCAGTTCCTGGCCGGCCTCGGTGCTGTCGGCGGGGTACAGCACGCGGGAGATACTTTCGGCCCGGGCCACCTCCGCCACCGCGCCAAGGTGGTCGCCGGCGTTGAAGCGCTCCAGGTGCAGGTCTTCCATGGCGCGGGCCCGCCACAGGCGCAGGGTGTTGACGCTGGCGCCACGCCAGCCGACCACCGGCGTGTCATAGGCAATGGCCCGCACGGTTTCGGCCGGGGACCAGACTTGCCGGGTCTTGCCGGTGTCGTCGGTCACGGTCTCGACGCTGCCGCCAAAACCGATCGGATAGACCACCTCGGGCCGTTCGAACTCCCACGGGTTGCCGAAATCCAGCCAATGCTCCGTCTGTTCCTGCTGCCAGCCATCCACCATCGCCTGGCGGAACAGGCCGTGCTCATAACGAATACCGTAGCCATGGCCGGCGATGCCCAGGGTCGACATGCTTTCCATGAAGCACGCCGCCAGACGCCCCAGGCCACCGTTGCCCAGCGCCGCATCGGGCTCCAGCAGACGGATGCGCTCCAGGTCCACGCCCAGCTCGGTCAGGGCCTCACGCGCGGTGTCCAGCAAGCCAAGGTTGCTCAGGCTGTCGTAGAGCAAGCGGCCGATGAGGAATTCCAGGGAGAGGTAATAGACCCGCTTCTGGCCCTTGCGGTAGATCTGCCGCGTATGGTCCATCCAGTGGTCGACCATGTGGTCGCGGGCGGCAAGGGCAATGGCTTCGAACCAGTCATGATCAAACGCGTGATCCGGGTCCTTGCCGACGGCGTAAGTGAGTTTGGTCAATACGGCATCGCGAAATGCAGCCACTTCGGCTTCGCGAACAAGTGGTTCTTGAGTCATTGATGAAGACCTCGAACGAGCAGGGAATTGTCTGAGCCTAGTCGGTCTGACAGACGGCACAGGCGCAGGTTCGGTGGTTTTTCCTCCCGCGCCGGAGAATCGCCGCCATAGAATTGCCGGATGGGCGAATGAATGCAGGGGCCGTGCCGGTCTCGGAGCGGCTCGTCTCGAATGAAAAAAAACCGGCAGATGGTCGTTCAAAATTTCACCAGTCCCGGTATGATCGCGCGCCCTGATACACGCCGGTACACCCTGATGATGAAGCCCAACCTGATCGCCGCCGCGGAGATCGACCGACTCGATACCTGGGCCAAGTATTCCGCCCCGATGTGCGGCTCCTGCGTATCGAGCTGCTGCACGCTGCCGGTGGAGGTCAAGATCAAGGACCTGATCCGGATTGGCATCGTCGACGAATTCGAGCTCGGCGATCCGCCGAAGAACATCGCCAAACGCCTGCAAAAGGAAGGGATCGTCGAACGCTACAACCAGAAATCGGAAATCTTCACGCTCCAGCGCATGAGCAACAACGATTGCCTTTATCTGGACCGCAAGAGCCGCCTGTGCACCATTTATGACAAGCGCCCGGACACTTGCCGCAACCATCCGCGGATCGGGCCACGGCCAGGTTACTGCGCGTACAAGCCCAAGGAAGTGGAGCGCGAGCGTAATCCGCGGACGCTGGATCGGTTTTGATCCACTGATGGTTCAGCGGTGCCTGGACTGACGCTATCGCGAGCAAGCTCGCTCCCACCTGGATAGCGCCGAGCCTGTGGGAGCGAGCTTGCTCGCGATGAGGCCCGAATAGGCCCTAAAAAATCACAGGCATAAAAAAACGCCCCCGATCTCACGACCGGGGGCGTTTTTCATTCAGCCGAGGCTAAAAGATCAGTTCTTGGCTTTCTTGGCAGCGCGGGTACGCTCGCCTTCGTCCAGGATCTTCTTGCGCAGGCGAATCGACTTCGGCGTCACTTCGCACAGCTCGTCGTCCTGGATGAATTCCAGAGCCTGTTCCAGGGTGAAGCGAACAGGTGGAACCAGGGCGATGGTTTCGTCTTTACCCGAAGCACGCATGTTGTCGAGCTTCTTGCCCTTGGTAGGGTTGACGCCCAGGTCGTTGTCACGGCTGTTCAGGCCAACGATCTGGCCGTTGTAGATTTCCTGGCCGTGTTCGACGAACAGCTTGCCACGCGCTTGGAGGGTTTCCAGGGAGTAGGTCAGCGCCTTGCCGGTTTCTACCGAGACCAGTACACCGTTCTGACGGCCGGACATGTGGCCGGACTTCATGGTGTCGTAGCGATCGAAGATCGAGGTCAGGATGCCAGCACCGTTGGTCAGGGTCAGGAACTGGTTACGGAAACCGATCAGGCCACGAGCAGGGATGTTGTATTCCAGGCGTACACGGCCCTTGCCATCCGGGGACATGTTGGTCAGGTCGCCCTTACGCAGGCCCATTTCTTCCATGACCTTGCCCTGGGATTCTTCAGGGATGTCGATGGTGACGTTCTCGAACGGTTCCTGCTTGGTGCCGTTGACTTCGCGGATGATCACTTCAGGACGGCCCACGGCCATTTCGAAGCCTTCGCGGCGCATGGTTTCGATCAGTACCGACAGGTGCAGCTCACCACGACCGGAAACCTTGAACTTGTCGGCCGAGTCGCCTTCTTCAACGCGCAGTGCCACGTTGTAGAGCAGTTCCTTGTCCAGACGCTCCTTGATGTTACGGCTGGTCACGAACTTGCCTTCCTTACCGCAGAATGGCGAGTCGTTGACCTGGAAGGTCATGGAAACGGTTGGCTCGTCGACGGTCAGCGGCTTCATCGCTTCGACAGCGGTCGGGTCGCACAGGGTGTCGGAGATGAACAGCTCTTCGAAGCCGCTGATGCAGACGATGTCGCCGGCGGCTGCTTCTTCGACGTCCACGCGGTGCAGGCCGTGGTGGCCCATCAGCTTCAGGATACGGCCGTTGCGCTTCTTGCCTTCGGTGTCGATGGCGACGACCGGAGTGTTCGGCTTGATACGACCGCGGGCGATACGGCCAACACCGATCACACCCAGGAAGCTGTTGTAGTCCAGGGCAGAGATCTGCATCTGGAACGGACCGTCACGGTCAACGGCAGGGGCCGGTACGTTGTCGACGATCGACTGGTACAGCGGGGTCATGTCTTCAGCCATGGCGGTGTGGTCCAGACCGGCAATGCCGTTCAGGGCCGAGGCGTAGACGACCTGGAAGTCCAGTTGTTCGTCGGTGGCACCGAGGTTGTCGAACAGGTCGAAGATCTGGTCCAGGACCCAGTCAGGACGCGCGCCCGGACGGTCGACCTTGTTGATCACGACGATTGGCTTCAGACCGGCTTCGAACGCCTTCTTGGTCACGAAGCGGGTTTGCGGCATCGGGCCGTCCTGGGCATCGACCAGCAGCAGTACGGAGTCGACCATCGACATCACGCGCTCTACTTCACCGCCGAAGTCGGCGTGGCCCGGGGTGTCCACGATGTTGATGTGGTAGCCATTCCAGTTGATGGCGGTGTTTTTCGCCAGGATGGTAATACCGCGCTCTTTTTCCTGGTCGTTGGAGTCCATCACGCGCTCGTCGTTGAGCTCGTTGCGCTCCAGGGTGCCGGATTGACGCAAGAGTTTGTCTACCAGGGTGGTCTTACCATGGTCAACGTGGGCAATGATGGCGATGTTGCGTAGATTTTCGATCACTTGTGTATCTCGATCAGAGGATTCGGTGTGCTGACAGGACGTGACAGCGATTTACGTTGAGTCCGACAAAAGCCGTTACAGCTTGCCGGCGGCGTCGGGGGGCCGGTGACGCAGGCCACAGGCAAACAGCCCCGGGCACTTAGCTCGGTCGATAAACGCGCACATTGGCATGCCCCTCACTGAGCAAATGGTGGGCATGCAGGCGACTCATCACGCCTTTGTCGCAATACAGCAGGTACTGGCGAGTAGGGTCCAGTTCCTTGAAACGCGCGTTCACGGCATAGAACGGCATCGTTTGTACCTCGATGCCGGCGATCTCCAGCGGGTCGTCTTCAGCGTCATCCGGGTGACGGATGTCGATGATGATCTGACCGGCCAGCGCTTCGCCGACTTCTTCAACCTGAATGTCCTGGCCCAGTTCATCGATCACGCGATCGATCGGCACCAGCCTGGCATTTTCGAGCGCACGCTCGAGAATCGCCATGTCGAATTCTTTCTCTTCATGCTCCACCCGCCCGCGCTTGGCCGCCGTCTTCGGGTTGACCGAGATGACCCCGCAGTACTCCGGCATGTGCCGGGCGAAATCGGCGGTGCCGATCTCGATGGCCGTGTCGATGATGTCCTGCTTGTGGCTGGCGATCAGCGGGCGCAGCACGAGTTTTTCGGTGACGCAGTCGATCACCGACAGGTTCGGCAGCGTCTGGCTGGAGACCTGGGAGATCGCCTCGCCAGTGACCAGCGCATCGATGTGCAGGCGGTCGGCGATGCTCGACGCGGCACGCAACATCATACGCTTCAAAATGACGCCCATATGACTGTTGTCGACTTTACCGAGAATCTCGCTCAGCACTTCTTCGAATGGCACGCTCACAAATAGCACACGCTGCGAGCTGCCGTACTTCTTCCAGATGAAGTGCGCCACTTCCATCACGCCCAGTTCATGGGCACGCCCGCCCAGGTTGAAGAAGCAGAAATGCCCCATCAAGCCGCGGCGCATGATCTGGTAGGCGGCGACCGTGGAGTCGAAACCGCCGGACATCAACACCAGGGTCTGCTCCAGCGAACCCAGCGGGTAACCGCCAATGCTGTCGTGCTGGCTGTGGATGACGAACAGCCGCTGGTCGCGAATCTCGATGCGCACTTCGACCTGCGGGTCCTTCAATGAAATACCGGCGGCGCCGCACTGCTGGCGCAACTGGCTGCCCACGTACTTCTCCACGTCCATCGAACTGAACGGGTGCTTGCCGGCACGCTTGCAACGCACCGAGAAAATCTTGCCGGCCAGCGCATCACCGTAATGGCGCTTGCACTTGGCGAGGATGTCGTCGAAATCACCCAGCGGGTATTCGTCCACCTGCAGGAAATGCGCGATGCCCGGCATGCAGCTCAGGCGCTCGGTCATCTCCTTCAGGATCTTGGGTTCGCTGACACGGGTTTCCAGCTCGAGGTTGTCCCACACGCCATTCACCACCACGGCCGGATCCAGGTCACGGAGCACGGCACGGATGTTCTTCGCCAACTGGCGGATGAAACGCATCCGGACCGGGCGGCTCTTGATGGTGATTTCGGGGAAGACTTTTACGATTAGTTTCATGAAAACAGCGCGCGAACGGCCAGCCGAAAAAGGGGGGCGCGGATTATAGCGGAAATTGCTCAAGGTTTAACCAGTTAATGTGAAGATGGTTTTGCATGCACCAAAACAGGTCAAGCCCTCCTTAAAACGCCACTTTGCGGTGCATCATTGTCGGACAATCTGCGGTTTCTGGCTGGAAAAGCGTGGATTTGGTGCAAAAAACCCATTGCTGGGGCACTGGCATGCAAATTGCTCCCTTGTGAGGCAGGTTGCCTTGGCAGAGTATTCGCGCCGGCATCACCCATATCTTAGGGCACACCATTACCCGCCCGAAGCCACCCGGAGGACATATGTCGAAGTCGGTTCAACTCATCAAAGATCATGACGTCAAGTGGATTGATCTGCGCTTCACTGACACCAAAGGCACTCAACATCACGTGACCATGCCGGCCCGTGATGCCCTGGACGACGATTTCTTCGAGATCGGCAAGATGTTCGACGGTTCCTCCATCTCCGGCTGGAAAGGCATCGAAGCCTCCGACATGATCCTGATGCCGGACGACGAAACCGCCGTCCTGGATCCATTCACCGAAGAGCCGACCCTGATCCTGGTTTGCGACATCATCGAGCCTTCGACCATGCAAGGCTATGACCGCGACCCACGCGCCATCGCCCACCGCGCCGAGGAATACCTGAAGTCCACCGGTATCGGCGACACCGCTTTCTTCGGTCCGGAGCCTGAGTTCTTCATCTTCGACTCGGTCAAATTCAAGTCCGACATTTCCGGCTCCATGTTCAAGATCTTCTCCGAACAAGGTTCGTGGATGTCCGACCAGGACGTGGAAGGCGGCAACAAAGGCCACCGTCCAGGCGTGAAAGGCGGCTACTTCCCAGTACCACCGTTCGACTTCGACCACGAGATCCGTACCTCCATGTGCAACGCACTGGAAGAAATGGGCCAGACCGTCGAAGTTCACCACCACGAAGTGGCGACTGCCGGCCAGAACGAAATCGGCGTGAAATTCAACACGCTGGTCAAGAAGGCTGACGAAGTCCAGACCCTGAAGTACTGCGTACACAACGTTGCCGACGCCTACGGTCGCACCGCGACCTTCATGCCTAAGCCTCTGTACGGCGACAACGGTTCGGGCATGCACGTTCACATGTCGATCTCCAAAGACGGCAAGAACACCTTCGCAGGCGAAGGCTATGCCGGCCTGTCGGACACCGCCCTGTACTTCATCGGCGGTATCATCAAGCACGGTAAGGCCCTGAACGGCTTCACCAACCCGTCGACCAACTCCTACAAGCGTCTGGTCCCAGGCTTCGAAGCACCGGTCATGCTGGCCTACTCGGCTCGCAACCGTTCCGCCTCGATCCGTATTCCATACGTGAACAGCCCTAAAGCCCGCCGTATCGAAGCTCGCTTCCCGGATCCGGCTGCCAACCCATACCTGGCCTTCGCTGCACTGATGATGGCCGGCCTGGACGGTATCCAGAACAAGATCCACCCTGGCGATGCCGCCGACAAGAACCTGTATGACCTGCCGCCTGAAGAGGCCAAGGAAATCCCACAGGTGTGTGGCAGCCTGAAAGAAGCCCTGGAAGAACTGGACAAGGGCCGTGCGTTCCTGACCAAGGGCGGCGTATTCAGCGACGACTTCATCGACGCTTACATCGCACTGAAAAGCGAAGAAGAAATCAAGGTTCGTACCTTCGTACACCCACTGGAATACGAGCTGTACTACAGCTGCTGATCCGGTAGCGTCGCCCCACGCGGCGTGAAATAAAAAGAGGCCTCCTTCCGGGAGGCCTTTTTTATGGGCGCAGATTACGGGCATGATGGCTGACCTCCTTCCTCCAAGACGAGACTGCCCATGACGCTGCGCTTCACGCTTGGCCTTGCCCTTTGCGCCGCGGTGCTGGCCAGCACCGCCCAAGCCGCTCCCGCCCCCGACGCCCTTACACCGTTGCTCAATGCCATCGGCGAACGCATCGCCATCGCCGATCAGGTAGCGCTGAGCAAATGGGACACTCATAAACCCGTGGAAGACCGCCAGCGCGAGCGCGAGGTCATTGCCGCCGCCGTCGCCCAGGCACCGGCCTACAAGCTCACGGCCGACACCGTGGAAGCGTTCTTCAGTGCCCAGATAGAAGCCAACAAAATGGTGCAATACATCGACCTGTCCGACTGGGCCCTGGCAGGCAAGGCACCGGACCTGCCACGCCCCGACCTGGTAGGAGAGATCCGCCCGCAACTGGATCGACTGCAAAAGCGCCTGCTGCAACAACTGGCCGACTTCGCCCCCTACCGCACCGACCCGCAGTGCCCGCAATGGCTGGCCCGGGCCACCCACAATGACAAGCAGCACCCGGTGCACCGACTCGCCCTGATCCGGGCGACCGGAGAGCTGTGTATCTCCACAAAATCCTGAAACAACCACCTCCCCCTGTGGGAGCGAGCTTGCTCGCGATGAGGCCAGCACATTCAACATCTCAGTGACTGACACTCCGCTTTCGCGAGCAAGCTCGCTCCCACAGGGGTTATGTGCATCAACTTGGGTCAATCATCCTCCCTGGCCTATGCTGCAACCCATCACTTTTCGTTTTCGGTCGATTTTCCATGGGTCGTGGTTTTTCAATCATCCTGTTGTTGCTGCTGGCTCTGCCCGCCGCCGCGCAGATCTACAAGTACACCGACGCCGAGGGCAACACCGCCTACAGCAACCAGCCGCCCCAAGGTGTACCGGCCCAGACGGTGGAACTGCCGCCACTCAACAGCATCGAGCGCCAGCCCGCCGCCGGCCCGGACACACCGCCAGCCCCGGCGCAGAGGGATGAGCCACGCAACGCCTACGAGATGCTTGAACTGACGGACCTTCCCAGCGAGGAGGCCCTGCGCGCCAACAACGGCACCTTTACCGTGGGCGTGCGGGCGCAGCCAAGGCTGCAAAGCCCGCATCTGTTTCGACTGCTGGTGGACGGCCAACCCTATGGCCAGCCCACCAACGTGCCACGCCTGCAAGTGGTGAACATCGACCGGGGCGAGCACAGCCTGGCGGTGCAAGTCATCGACGGGGACAACCTCGTGCAGCAGAGCGACACCGTCACCTTCACCGTGCAGCGGGTTCACCAGCCATGATTCGCGGCTGGCTCACGTTGGGCCTGGCGCTGGTCGCGTTGCCGGGGATGGCACAGGTCTATACCTACGTCGACGCCCAAGGCAATCGTGTCTTCACTGACCAGCCCCGCCCCGGCAATGCCCGGAAAGTCGAGCTCTCGCCCGGCAACCGAATGCCCACGCCCCCCAAGGGCACGCCCGCGATGCCCGCCAAAGAAGCCTCGCCCGAGCCGCTGTTTCATTACGAAATGCTCCGCCTGCTGATCCCCGAGCCGGACGCCACTCTACGCAGCACCGAAGGTGCGCTGATCGTCAGTGTCACCAGCGAACCCGGTTTGAAAAAAGGCCATCGCTATCGCCTGTTGCTCGACGGCCAGCCCACCGGGGCCGCGGGTACGAGCCCGGTGTTCGCCCTGGACAACGTCGATCGCGGCACCCATCACCTGGCGGTGGAGATCCTCGACGAGCAAGACCGCATCCTCGAACGTACGGCCAACCAGCCTTTCCACATGCAGCGCATGTCCCTGGCACAAAAGCGCCGCATCAAGCCGTGCGTCATGGCCGACTATGGTCAACGCCCGGAATGCCCGCTCGCCGAAAAACCCGAAGAAGAAAGCAGCATCCTGCCGTTCTTCTAACCCCGTTCAGGCTGACGCACTATATTAGTGCATCAATCTGCCCGCTTCCCGGATTCCAGCCCATTTTGGTTCGAAAGTACCCGTAGAAGCTGGCAGTACGCCACGCAACAGGGCGCAAAAAGGCCTCTTTAGGGCTCTAAACGCTTCTTTTCAGAGCCTTGGTTTGGTTTTTGCATTTTCCTCGTACCGGCGCGTCATACGAATGCCCGCTACGCTCCAAAAGAGGTCCCGATGACCATCAGCGATGCACTACACCGCTTGCTACTCGACAACCTCACCACCGCGACCATCCTGCTCGACGCCGAATTGCGCCTCGAGTACATGAACCCGGCGGCGGAAATGCTGCTGGCTGTCAGCGGCCAGCGCAGCCATGGGCAGTTCATCAGCGAGTTGTTCACCGAATCGGCCGAGGCGCTCAATTCCCTGCGCCAGGCGGTAGAGCAGGCGCACCCGTTCACCAAGCGCGAGGCAATGCTGACCGCACTGACCGGCCAGTCCCTGACCGTGGACTACGCGGTCACCCCGATCCTGAATAACGGCGCCACCCTGTTACTGCTGGAAGTCCATCCCCGTGATCGCTTGCTGCGCATCACCAAGGAAGAGGCCCAGTTGTCCAAGCAGGAAACCAGCAAGATGCTGGTGCGCGGCCTCGCCCACGAAATCAAGAACCCTCTCGGCGGCATTCGTGGCGCCGCGCAATTGCTGGCCCGGGAACTGCCGGAAGAAAGCCTCAAGGACTACACCAACGTCATCATCGAGGAAGCCGACCGCCTGCGAAATCTGGTAGACCGCATGCTCGGCTCGAACAAGCTGCCGTCCCTGGCGATGTGCAACGTCCACGAAGTGCTGGAGCGCGTCAGCAGCCTGGTGGAAGCCGAAGCCCAGGGCTGCATCACTTTGGTGCGCGACTACGACCCGAGCATTCCCGACGTCCTGATCGACCGCGAGCAGATGATCCAGGCGGTGCTGAACATCGTGCGCAACGCGATGCAGGCCATCGGCAGCCAGAACGAACTGCGCCTGGGTCGCATCACCCTGCGTACCCGCGCCATGCGCCAGTTCACCATCGGCCATGTGCGCCACCGCCTGGTGACCAAGATCGAAATCATCGACAACGGCCCGGGCATCCCTGCAGAACTGCAGGAAACCATCTTCTTTCCCATGGTCAGCGGCCGCCCGGACGGTACCGGGCTGGGCCTGGCCATTACCCAAAACATCATCAGTCAGCATCAGGGCTTGATCGAGTGTGAGAGCCACCCCGGCCACACCACCTTCTCGATCTTCCTGCCACTGGAACAAGGAGCCACATCGACATGAGCCGTAGTGAAACCGTGTGGATCGTCGATGACGACCGTTCTATCCGTTGGGTCCTGGAAAAAGCCTTGCAACAGGAAGGCATGACCACCCAGAGCTTCGACAGCGCCGACGGGGTGATGAGTCGCCTGGCGCGTCAGCAACCGGACGTCATCATCTCCGACATCCGCATGCCGGGCGCCAGTGGCCTCGATCTGTTGGCGCGCATCCGTGAACAACACCCACGGCTGCCGGTGATCATCATGACCGCCCATTCGGACCTGGACAGCGCAGTGGCGTCCTACCAGGGGGGCGCCTTCGAATACCTGCCCAAACCGTTCGACGTCGATGAAGCCGTCTCGCTGGTCAAGCGCGCCAACCAGCACGCCCAGGAGCAGCAAGGCCTGGAAGAAGTGCCGGCCCTGGCCCGCACCCCGGAAATCATCGGCGAAGCGCCGGCGATGCAGGAAGTGTTTCGCGCCATCGGGCGCCTGAGCCACTCCAACATCACTGTGTTGATCAACGGCGAATCCGGTACCGGTAAAGAACTGGTGGCCCACGCACTGCACCGCCACAGCCCACGGGCCGCGTCGCCGTTCATTGCCTTGAACATGGCGGCGATTCCCAAGGACCTGATGGAATCGGAGCTGTTCGGCCACGAGAAAGGCGCGTTCACCGGCGCGGCCAACCTGCGGCGCGGGCGCTTCGAGCAGGCCGACGGCGGCACCTTGTTCCTCGATGAAATCGGCGACATGCCGGCCGACACCCAGACCCGCCTGCTGCGGGTGCTGGCCGATGGCGAGTTCTATCGGGTGGGCGGGCATACGCCGGTCAAGGTGGACGTGCGCATCATCGCCGCGACCCACCAGAACCTGGAAACCCTCGTCCACGCCGGCAAGTTCCGCGAAGACCTGTTCCATCGCTTGAACGTGATCCGTATCCATATCCCACGCCTGGCGGATCGTCGCGAAGACATCCCGACACTGGCCCGGCACTTCCTCAGCCGCGCCGCCCAGGAGCTGGCCGTGGAGCCCAAGCTGCTCAAGAGCGAAACCGAGGAATACCTCAAGAACCTGCCGTGGCCCGGCAACGTGCGCCAGCTGGAGAACACCTGTCGCTGGATCACGGTCATGGCGTCCGGTCGCGAAGTGCATATCAGCGACCTGCCACCGGAACTGTTGAGCCTGCCACAAGATTCGGCCCCGGTGACCAACTGGGAACAGGCCTTGCGCCAATGGGCAGACCAGGCCTTGGCCCGCGGTCAGTCCAACCTGCTGGACAGCGCCGTCCCGAGCTTCGAGCGCATCATGATCGAAACCGCCCTCAAGCACACAGCCGGCCGCCGCCGCGACGCCGCGGTGCTGCTGGGCTGGGGCCGCAACACCCTGACCCGCAAGATCAAGGAACTGGGGATGAAGGTCGATGGTGGGGATGATGATGAAGGGGATGAAGGCTGAGCAGCCTTAACCCCGCGTAAAACCCCATGTGGGAGCGGGCTTGCTCGCGAAGGCGTCATGTCAGCCAGCATCCAACTGGCTGATATACCGCTTTCGCGGGCAAGCCCGCTCCTACAAGTCACTCTGCAGCGCCAGTCGCATGAGCTCGCCAGTTGAAATCCTGGACTTGCGTGCACCACACCAATGCACCACGACCCGCAACTGCGCGCTTCATACCGGCCCAGGCCGATCGATTCACCTCGAAAAACTCCGCCGTAAAAAAGCCAAAGCCCCGGAATACGGGGCTTTGCGTCTCATCAGCAGTTTTTTTGTGACAAACCATTAAATCTGGCACGCGCCCTGCAGTAACCCCATCACTACCCAGTTTCGGGGACCTTGGTACAGGCAGGCCGGGGATTCCCCATTTTCTACCGGGCTCGATGAGCCCACCCTTTTGGGGGCCTTGATACAGGCAGGTCAAGGTTTCCCTTCTTTACACCCTGGGCTGACGCTTGCAGTCGCCCTCCCGTTTTGGGGACCCTGGTACAGGCAGGCCGGGGATTCCCTCTTTTATTGCTCCTGGAGACGGACCTCCAGCCGCCAGCGGTCATCCACTTCGCTGCCGGCCCACTCCCCGCGCAACGGCCGCGCCGCCACCAACGTCAGCAACAAGCCCTTGTCGCTCAAGCGCACCCGCCAGTTCACATCCTTGCCATTGAGCTTGAGCTGGCCATTCTGCGGCCGCCCCTCGGCTTCGAACAGCAGCGCTACCGAACCATCGATGACTTCGCCATGCAGTTTCGGCTCACTGTCGAACCAGGCCACCAACGTTCCATCGCTCGCCTCGATTCGTTGCAGCACGTTCGGCTCGGGCGTGGTCAGGCGCCCGATCATCAGCCCGACCATCAGGCCGAAAATCGCCAGGGAACCCATCACCCGAGGCATTAGCTTCGAACGTCGATCGGTTTGCGGCGTAGAATGCCGCTCATCTTCATCTGCGGAGCCGTGCATGTTTCACGTCATCCTTTTTCAACCGGAAATCCCGCCGAATACCGGCAATGTCATCAGGCTGTGCGCCAACAGTGGCTGCCACCTGCATCTGATCGAACCGCTGGGCTTCGAAATGGACGACAAGCGCCTGCGCCGCGCCGGCCTCGACTACCACGAGTATGCCACCTTGCAGCGCTACGCCGACCTTGCCAGCTGTCTGGAAAGCCTGGGGCATCCACGCCTGTTCGCCTTCACCACCAAGGGGTCGCGGCCCTTCCATGACGCCCGGTTCGTGGCCGGCGATGCCTTCCTGTTCGGGCCCGAAAGCCGTGGCCTGCCCGCCGACGTGCTCGACGCCCTGCCATCGGACCAGCGCCTGCGCCTGCCGATGCGCGAAGGCTGTCGCAGCCTGAACCTGTCCAACACCGTGGCGGTGGCGGTCTATGAGGCCTGGCGGCAGAATGGCTTTCAATAGCCCCCATAACAAATGTGGGAGCGGGCTTGCTCGCGAAAGCGGAGTGTCAGGCAACATTGATGTCAACTGACACACTGCTTTCGCGAGCAAGCCCGCTCCCACATTGGACTTGCGTCGACCGACTTACTGAACGGTCGCGCCTTCTTGCTGCATGCGCTGCAGTTCTTGCGCGTACAGGGCGTCGAAGTTCACCGGTGCCAGCATCAGGGCCGGGAACGAACCGCGGGTCACCAGGCTGTCCAGGGTTTCACGGGCGTAGGGGAACAGGATGTTCGGGCAGAACGCGCCCAGGGTGTGGCTCATGGACGCTGCATCGAGGTTCTTGATCAGGAAGATCCCGGCCTGTTGCACTTCGGCGATGAATGCCACTTCTTCACCGTTCTTCACGGTCACCGACAGGGTCAGCACCACTTCGTGGAAGTCGTCTTCCAGGGCTTTCTGGCGGGTGTTCAGGTCCAGGCCGACGCTCGGTTCCCACTGCTGGCGAAAGATCGCCGGGCTTTTCGGGGCTTCAAAGGACAGGTCGCGGACATAAATGCGCTGCAAGGAGAATTGCGGTGCGGCTTCTTCTTCGCTGGCAGCTGTGTTTTGTTGGTCAGTCATCGCAGATCCTTCTTACTTTCAGGTTCTTGAGTAGGGAATTCAGGCCTTGAGCATCGCGTCGAGCTTGCCGGCGCGCTCCAGGGCGAACAGATCATCACAACCGCCCACGTGGGTGCTGCCGATCCAGATCTGCGGGACGGACGTACGCCCAGCCTTCTGGGTCATTTCGGCACGCAGTTGCGGCTTGCCGTCGACCTTGATCTCTTCGAAGGCCACCCCTTTGTTCTGGAGCAGGAACTTGGCTCGCGAGCAATAGGGGCAGTAATCACTGGAATAGACAACGACGTGGGTCATCTCACTTCACCAGGGGCAGGTTGTCGGCTTTCCAGCTGGCCACGCCACCGGAGAGCTTGGCCGCGGTGAAGCCGGACTTCATCAGTTCACGGGCATGGGTGCCGGCGTGCTGGCCCTGGGCATCGACCAGGATGATGGTCTTGGCCTTGTGTTTTTCCAGCTCGCCGATACGTGCGATCAGTTTGTCCTGGGGGATGTTCACCGCCCCGACAATGTGACCGGTGGCGTATTCCTTGCTCGGACGGATATCCACCACCACGCCGGCATCCTTGTTGACCAGCGCGGTCAGCTCGCCGGTGCTCAGGCTGCGCCCGCCGCCCTGCATCGTGTGGGCCACCAGCAATGCCAGCAGTACGACGAAGATACCGACGAGAATGTAGTGGTTAGTGGCAAATTCAATCAGGTGAGCAACCATCGAAGGAGGTTCCAGGGCGTTAAAATGTCGGCCAGTATACACAGCACGCAAGGCCGGCCAAACCCCGCCCGGCGGTGACGCCACCGGAACTTACCTTTAAACTGCCCGTCCCTTTTGCATCGTCTTCTTTTAACCGCCACGAGTGGATTCCATGACTACCACGCCTAAACCTTTGGTCCTGATGATTCTCGACGGCTTCGGTCACAGTGACAGCCACGAATCCAACGCCGTGTATTCGGCCAAAAAGCCTGTCCTGGACCGCCTGTGGGCCACCGTGCCGAACGGCCTGATATCCGGCAGCGGCATGGACGTCGGCCTGCCGGACGGGCAGATGGGCAACTCCGAAGTCGGCCACATGAACCTCGGCGCAGGCCGGGTGGTGTATCAGGACTTCACCCGCGTGACCAAGTCGATTCGCGACGGCGAGTTCTTCGAGAACCCGACCATCTGCGCGGCCGTGGATAAGGCCGTGGCCGCCGGCAAGGCCGTGCACTTCATGGGCCTGCTGTCGGACGGTGGCGTGCACAGCCACCAGGATCACCTGGTGGCCATGGCCGAGCTGGCCTTCAAGCGTGGCGCCGAGAAGATCTACCTGCACGCGTTCCTCGATGGCCGCGACACCCCGCCAAAAAGCGCCGCCTCCTCGATCGAACTGCTGGACGCCACCTTCCAGGCCCTCGGCAAGGGCCGCATTGCCAGCCTCGTCGGCCGCTACTACGCCATGGACCGCGACAACCGTTGGGACCGCGTCTCCCAGGCCTACAACCTGATCGTCGACGGCCAGGCCGAGTTCAGCGCCGCCACCGCCCAGGAAGGCCTGAACGCCGCCTACGAGCGCGGCGAAAGCGACGAGTTCGTCAAGGCCACCACCATCGGTGAACCGGTCAAGGTCGAAGACGGCGATGCCGTGGTGTTCATGAACTTCCGTGCCGACCGGGCTCGCGAGCTGACCCGTGTGTTTGTCGAAGACGACTTCAAGGAATTCGAACGCGCCCGCCAGCCAAAACTGGCCGGCTTCGTGATGCTGACCCAATATGCCGCCAGCATCCCGGCCCCGTCGGCCTTCGCCGCCGGCAGCCTGGAAAACGTGCTCGGCGACTACCTGGCGAAAAACGGCAAGACCCAGCTGCGCATCGCCGAAACAGAGAAGTACGCCCACGTGACGTTCTTTTTCTCGGGCGGACGAGAAGAGCCCTTCCCGGGCGAAGAACGCATCCTGATCCCCTCGCCGAAAGTCGCCACCTACGACCTGCAGCCGGAGATGAGCGCCCCTGAGGTGACCGACCGCATCGTCGATGCCATTGAAAACCAGCGTTACGACGTGATCGTGGTCAACTACGCCAACGGCGACATGGTCGGCCACAGCGGCGTGTTCGAGGCGGCGGTCAAGGCCGTGGAATGCCTGGACACCTGCGTGGGTCGCATCGTCGAGGCCCTGGAGAAGGTCGGCGGCGAAGCGCTGATCACCGCCGACCACGGCAACGTCGAGCAGATGTCCGACGAATCCACCGGCCAGGCCCACACGGCCCACACCACTGAGCCGGTGCCCTTCATCTATGTCGGCAAGCGTGACCTCAAGGTCCGCGAAGGCGGCGTGCTGGCTGACGTGGCACCGACCATGCTGATGCTGCTGGGCATGGAAAAACCGGCGGAGATGACCGGGACTTCGATCCTGGTGTAACGACACGTAGTCACGGAGCATTGGCTTGCTGTGGCGAGGGAGCTTGCTCCCGCTCGATGGCGCAGCCATCGCAGGGGCCCTGGCTTGATCAACTGTCGAGGGGCTGCTTCGCAGCCCAGCGGGAGCAAGCTCCCTCGCCACAGCAGCCTGGCGGCTTTCAGTGTTTTGCCGGCCAGTTATCACACAGCCCCAAATGGGCGTTTTTTTTGCCGCGTGGGGCGGGCATACTAGGCCGTCCCTTTCCCTGGTATCACCCGCCTCTATGCTTCGCGTCCTGATAGCCCTCGTTCTGACCTGCCTGCTCCAACCGGCCTTTGCCGACGAGCGCGCGCAAACCCAACAACAGTTGGAGGCCACGCGCCAGGACATTGCCGAGCTGAAGAAACTGCTGGGCAAGCTGCAGGAAGAGAAATCCAGCGTCCAGAAAGACCTGCGCGGCACCGAGACCGAGATGGGCAAGCTGGAGAAGCAGGTGGACGCCCTGCAGAAAGAGCTGAAGAAAAGCGAATCCGAGCTGCAGCGGCTCGATGGTGAGAAAAAAAAACTCCAGAGCGCGCGCACTGAACAGCAACACCTGATCGCCATCCAGGCCCGCGCCGCCTACCAGAACGGCCGCCAGGAGTACCTCAAGCTGCTGCTCAACCAGCAGAACCCCGAGAAATTCGCCCGCACGCTCACCTATTACGATTACCTGAGCCAGGCCCGCCTGGAGCAACTGAAGAACTTCAACGAAACCCTGCGCCAGCTCGCCAACGTCGAGAAGGACATCGAATTGCAGCAGGCCCAGTTGCTGGTACAGAAAAGCAGCCTCGACAGCCAGCGCGATGAACTCGACAAGGTTCGCAAGGAACGCCAGGTGGCCCTGGCCAAGCTCAATGACGATGTGAAGGCCCGCGACAGCAAGCTCAAGGCCCGTGAACAAGACCAGGCCGAGCTGGCAAACGTACTCAAGACCATCGAGGAAACCCTGGCCCGCCAGGCGCGAGAGGCAGAGCAAGCGCGGCAGCAAGCGCTGATCGCCCAGCAGGAAGCCGAAAAAAAGCGCTTGCGTGAGGCCGAGGCGGACTCGGACGAGGCGCCCCGCAAGGCGACCAGATCCAGCCCCGGCGCGCTGGTTTCCAGTGACGGTGAAACCTTCGGCGGCGCATTTGCTTCGGCGCGCGGCAAACTTCCATGGCCGGTCAATGGTCGATTACTGGCACGCTTTGGTGAAACCCGTGGCGACGACACCCGCACCAAGTGGGATGGCGTGATGATCAGCGCTTCCGCCGGCAGCCAGGTGCACGCCGTGCATGGCGGGCGCGTGGTGTTCGCCGATTGGCTGCGCGGCGCCGGCCTGCTGGTGATCCTGGATCACGGCAACGGGTACCTGAGTCTGTATGGCCACAACCAGACGCTGCTCAAGTCGGCGGGGGATGTGGTCAAGGCCGGCGAGTCCATCTCCACGGTCGGCAACAGTGGTGGGCAGGATACGCCAGCCCTGTATTTCGCTATTCGTCAGCAGGGTCGCCCCAGTGACCCGGCCCAATGGTGTCGTGCGCAAGGATAAGCGCACCCATCCACTTAAGGAGTTCGTTCGACATGCTGCATTTGTCCCGTCTCACCTCGCTGGCCCTGACGATCGCCCTCGTGATCGGCGCGCCCCTGGCTTTCGCCGCTGAACCGGCCCCCTCGGCCCCCGCCACCACGGCGGCGACCACCAAGGCGCCGTTGCCGCTGGACGAGCTGCGCACGTTTGCCGAAGTCATGGACCGGATCAAGGCCGCCTATGTCGAGCCGGTGGACGACAAGATGCTGCTGGAGAACGCCATCAAGGGCATGCTCAGCAACCTGGACCCGCACTCGGCCTACCTGGGACCGGAAGATTTCGCCGAGCTGCAGGAAAGCACCAGCGGCGAGTTCGGCGGCCTGGGCATCGAGGTCGGCAGCGAAGACGGCTTCGTCAAAGTGGTCTCGCCGATCGACGACACGCCCGCCTCCAAGGCCGGCATCCAGGCGGGCGACTTCATCGTCAAGATCAACGGCCAGCCGACCCGCGGCCAGAGCATGACCGAAGCCGTGGACAAGATGCGCGGCAAGATCGGCCAGAAGATCACCCTGACCCTGGTGCGCGACGGCGGCACGCCGTTCGACGTGACGCTCACGCGGGCGGTCATCCAGGTCAAGAGCGTGAAGAGCCAGTTGCTGGAGTCGGGCTACGGCTATATCCGCATCACCCAGTTCCAGGTCAAGACCGGCGAAGAAGTCGCCAAGGCCCTGGCCAAGCTGCGCAAGGACAACGGCAAGAAACTCAACGGCCTGGTTCTGGACCTGCGCAACAACCCCGGCGGCGTGCTGCAATCGGCGGTGGAAGTGGTGGATCACTTCATCACCAAGGGCCTGATCGTCTACACCAAGGGCCGCATCGCCAACTCCGAGCTGCGCTTCTCGGCCACCGGCAACGACCTGAGCGACGCCGTGCCACTGGTGGTGTTGATCAACGGCGGCAGCGCCTCGGCGTCGGAGATCGTCGCCGGTGCACTGCAGGACCAGAAACGCGGTGTGGTGATGGGCACCACCAGCTTCGGCAAGGGCTCGGTGCAGACCGTGCTGCCACTGAACAATGATCGCGCCCTGAAGATCACCACCGCGCTGTACTTCACCCCCAACGGCCGCTCCATCCAGGCCCAGGGCATCGTTCCGGACATCGAGGTGCGCAAGGCCAAGATCACCAACGAGCAGGACAGCGAATACTTCAAGGAAGCCGACCTGCAAGGCCACCTGGGCAACGGCAACGGTGGCGCCGACAAACCGACCGGCTCCGGCGCCAAGGCCAAACCGATGCCGCAGGATGACGATTATCAGTTGGCCCAGGCCCTGAGCCTGCTCAAAGGACTGAACATCACCTCCGGCCGCTGAAATGCGCCGGCGCTTGATCCTCGGCCTGGTGTGCTGCCTGGCGAGCGCGGCCTTTGCCGCGCCAGCCACGCCCGCCGCTTCACCGCACAAGGCCTACCTGAGCCTGATCATCGACGACCTGGGGCAGAACCTGCCCCGGGATCGCCAGGTACTGGCCCTCCCCGGCCCTGTCACCGCCGCGATCATGCCCGACACGCCCCATGCCGCCGAATTCGCCCGCGAAGCCCATCGCGCCGGCAAGCTCGTGATGTTGCACATGCCCATGGACCCCGCCACCGGGCCGTTCGCCTGGCATCCGGACCTGCCCATCGAAGAACTCGGCAAACGCCTCGACGCCGCTTTCGCGGCCGTGCCCTACACCAGCGGGATCAACAACCACATGGGCAGCCGCATGACCGCCCAACCCCAGGCCATGGCGTGGCTGATGGCGAACCTGCAGCAGCGGCACAAGTTTTTCGTCGACAGCCGCACCAGCGCCCAGACCGTCGCGGCGGCCGAGGCGCAGAAGATCGGCCTGGCCAGTGTGTCACGGGATGTATTCCTCGATGACGAGCGCACGGAAACCGCCATCGCCCACCAGCTCCAGACCGCCATCGACCTGGCTCGCCGGCAAGGCTCGGCCGTGATGATCGGCCATCCCTATCCGCAGACCCTGGCCGTGCTCGAACGCGAACTGCCCCGGCTCAAAGGCCAGGGCATCGAATGGATCGACATCAAGTCGATGATCAGCCTGCGCAGCAATCGGGCGATGGCCGGGCATGGGAAAGATGGGCTCTACCGGTAGCGGCGACCGCGTCGCCGCCATCGCGAGCAAGCTCGCTCCCACAACGGTTCTGCATCGGGCACAAGATTGGCGTTCACAGCAGCCCCCCTGTGGGAGCGAGCTTGCTCGCGATGACGGCGACACATTCAACATCCCTGCAAGCTGACCCACCGCTCTCGCGAGCAAGCTCGCTCCCACAGTGGTTTTGCATCGGGCACAAAAGCGGCGTCCACAGCAGATCCCTGTGGGAGCGAGCTTGCTCGCGATGACGGCGGCACATTCAACATCTCTACAAGCTGACCCACCGCTTTCGCGAGCAAGCCCGCTCCCACAGGTTTGTTCCAGCGGTCAGAGGTAGCGCGCCATGATCGCGTCCACCGCCCCTTCCTTGCGCAGTTCATCCAGGGCGGCTTGAAGCCGGGCGACCACCTCGTCAGGCACGTCCTTGTTCAACGCCAGATACAACTCGGCACTGTTGAAGCGCAGCACGGTCTTGAGATCGGTCACCCCTTCCTGGCGCGCCAGGTAACGTCCAGCCGGATCCCCGGTGGCCCACAGGTCGATCTGACCGTTGACCAGTTTCCTCGCGTTGTCCTGGTCACGCAGCACCACAATGGGATTCAGCCCCTGCTTGCCCAGGGTTTCGGCAATGGCGTCGCCCTTGTAGGCGCCGATCCGGTATTTGCGCGCCTGCTCCAAGGAGTCGAGGGCGATCGGGCTGTCCGCCTTGGCGAGCATGATCCAGTCGTCCGGGCCGATGGGGCCGACCCATTTGAACAGCTTTTCACGTTCCGGCAGCCGCGCCATGACGAAGACGCCGTAGCCGGGGTTCTCCAGGGCGAGCTTATAGATCCGCTCCCAGGGGAAACGCAGCGTCAGGCTGTAGGTGATGTCGGCGCGCTTGAAAACCTCGCGGACGATGTCCACGGCAATGCCCTGGATGTTCTCGTCCTGGGCGAAGTTCTTGCCGTTCTTGGCCATGTTGTACGGTGGGAAGTTTTCCGTCAGCAGCACCAGCGAGGTGTCGGCGGCGCGGGCCGTGCCTGCGAGCAGCAAAGTGGCGCCGGCAAGGGCAAGAACAAGGCGTTTGAGCATGTATAGTGGCCTGTGTGGCTAATTCGTGCACTCAAGTTCGGCGCCAGTGCTCGCCAAGCTGCGTTGCCATTCCTCGCCGTAGCTGGGCTACGACTCGTCATGGCGCCTTGCCTGGCAAGTCCTGGCACTCGAACTTGAGCACCCGAATTAACCGTACAGGCCACTAGCTACCGCAATCCATGGTGTGCCCAAGAGTGCCTTGGGCCCGCCATGGTGTCCAGCGGTCAGCGAATGCAGATACCGCGCTGTGCCATGTAGGCCTTGGCCTCCGGCACCGTGTATTCGCCAAAGTGGAAGATGCTCGCCGCCAGCACCGCGCTGGCGTGGCCTTCCAGGATGCCATCGGCCAGGTGCTGAAGGTTGCCGACACCGCCGGAGGCGATCACGGGAATGCCCAGGGCATCGCTGATGGCACGGGTCACGCCCAGGTCGAAGCCGTTCTTCATGCCGTCCTGGTCCATGCTGGTCAGCAGGATCTCACCGGCACCGAGGCCCTCCATCTTCCTGGCCCACTCAACGGCATCCAGGCCGGTGGGCTTGCGACCGCCGTGGGTGAAGATTTCCCAGCGCGGGGTTTCGCCCGGACCGGACACCTTCTTCGCGTCGATGGCGACGACGATGCACTGCGAGCCGAAATGCTGGGCCGCTTCACCGACGAACTCCGGGTTGAACACCGCCGCCGTGTTGATGGACACCTTGTCCGCCCCGGCGTTGAGCAGGTTGCGGATATCCTGCACGGTGCGCACGCCACCGCCCACGGTCAGCGGGATGAACACCTGGCTGGCCATGCGCTCGACGGTATGCAAAGTGGTGTCGCGGCCGTCGACGCTGGCGGTGATGTCGAGGAAGGTGATCTCGTCCGCACCCTGTTCGTCGTAGCGACGGGCGATTTCCACCGGATCGCCGGCATCACGGATGTTCTCGAACTTGACGCCCTTGACCACTCGGCCGTTGTCCACGTCCAGGCAAGGGATGATGCGTTTGGCTAACGCCATGGGCTTAATCTCCGATTAAGAGTTGCAAGCTTCAAGCTTCAAGCGGCAAGAAAGCGCGGATCGCAGTCGCGCTTTAGCTTGCGGCTTGCAGCTTACCGCTTGGAGCTGGCCGCATAGCCATCACAAAAAGCTTGAGCTTCTGCCACATCCAGCGTGCCCTCATAAATCGCGCGGCCCGTGATCGCCCCGATGATGCCCGGCGCCTTGGCGTCGAGCAGTGTCTTGATGTCGCCCAGGTTGTGGATACCGCCGGAGGCGATGACCGGGATTTTCGTGGCCGCCGCCAGGGCCGCCGTGAACGGCACGTTGCAGCCCTGCATCATGCCGTCCTTGGCGATGTCGGTGTAGACGATGGCCGACACGCCGTCGGCTTCGAAACGCTTGGCCAGGTCGATCACCTGCACGGTGCTGACTTCAGCCCAACCGTCGGTGGCGACAAAACCGTCCTTGGCATCCAGGCCCACGATGACCTTGCCCGGGAACGCGCGGCAGGCTTCGGCGACGAACTCAGGCTCCTTCACGGCCTTGGTGCCGATGATCACGTAGCTCACGCCGGCCTTGACGTAGTGCTCGATGGTTTCCAGGGAGCGAATGCCGCCGCCGATCTGGATCGGCAGGTTCGGATAGCGCTTGGCAATGGCGGTCACCACTTCGCCGTTGACCGGCTGGCCTTCGAAGGCGCCGTTCAGGTCCACCAGATGCAGGCGCCGGCAGCCGCCCTCCACCCACTTGGCGGCCATGCTCACCGGGTCATCGGAGAACACCGTGGAATCTTCCATCCGGCCCTGGCGCAGACGTACGCAAGCGCCGTCCTTGAGATCGATAGCGGGGATAATCAGCATGCTTTTCCTTCGTCAAAGAGCTGCAAGCTGCAAGCTATAAGCTGCAAGCAGGCACGCGTTTCAATTCTTGCAGCTTGCAGCTTGGCGCTTTCAGCTGCTCTTTTCTAAAGCCCACAAGTCGCTTTCAATGCTTTCGAACCTTTCTTTAAGGTGCGCCTGCACATCGAAAATCGCCCTGTTGTAATAGTGCGGAGCAATTTCGCGGGTAAACAGCTCAAGAATTTCCGCCGCCTCGAACGAACCCAGGTCCAGTTCGAAACGCTCCTCCATGAACCGCTGGATCTTGCGGTTCGCCTCACTCTCCTGTTCAGGCGTGAGGGTGAGGATCGGCGGCTTCTTGCGGACCATTACCAGCGACCGTCCCACGCCGCGAAGTTCTGCAACAGTTGCAGGCCATGGGTATGGCTCTTCTCGGGGTGAAACTGCACGGCGAATCGCGAGCCGTCGGCCAGCGCCGCGGCGAAGTCGACGCCATAGTGACCGCTGCCCACCACCTGCCGGGCATTGCCGGCCGCGATGTAGTAGCTGTGCACGAAATAGAAGCGCGCCAGGTCCGGGATGTTGTGCCACAGCGGGTGGTCCACCGTCTGCTTCACTTCGTTCCAGCCCATGTGCGGGACCTTCAGGTGCTCGCCGTCTTCATGCAGGCCCTTGCCAAAGAACTTCACCTGGCCCGGGAACAGGGAGATGCAATCGACGCCGTCGTTTTCTTCACTGCGTTCGAGCAAGGCCTGCATGCCCACGCAGATACCGAGGAACGGACGGTCCTGGCTGACTTCGTGCACCAACTTGTCGAAGCCCAGGCGACGGATCTCGGCCATGCAATCGCGAATCGCGCCCACGCCGGGGAAGACCACCCGGTCGGCTTCGCGAATCACATCGGCGTCACTGGTGATCAGCACCTTGCCGGCACCCACGTGTTCGAGGGCCTTGGCCACTGAGTGCAGGTTGCCCATGCCGTAATCGATAACCGCAACCGTCTGCATTACAGGACGCCCTTGGTCGAAGGCATCTGCCCGGCCATGCGGTCATCGAGCTCCACGGCCATGCGCAGTGCGCGGCCGAACGCCTTGAACACGGTCTCGATCTGGTGGTGGGTGTTGTGTCCGCGCAGGTTGTCGATGTGCAGCGTCACGTTGGCGTGGTTGACGAAACCCTGGAAAAACTCCTGGAACAGGTCGACGTCGAAGCCGCCGACGGTGGCACGGGTGTACGGCACGTGCATCTGCAGGCCAGGACGGCCGGAGAAGTCGATGACCACTCGCGACAGCGCTTCATCGAGCGGGACATAGGCGTGGCCGTAGCGACGGATGCCTTTTTTGTCGCCGATGGCCTGGGTGAACGCTTGCCCCAGGGTGATACCGACGTCTTCCACCGTGTGGTGGTCGTCGATATGCAGGTCGCCCTTGCTGACGATGTCCAGGTCGATCAGCCCGTGACGGGCGATCTGGTCCAGCATGTGCTCAAGAAAAGGCACGCCGATATCAAACCGGGCCTTTCCGGTGCCATCCAGGTTGATCGAGGCTTTGATCTGGGTTTCCAGAGTGTCGCGCTCGACAGACGCCTTACGTTCGGCCATCACCAGCTCCGCAAAATCATTGGGCGAAAAAGGCAGCCATTATAGGGGCGCGAGCGGCAAACAGAAACACGGGAGGTGATATCACTGACGGGTTGTTGCCCGTCCTGTCGGGGTTAGACATGTCCATACAAGCCATGGACGCAGATTTTGCCATCATCCAAAAACAAATGTGGGAGCGGGCTTGCCCGCGAAGAGGGTGTGCCAGTAAACATAAATGCTTCTGACCCACCGTCTTCGCGGGCAAGCCCGCTCCCACAAAGATCGACTTTACCTTGAAGGTTCAGACAACCGTCTTAGTGGAACAACACCGCCGTCTTCTGCAGGGTCACCCAAACACCCCACGCCAACGGAATGCCCACCACCACCCAGGCGGCGAGCGCCAGCAGCTTGGTGCCTGGTGCGGCTTTCCATTCCAGCGAAGTGGTGCTGTCGGCGCCCTTGTCGTGGCCCAGCGCCTGTTCGGCGGCCAGCTCGGCGTCGGTCATGAAGTACTTGTCGGCGACCGGGCGAACCATCAGGTTGCACAGGAAGCCCAGCACCAGCAGGCCGGCGAGGATGTACAGGGTGATGTCGTAGGCCGCGGCACGTTCAACGCCGATGCTCAACTGATACTCACGCAGGTAGTTCACCAGCACCGGGCCCAGCACGCCGGCCGCGGCCCAGGCGGTCAACAGGCGACCATGGATCGCGCCGACCATTTGCGTACCGAACAGGTCCGCCAGGTAGGCCGGCACGGTGGCGAAACCACCGCCGTACATCGACAGGATGATGCAGAACGCCGCCACGAACAGCGCGATGTTGCCCAGGTGGCCCAGGTTCGGGATCAGCGCATACAAGGCGAAGCCCAGGGCGAAGAACACGAAATAGGTGTTCTTGCGACCCAGGTAGTCCGAGAACGATGCCCAGAAGAACCGGCCGCCGATGTTGAACAGGCTCAACAGACCGGTGAAACCGGCGGCGATGGCCGCGATCTGGGCCAGTTGGCCAGCGTCCAGTTGGCCAAACGGCAGGTCGTTGCCGAGCAGCTTGCCGCCGAACACTTCCTGCAACAGGGGCGAAGCCATGCCCAGGATGCCGATACCAGCCGACACGTTCAGGCACAGCACCAGCCATACCAGACGGAACTGGGGGGTTTTCCAGGCCACGTTCACGTGCACGTGACGATGGGTGATCATCGCGTTCGCGGCTTTCTTCGGAGCCGGGGTCCAGCCTTCAGGCTTCCAGCCGGTCGGCGGCACGCGGTACGACAGGGCGCCACCGATCATGAACACGAAGTAGATCGCGGCCATGACCAGGAAGCTCTGCCACACGCCCACGCCGGTTGGCGAAGCGAAATGGTTCATCAGCGCCGCGGCCAGTGGTGCACCCACCATCGCACCGCCACCAAAGCCCATGATCGCCATGCCGGTCGCCATGCCGCGCTTGTCCGGGAACCACTTGATCAGCGTGGACACGGGGGAAATGTAGCCCAGGCCCAGGCCGATACCACCGATTACCCCGGAACCGACCCACATCAGCCAGATCTGATGGGTATAGATACCCAACGCGGAAATCAGCAGGCCACCGCACCAGCACAATGCCGACACGACGCCGGCCTTGCGTGGCCCGGCGTGTTCCAGCCAGCCACCCCAGATGGCTGCCGAGCAACCCAGGAAGATGAAGAACAGGGTGTAGATCCAGCCGAGCATCGAGATCGGCCAGTCGCATTGGGACGAGAAGACTTGCGAGATGAAGCTCATGTCCGGCGCACAGGCCACCGGTTTGGTGATCCCCAGGGCCTTGGACAGTGGCAACCAGAACACCGAGAAGCCATAGGCCATGCCGATGCACAGGTGGATGGCCAGCGCGGCCGGTGGAACCAGCCAACGGTTGAAACCGGGCTTGGCGATGATGCGTTCCTTGGAGAGGAACGCAGGCTGGTCGGCAACGCCGCCGGCCGTGATGCTCGTGCTCATTGTGTATCCCCCAATTATTAGAATGGTTCACCAGCCACGCATCACCCTCAGCCTTCATTGCACGCAGGCATGGCTGTATTTTCTGGTGAAGCTCCATAGTAGTGCGACATCAAGTCGCAGAAGGACGGCGAACGGACGAAAGGTTACCACTTGCAGGTGACAGAAAAACCAAAGTGACATCACCTTTTTCATGTCATCTGTCTTATCGCGCCGATGCCAGGTTTCTGTAGGGGGCTAACCATTTATTTTTTTCACGCCCCTTCTTGAGGGGCTGGGGCGCCGGGCGTCAGCCATGATCGGCCAACGCGCCGTCACTCACGGCGTTATACTCCCAGGCTAAATTTTGAACTCAACCTATAAGGATTCGCCCATGAAAGCGTTCGGCAAAATCCTGGGTCTGGTACTTCTCGGGCTGTTGCTGATCATTGTGGCCCTGGGCTTCGCCCTGACCCACCTCTTCGATCCCAACGACTACAAGGAAGAAATCCGCCAGATAGCCCGCGACAAAGCCCACATTGAGCTGACCCTCAATGGCGACATCGGCTGGAGCCTGTTTCCATGGCTGGGTCTGGAACTGCACGAGGCCAGCGTGGCGACCCTGGCCAACCCGACACAACCGTTCGCCGACTTGCAGATGCTTGGCCTGTCGGTGCGAGTGATGCCGCTGCTGCGCCGCGAAGTGCAGATGAGCGACGTGCGGGTCGAAGGCCTGAACCTGCGCCTGAACCGCGACAAGAACGGCCACGGCAACTGGGAAGACATCGGCAAGGCGCCTGCCACGACGACAGCGAGCGCGCCGACTCCGGCACCGGCCGAACAGCCGTCGACGCCGGCCACCACCGCGCCCGAAAAACCGGCCCAGCCGACCCGCCTGGACATCGACAGCCTGACCGTGAACAACGCCCGGGTCGAATACACCGATGAGCAGACCGGCAAGCAATTCACTGCCGAAAGCATCCAGCTGAGCACCGGCGCGGTCCACGACTCGACCAACATCCCGGTCACTCTTACCGCGTTCCTGTCCAGCAACCAGCCAGCCGTGCGCGTGCGCACCGAGGTCACTGGCGAGCTGCGTTTCGAACGCGCCCTGCAGCGCTACAAGTTCGAAGACCTGAAACTGTCCGGCGAAGTCACAGGCGACCCCTTGCAGGGCAAGACCCTGAACTTTGCCGCCCAAGGCCAACTGTTCCTCGACAAGGCGGCGAACGTTGCCGAGTGGACCGGCATCAAGCTGTCACTCAACCAACTGCGCGCCTTGGGCGAACTGAAGGTCAACGACCTCGACAAGACCCCGCAGCTCAATGGCGGCCTGTCGATTGCCCAGTTCGACCTGGCGAAGTTCGTCGACAGCGTCGGCCAGAAACTGCCGGCCATGGCCGAAGGCAGCTTGAGCAAGGTCGAACTGGTCAGCCGTGTCGCCGGCACGCCGACCAGTGTCGAGTTCAACAATATCAACCTGAAAGTCGACGACAGCAGCTTCAGCGGCCGCATTGCCGTGGAGGACTTCGCCAAGCAGTCCCTGCGTGCGCAGCTCAAGGCCGACACGTTCAACGTCGACCGCTACCTGCCGCCCAAATCCGCCGAGGCCGACAGTTCCAAGGCTGCCCGTGAAGCCGAAGTCAGCAGCACCGAGGCCACTGCCATGGCGGGCGCCGGTACCACCCCACTGCCGAACGCCCCGACCCAGGGCGCCTGGAGCAACGACCGGCTGTTTCCGGTGGAGCGCCTGGGCAAGCTGGACATCGACGCCGACCTGACCTTCGGCCAACTGACCCTCGACAAGCTGCCGATCCAGAATGCCGCACTCAAGGCCACGGGCCTGGGCGGGCTGCTGACCTTGGAGAACCTGCGTGGCGATCTGTACAACGGCAACTTCGAGGCCAAGGGCACCCTGGACGTGCGCCAGCCGACGCCACAATTGAACCTGCAAACCCGCATCAACCGGGTGCCAGCCGAGAAGATCATCGAAAGCCAGGGCAAGGCTGCGCCCGTCAAGGGGCTGGTGACGCTCAACAGCGCGGTGACCGCCAGCGGCAACAGCCAGAAAGCCCTGATCGAGAGCCTCAACGGCAACGCCGGATTCGTCATCAACGATGGCGTGCTGCTCAATGCCAATCTCGAACAGCAGCTGTGCAAGGGCATCGCCACCCTCAATCGCAAGGCGCTCAGCGGCGAGCCCCGGGGCAAGGACACGCCGTTCCAGCAGCTCAACGGCAACCTGACGTTCCGCAATGGCGTGGCCAGCAACCCCGACCTGAAGGTGCGCATCCCCGGCATGACGGTCAACGGCAACGGCGATATCGACCTGCGGGTGCTGGGCATGGACTATCGCGTCGGGATCATCGTCGAAGGCGACAAGAGCGACATGCCCGACCCGGCCTGCCAGGTCAACGAGCGCTATGTCGACATCGAATGGCCGTTGCGCTGCCGTGGCCCGCTGGAACTGGGCGCCAAGGCATGCCGCCTGGACAGCGAAGGGATGGGCAAGGTCGCGGCGAAACTGGCCGGTGACCGCCTCGAAGACAAGATCGACGAAAAGCTGGGCGACAAAGTCAGCCCCGAGGTGAAAAACGCGCTCAAGGGGCTGTTCAAGCGATGACCGCCGAGCAATTTTCCAGCGCCGTGCTGGACTGGTTCGACCGCCACGGACGCCACGACCTGCCCTGGCAACAGGGCATCACGCCGTACCGGGTGTGGGTGTCGGAGATCATGCTGCAGCAGACCCAGGTCAGCACCGTACTCGGTTACTTCGACCGCTTCATGGCCTCGCTGCCCACGGTCCAGGCCCTGGCCGCCGCGCCGGAAGATGAAGTCCTGCACCTGTGGACCGGGCTGGGCTACTACACCCGTGCGCGCAACCTGCAGAAAACCGCGAAGATCGTCGTCGACCAGTATGGCGGCGAGTTTCCCCGGGATGTGGAGAAACTGACCGAGTTGCCGGGCATCGGCCTGTCCACTGCTGGCGCCATCGCCAGTATCAGCATGGGCCTGCGCGCGCCGATCCTCGATGGCAACGTCAAGCGGGTGCTGGCGCGCTTCACCGCCCAGGAAGGTTACCCAGGCGAACCCAAGGTGGCGAAACAGCTCTGGGCCACCGCCGAGCGCTTCACGCCCCAGGACCGGGTCAACGCCTACACCCAGGCGATGATGGACCTGGGGGCCACCCTCTGCACCCGCAGCAAGCCCAGTTGCCTGCTCTGCCCACTGAAAAAGGGCTGCGAAGCGCACATGCTGGGCCTGGAAACTCGCTACCCGATACCCAAGCCACGCAAAGAGGTGCCCAAGAAACGCACCTTGATGCCGATGCTGGCCAACCATGAAGGCGCGATCCTGCTTTACCGTCGTCCTTCCACCGGCCTGTGGGGCGGCCTGTGGAGCCTGCCGGAACTCGACGACCTCGATGATTTGCAACATTTGGCCCTGCAACACGCGCTGGAGCTGGGCACACAACAGGAGCTGCCTAGCCTGGTGCACACTTTCAGCCATTTCCAGCTGGCCATCGAGCCCTGGCTGGTCCAGGTCCGGGAAACCGGCCATCACGTGGCCGAGGCCGACTGGCTCTGGTATAACCTCGCCACCCCGCCGCGCCTGGGCCTCGCCGCTCCGGTCAAGACCTTGCTCGAACGCGCGGCCGCCGTATTGAACGCAGGAGAGTTGCAATGACCCGCACCATCATGTGCCGCAAGTACAAAGAAGAACTCGAAGGCCTGGAACGTGCGCCGTTCCCGGGCGCCAAGGGCCAGGACATCTACGACCACGTCTCGGCCAAGGCCTGGAGCGACTGGCAAAAACACCAGACCCTGCTGATCAACGAAAAACGCCTGAACATGATGAACGCTGAAGACCGCAAGTACCTTCAGGGTGAAATGGACAAGTTCTTTTCCGGCGAAGATTACGCCAAGGCCGAAGGCTACGTACCGCCGTCCGAATAAGCTGTCCAGGCCGGGGGCGAATCGTAAGCGACGGTAATAATTAAATATTTTTTGATAACGTGCTTGACGCCCCCCTGAAAAACCCGTTTAATGCGCCCCGTTGCCCAGATAGCTCAGTCGGTAGAGCAGGGGATTGAAAATCCCCGTGTCGGCGGTTCGATTCCGTCTCTGGGCACCACATACCGAAAACCCTGATCAAGTGATTGATCGGGGTTTTTTATTGCCTGGTGTTTCTTCCCCCCACCCAACCGACTCCGCTACATTCGACACTCGTCATTCCTCCTCCCCCAACAAACGAGTCGACATGGACATCACCGGCATCCCCTTTGGCACCACCGATTGGTCAACCATCGAACCCACCGTACACAAAGGCGTTACCGGAACGGCGTATTGGCGCACCCGGCAGTTCGGGAACATCCGGGTGCGGATGGTGGAGTACACGGCGGGCTACCTGGCTGATCACTGGTGCACCAAGGGCCATATCCTGTTTTGCCTGAAAGGCGAGTTGAACACCGAACTGGAGGACGGCCGGCAGTTTGTGCTCAAGCCTGGCATGAGCTACCAGGTGGCCGATCAGGCCGAACCGCATCGGTCTTCCACCGCCCAAGGTGCCACGCTGTTCGTGGTGGATTGATTCGAAGCGAGCGCCTCGAAGCTGTAGCATGGGCAGCCTTATTTTTACGTCAGGAGCCCGGCCCATGGCATCGGTGAACAAGCAGCAAAAGCGCACCCAGCGCGCCAAGGCGAAAGCCAAGAAGAACCGCATCCAGCGTGCCGCGGCACCAAACGACTTTCTGGACCCGAACGATGAGCGCATCGACCTGGAGACGGTAGACCTGTCGGAACTGTTCGAATCCATGCGCGCCGCCGAAAAGGTCAGCCAGCAGGCCATGTGCTCGGTCTTCCTGGCGCATCCGTTGCTGGCCCTCGTCCTGGAGCAGGAGGGCGAGGAAGAAGCCACTGACTTCATCTTTACCGCGCTGATCGAATACCGGCGCCTGACCACCGGTGTCGATGAGCAAGCGGCCCTGGACTGGGTCGAAAGCCCGCAATTCCAGGCTGACTATGTCGCCGCCTCCCAGGCGCTGACGCAGCTTCCTGATTAATTTCGCGCCTGGTCAATGAGAGGCGCCAGACGGGCGATAAAAGCGGATAACCCTTTCAGAAATCCTGTGTACCATTGACGCGGATTTTTTTCGTAACACGCCACCAAAGAGCTCTTTCCTGCATGTCATCGGCCGCACCCCACCCTTCCCTGATCCAGGCATTGCGGACCGAAACCGCCACCTTGCACATTGCCTTGGAGAAACGCCTGCCGTTTTTCTCCGAGCGCCTGGATCTCGCGCTGTATCGGCGTTTGATGGCGGCCTACTACGGTTTTTACCAGCCGCTGGAGCAACGGCTTCATGTGCTTGCGCTGATACCGACCGGGCTGGACCAATCTCTGCGTGTCAAGCTCCCGGTGCTGCGGGCGGACCTCACGGCGCTGGGCCTGGATGACGCCGCAATCGACGCCCTGCCGACTTGCCAGGCGCTTCCCCGGATCGACTCGCGCGCCGCAGCGCTGGGTGTTTCCTATGTGCTGGAAGGCGCGACCCTTGGCGGGCAGATCCTGCGGCGCCGGGTGGCTGAGCAGTTGGGGCTCGATGCTTCCAGCGGCGCGGCGTTCCTCGACGTTTATGGTGAGTTCACCGGCCGACGCTGGAAGGACTTCCTCCAATACCTGGATGACAGGAACCTTGGCCAAGCCCAAACGCTCGAAGTCACAAACGCTGCCAAGGCGACGTTTACCTATTTTGAACACTGGCTGGACGGCCAGGAGGTCCTGTTATGAACCCGGATAACCAAGAAGCCTTCGAAGAACTGCTGGCCAATTGCGCAGACGAACCGATTCGCTTCCCCGGGGCCATCCAGCCTCATGGCGTTCTGCTGATGCTGTCTGAGCCTGACTTTGTGATCCGCCAGGTCAGCGCCAACGTGCTGCAACTGATGGGCCACGCCCCCGACCGGCTGCTGGGCAAGACCCTGGACGCTCTGTTCGGGCTGGAGCAGGCCGAAGCCATTCTTGTCGCCTGCCGTGCCGCCCCTGAAAGCGACAACGTGCCCGTGGCTATCGTCGTGAACCAGTTGCGCTTCGACGCTCTGGTGCATCGCCATCAAGGCGCCCTGATCGTCGAACTGGAACAGCACCTGAGCGACTACCGCCCCGAAGGCGTCAGCGGCGAGGCCAACATGGGCCGCATGCTGCAACGCCTGCAAAGTGCGAAGACTCTTCAAGCCCTGTACGAAATCAGCGTGCGGGAAATCCAGGCGATGACCGGTTACGACCGCGTATTGATCTATCGCTTCGAAGAAGAAGGCCACGGCCAGGTGATCGCCGAAGCCAGCGCGCCGTCGATGGAGCTCTACAAAGGCCTGTTCTTCCCGGCCTCGGATATCCCCGAGCAGGCTCGCGAGCTGTACCGCACCAACTGGTTGCGCATCATCCCTCACGCCGACTATGCGCCGGTTCCTTTGGTCCCCGAGTTGCGACCCGATACCGGGGCGCCCCTGGACCTGAGCTTCGCCACGCTGCGCAGCGTCTCGCCGATCCACCGCCAATACATGAAGAACATGGGTGTGCTGTCGTCCATGAGCATCTCGCTGATGGAAGGCGAGCGCTTGTGGGGGCTGATCAGTTGCGGCAACCGCGAGCCGCTGCTGGTCCCCCATGAAATGCGCATGGCCTGCCAGACCATCGGCCAAGTGCTGTCGTTGCAGATCAGTGCCATGGAAGCCCTGGAACTGACGCGCCAACGAGATGCCAAGCTTGCGAACCTGAAGGTGCTCGCCGCCGCCATGGCCGAGTCCACCCATAACGTGTTTGACGGCTTGTCCCACGAGCCCCAACGGCTGATGGGCCTGGCCGACGCCTGCGGCGTGGCGATTCTGGAGGACAACAAGCTGCACCGCCACGGCCAATGCCCGGAGCCGGAGCAGATCCGCGAATTGCACAAATGGATCCTGGAAACCGGCCAGCCGGTGTTCGCCCACCACAACCTGGGCAGCGTTTTCGCGCCGGCCCAGGCTTACCAGGAGGTGGCCAGCGGCGTACTGGCGATCCACCTGCCCAAGCCGGTGGAAAATGGCGTGCTGTGGTTCCGCCCCGAGGTGAAGCAAACCCTCCAGTGGAGCGGCGATCCGCAAAAGCCCCTGGACCTGGAGAACAGCGAGACCGGCCTGCGCCTGCGGCCCCGGACGTCTTTCGAAATCTGGAAAGTCGAAATGGCCGGCATCAGCACCAAATGGAGCCATGGCGACCTGTTCGCGGCCAATGACCTGCGGCGCTCGGCCCTGGAGAACGACCTGGCCCGCCAAGTCCACAAGGAGCGCCTGGCCGTGCAGGCTCGCGACGAGCTGGTGGCGGTGGTCTCCCATGACCTGCGCAGCCCCATGACGGTCATTTCCATGCTCTGCGGCATGATGCAAAAGGCCTTCAGCTCCGATGGCTCCCACAGCTCCAAGCGCATTTCCTCGGCCATCGACACCATGCAACAAGCCACCAGCCGTATGAACGCGCTGCTGGAAGACTTGCTCGACACCTCGAAGATCGACGCCGGACGCTACACCATCAATCCCCAGCCGATCGCCGTCAGCCAGATCTTCGAAGACGCCTTCTCGCTGTTGTCGCCGCTGGCTATCGCCAAGGCCATCGACATGTCCTTCCAGGCCGAACCCGACCTGAAGATCAACGCCGATCCCGAGCGCCTGTTCCAGGTGCTGTCGAACCTGATCGGCAACGCCATCAAGTTCACGCCGCAGAAAGGCCGCGTGGGCATCAGCGCGATGTCGGTAGGCAATGAGATCGTGTTCAGTGTTCGCGACACCGGCGAAGGCATTACCGCAGAGCAGTTGCCTCACGTGTTCGACCGCTACTGGACAATCAAGGAAGGCAACCCGAACGGCACCGGCTTGGGGCTGTACATCTCCAAGGGGATTGTCCAGGCCCATGGCGGTAAACTGCACGCCGAAAGCCAGCCAGGCAAGGGCAGCGAGTTCACCTTTACCGTGCCAAAAATCGACTGAGCCGGGCATATCCCCTGACTAATTGGAAACCGAAGCCCAATGGCCTCACTGAACAAGCAGCAAAAACGCGCCAAGCGCGCCAAGGACAAAGCCAAGCAGATCCGTATGAGCGGGCGTAAATCCATCCCGATGTATGGCGACCCCGCCCACGCCACCGCTCAACCGCCGGTGTATGTGCTGGAGCTGTTCGCCAAGCTGCGCGAAGCCGAGGCCGTCAGCCGCGCCGAACTGCTCGACACGCTGCTCTCATCCATGAGCGTGATGATCAGCGAACGCCCGGGCCTGCTCGACCTGAAAAATGCCGAAAACGAACGCATGGCGGCCACCAACCTGGCCGCCGACATGCTGGTGGACTACCGCATGTGGGCCGACGACATGGACCGCGAGACGGCGCAGCGCTGGCTCAGCACCCCGGAGTTCATCAAGGACTTCAGCGAGGCGCTGGACCGGTATCGCCAGGCCATGGAAGAACCGAACGACGAGTAAGCCGGTTAGCTGTCGCCGGCGCGGCGGTCCTCTTCGCCTCACCTCGGACAGGAGATGATGCCGCTGCGCTGCTGCGGCTCATTCTGCACCCCAGCATTGCCGAACGGGACCCTATGGGGAGCGTTGAGCAGGACGGGGAGCGGCATTCATCGGATCAACCCTTCCAACCCCCGCCCAAAGCTGGCACCATCGCGCCTTTTTTTACGCGACTCCCCCGGGATTTTTACCGGTAAACACGGTTCAAACGGCCGTTCGGTTGTTGATGGCGCGACAGTCTGCTGCGGCGATGCGACAACCTGCCGCACATCACCGATTTACCCCCCGTAGCGCTGTTGGCGACCATTCGGACGCATGCTAGCTTGGCCGCCTCGCCACGGAAGGCAGCCAACAGCAAGGGAGCACACACCATGAGGACCGCACATGGCCCAGGCCACGCCCGCGCTTGAAATCCGCAACCTGCATAAACGCTACGGACAGTTGGAGGTGCTCAAGGGCGTCTCGCTGACCGCCCGCGACGGCGATGTGATCTCGATCCTGGGTTCCTCCGGTTCCGGCAAGTCCACGTTCCTGCGTTGCATCAACCTGCTGGAAAACCCCAACCAGGGTGAAATCCTGGTGGCCGGCGAAGCGCTCAAGCTCAAGGCCGCGAAAAACGGCGAGTTGGTCGCCGCCGACGGCAAACAGATCAACCGCATGCGCAGTGAGATTGGTTTTGTGTTTCAAAACTTTAATCTCTGGCCGCACATGAGCATCCTCGACAACATCATCGAAGCCCCACGCCGGGTGCTCGGCCAGAGCAAGGCCGAGGCCATCGAAGTCGCCGAAGCCTTGTTGGCCAAGGTCGGCATTGCCGACAAGCGCCACGCCTACCCCGCCGAACTCTCCGGCGGCCAGCAACAGCGCGCGGCCATCGCCCGCACGCTGGCGATGCAACCCAAGGTGATTCTGTTCGACGAACCGACCTCCGCCCTTGACCCGGAAATGGTCCAGGAAGTACTTAGTGTGATCCGCGCCCTGGCCGAAGAAGGCCGCACCATGCTGCTGGTGACCCACGAAATGGGGTTCGCCCGTCAGGTCTCCAGCGAAGTGGTGTTCCTTCATCAGGGCCTGGTCGAGGAGCAAGGATCGCCACAGCAGGTCTTCGAAAACCCGCTTTCGGCGCGCTGCAAACAATTCATGTCCAGCAACCGCTAACGGAGCAGTACATATGCAGATCTACAAGAAATTCCTTTTGGCCGCTGCCGCCAGCCTGGTGTTCTCGGCCAATGCCATGGCGGCCGAAAAGCTGAAGATGGGTATCGAAGCGGCCTACCCGCCGTTCAACAACAAGGACGCCAGCGGCCAGGTCGTGGGCTTCGACAAGGACATCGGCGACGCCCTGTGCGCCAAGATGAAAGTCGAGTGCGAAGTGGTCACCTCCGATTGGGACGGCATCATCCCGGCCTTGAACGCCAAGAAGTTCGACTTCCTGATCTCCTCGCTGTCGATCACCGAAGAGCGCAAGCAGGCGGTGGACTTCACCGACCCGTACTACTCCAACAAGCTGCAGTTCATCGCGCCGAAAAACGTCGACTTCAAAACCGATAAGGACTCGCTCAAAGGCAAGGTCATCGGTGCACAACGGGCGACCCTGGCCGGCACCTGGCTGGAAGACGAATTGGGCAGCGACATCACCGCCAAGCTCTACGACACACAGGAAAACGCCTACCTGGACCTGACCTCCGGCCGCGTCGATGCGATCCTGGCAGACAAGTACGTCAACTATGACTGGCTGAAAACCGACGCCGGCCGCGCCTACGAATTCAAGGGCGATCCGGTGGTGGAAAGCGACAAGATCGGCATCGCCGTGCGCAAGGGTGACGACGAGCTGCGTAACAAGCTGAACGCCGCGCTCAAGGAAATCGTCGCCGACGGTACCTACAAGAAAATCAACGACAAGTACTTCCCGTTCAACATCTATTGATGCTGACGTGCCTGGCCGACGCTGCTGCACCGCAGCGCCGGCCCTTTGCAAAGCCTGCCGCGATATGAACACACACCCATGATGATCGACCTCTACGGATTCGGCCCGGCGCTCGCCGCCGGCGCGCTGATGACCGTCAAACTGGCACTCTCGGCCTTGTGCCTGGGGCTGGTGCTGGGCCTGCTCGGCGCCTTGGCCAAGACCTCGCCGTACAAGCCGCTGCAATGGCTTGGCGGCACTTACTCGACACTGGTCCGCGGTATTCCGGAATTGCTCTGGGTGCTGCTGATCTACTTCGGCACCGTCAACCTGATGCGTGCACTGGGCGAGTACCTAGGCAATCCCGACCTGGCCCTCGACGCCTTCGCCGCCGGCGTCATCGCCCTGGGCCTGTGCTTTGGCGCCTATGCGACGGAAGTGTTTCGCGGGGCGATCCTGGCGATTCCCAAGGGGCACCGTGAAGCCGGCGTCGCCCTGGGCCTGTCGAAATGGCGGATCTTCACCCGGTTGATCATGCCGCAGATGTGGCGCATCGCCCTGCCCGGCCTGGGCAACCTGTTCATGATCCTGATGAAGGACACCGCGCTGGTCTCGGTGATCGGCCTGGAAGAAATCATGCGCCACGCACAGATCGGCGTGACCGTGTCCAAGCAGCCATTCACCTTCTACATGGTGGCCGCGTTCATGTACCTGGGCCTGACCGTACTCGCCATGGCCGGCATGCACCTGCTGGAACGACGCGCCGCGCGCGGCTTTATCAGGAGCACCCAATGAACTGGGAAGTCATCATCAAGTGGCTGCCAAAACTGGCCCAGGGCGCGACGCTGACCCTGGAACTGGTGGCCATCGCCGTGATCGCCGGGCTGTTGCTGGCCATCCCGCTGGGTATCGCCCGCTCTTCACGCCTGTGGTACGTGCGGGCGTTGCCCTACGCCTACATCTTCTTTTTCCGTGGCACTCCGTTATTGGTCCAGTTGTTCCTGGTGTATTACGGCCTGGCGCAGTTCGATGCCGTGCGCAGCAGCGCGTTGTGGCCGTACCTGCGCGATCCGTTCTGGTGCGCGACGGTGACCATGACCCTGCACACGGCCGCCTACATCGCCGAGATCCTGCGTGGCGCGATCCAGGCCATTCCGCGTGGCGAGGTCGAAGCCGCCCGGGCCCTGGGCATGTCGCGGCCCAAGGCGCTGCTCTACATCATGCTGCCCCGTGCCGCGCGCATCGGCCTGCCGGCCTACAGCAACGAAGTGATCCTGATGCTCAAGGCCAGCGCCTTGGCCAGCACCGTGACCCTGCTGGAACTCACCGGCATGGCCCGCACCATCATTGCCCGGACTTACCTGCCGGTGGAGATCTTCTTCGCGGCCGGCATGTTCTACCTGTTGATGGCGTTCCTGCTGGTGCAAGGCTTCAAGCAGCTGGAGCGCTGGTTACGCGTCGATGCCTGCCAAGGACGCTGACGGCGGCGTGTTGACGGGCGAGGCACTGCTCGCCCGTTTCACGGCGCTGGATGGGTTTCTCACCGCACACCAGGCCTTGTGGAAACCGCGGCCGTTCACCCATTTGCAGCTCCCCTGGGAAACGTCTTACCCACAGATGGCCCATTGGCTGCGCCAGCGCTCCTTGGAAGCCGCCGAACACGACCATCACCAGCCCTGGCTGATCGAGCACGCGCCGGCTCCCTTTGCGGAACTGGCGGCCGCCTCCCGCACCTTGAGTTCAGTTGCACCCCTGCCCGCACGGACGCTGGACGCACCGGCCCATCGCCTCAATGTCGAGGTGCCCGGGCGTAAATGGCAGCAGATCGAAGCCTTCGCCAGCCGCCTGCGCTTTGCCAGCGAACCCATCCATTGGCTGGACTGGTGCGCCGGCAAAGGCCATCTCGGCCGCCGCCTGCTGCACGGCGAGCAACGCCTGACCTGCCTGGAATACGACCCCACGCTGGTCGATAGCGGCCAGCAGTTGAGCCAGCGTCACCACTTGCCTGCCATGCACCTGCGCCAAGACGTGCTGGCGGCAGACGCCGCCCAGGCAATCGCCCCTGAACACACACCGGTGGCCCTGCATGCCTGCGGCGACCTGCATGTGCGCTTGCTCCACTTGGCCTGCGCGGCCGGGTGTGCGCAGTTGGCCATCGCCCCGTGTTGCTACAACCGCATCAGCGCCGAGCACTATCAGCCGCTGTCCGACGCGGCAAAGGGGTCCGCCCTACAGCTGTCTCTCGACGATCTCGGCCTGCCGTTGACCGAAACCGTCACCGCTGGCGCCCGGGTGCGACGGCAACGAGACCAGTCCATGGCCCGCCGCCTGGGCTTCGACCTGCTGCAACGGCAAATCCGAGGATGCGACGACTACCTGCCAACCCCGTCCTTGCCCAGCGCCTGGCTGGAAAAATCCTTCGCCCAATACTGCATCGATCTGGCGGCCCTCAAAGACTTATCCACAGTCGGCGCGCCCGATTGGGCCGCACTGGAAGCCGCGGGCCAGCAACGCCTGGCCGAGGTGCGCAACCTGGAACTGGTGCGTGGTCTTTTCCGACGCCCGCTGGAGCTTTGGCTGGTACTGGACCGGGCACTTTTCCTCACCCACAAAGGCTACACCGTGCGCCTCGGCACCTTCTGCGAAACACCCCTGACGCCGCGAAACCTGATGCTGCTGGCAGAGCGTCATTAAATCCTCGCAGCCTGTGGATAACTCTGTTGATGGAATCTGCCTGGATCCAACGGAACCGCGATTTGTTGACCGAATTCACTGTGTTCATTTTTTGTTCATATGGATAAAAAACCATGAAAACAGCTATTTGCGACCCAATGAGAACGTGTTCACAAAATGGCCAGGTTCAAGCGGCTGCATCCATCCCGTTGTGCATAAGCATCTAAGCAAAACGACATAACCGCCGAATTCCGTGCTGCTCTAACGCGCTAATTGCACCTGGCTGGCCGGTGCTATACAACAACCGAACGTATCCTGATTGACACCCTGCCGACACATTCAAGGATTGGTCGTGACGTTCATTTCCTACGCACAAAACTTCGAAGACATACGCCTGTGGCGCGCCCTTCAACAGGTGGAGAACGGCTTTTACCTCGACGTCGGCGCCAACCATCCGACCGATGATTCCGTTACCCGGGCTTTCTACGACCACGGCTGGCAGGGCATCAACATCGAACCGGTGCAGGCCTACTACGCCGCGCTCTGCCAGGAACGTCCCCGAGACATCAACCTGCAATGCGTGGCCGGCGACAACGCCGACAGCCTGACCTTCTACACCATCGCCGACACCGGGCTGTCCACCGTCGAACCCAACGTCGCCCAACAGCACCGCGACGCCGGCATGGACGTGCGCACCCAAACCGTCCAATCCCGCACCCTGGCCTCGATCTGCGAAGAGCATGTGCAGGACCGCCCCATCCACTTCTTGAAAATCGACGTGGAAGGTCACGAAGAAACCGTGCTGCGCGGCATGGACTTCAGCCGCTGGCGCCCCTGGATCATCCTCATCGAAACCCCATGGGCCCGCGACCAGGCCTGGGAAACCCTGGTGACCGGCGCCGGCTACCAGTCCATCCTGTTCGACGGCATCAACACCTACTACCTCGCCGAAGAACACCTGGCCCTCAAGCCCGCCTTCGACATCCCACCCTGCAACCTCGACGGCTTCCAACTGCGCAAAGGCCACCCCTTCAGCCACCCCCTCGACGACACCGACGCCCAACTGACCGCCGCCCTGCAACGCGCCGAGCAGGCCGAAGCCCAACTCCACGCCATCCAAAACAGCCGTACCTGGCGAGCCTTGCAGAAACTGCGCAACGTACTGCACCGCACCTGAGCCAACCCCGCGCAAAAATAGTCAGAATTCAGGGGTTTACAGAACGCGCCCAACCGCTATAATCGTCGCCCACACGCCGGTATAGCTCAGTTGGTAGAGCAACTGACTTGTAATCAGTAGGTCCCGGGTTCGATTCCTGGTGCCGGCACCATACAAGGTTCCAGAGAAGGCTTTCAAAATCTCTGAAACCCCCGAAAAACCCGCCTTCTGGCGGGTTTTTTCGTTTTGGCGTTCCGTCGGATTCCGCCAAAATCTTATGGATACCAGCCGTTTTAAGGATAAAGATAGGGGTAAGGTCATTCGATAAAGGGAGGAGTACCCTTATGTCGCGCACCACTGCCCCACTCTCCGATTCGGCTTGCCGTTTAGCCAAGCCCACCGACCGCGCCTACAAGCTTTTCGACGGCGACGGCCTCTACCTTTTAGTCCAACCCAATGGCCGCAAAGGCTGGCGTTTCAGGTATGTAAAACCTGATGGTCGTGAAGGACTGACCTCGTTCGGCAACTACCCCGTGGTCGGCCTCGCCGATGCGCGCAAGAAGCGCCTGGAGGTCAAGCGGATGCTGGCGGAAGGGATCGACCCCATCGAGTCCAAACACCAAGCCAAGACGCAAGCCACAATCCGAGGCCGAACCTTTGAGAGCGCAGCCTTGGACTGGCACAAAGCGATGTCTGCCAAATGGGCTCCGGGCCATGCCAAGACGGTCCTGAGCCGTCTCAAAACCCATGTTTTTCCACTAATCGGTAATCGCGCTATTGTCGACCTAGACACTCACGACTTGATGCAACCTCTGGAAGCAATCCAGAAGCGTGGCACGATTGACGTCGCGTTAAGGGTACAAAACTACCTGCAAAGCATCATGCGCGAGGCGAAACGTGCTCGACAGATCGCGGCAAACCCGGCCTCCGACCTTGAAGGTTTGATCAAAGCTCCGAGGGTAGTTCACCGCCCAGCGTTACCCTTATCGCGTCTGCCTGAATTGCAGGAGCGCATCGACACCTACAAAGGACGAGCACTTACTCGGCTGACGGTCATGCTCTCGCTGCATGTGTTCGTCCGCTCCAGCGAACTGCGCTTCGCCCGCTGGAGCGAGTTCGACCTCAAGCGCGGCACCTGGGAGATACCGGACACTCGACCCGCGCTGGACGGAGTACCCTTTTCAACAAGAGGTACGAAGATGGCCGGGGACATCCACCTTGTACCCTTATCGCCGCAAGCCGTGACCCTGCTTGAACAGATCCGTACCCTCACCGGCAAATTCGACCTGGTATTTGCAGGCGATGCCAAGCCCTGGAAACCCATGTCTGAAAACACGGTGAACAGTGCGCTCAGAAAGATGGGGTACGACACCAAAGCCGAAATTTGCGGGCATGGGTTTCGGTCGATGGCCTGTAGCGCGCTGATTGAGTCAGGGCTGTGGTCCGAGACAGCCATTGAAAGGCAGATGAGCCACAAGGAGAGGAATAACGTCCGAGCTGCCTATATCCACAAGGCTGAGTTCATCGAAGAGAGGAGGCTGATCATGAACTGGTGGAGCCGGTATCTTGAGGTCAATCGGCAGGAGCATGTTACCCCGCACGAATTTGCGAACCAGACTGGCGCGAATGTCACTCGGCTAAGGACAAAACGTGGCGCAACAGACTAAGCGCTCGGCCTCCGGGCCACAGCTCCGCACAAGGAAAATGGGCTTGTATTGATTACCGCTTGCATGCACGTTGAATAGCAAGGCCTTTGACGACTGGCTGCATTCGCCCCTAGCCGGTCGAAGTGAAGCGAAAGTACGCATCCCCACAGCATAGGCAGAATCGTGCACGTCGTCCGGCCTTTCACTTGGGTAGAATTGCTTATTGGTCGGCTTTCAAAACTACTGCTGCGACCGCTGCGGCGAAGGTATCAGGGCCACATGCCCCTAGAATGTGAAGTGGTATTCCGAGTTCATCGCACACTAACTGCGCCTGAGCGCGCTCCGCGGCTAAGAACTTGATAGTGTGGTCAATATCCAATTCCCGGCTATCTCGTTCTCGTATGCGAGTCGCAATTGTATTAGCGTCCGCCTCCAGCAGCAAAACTCCATCGAGGCGAAGAGCCTTAAAAACGTCCGCAGCCAAAGGTGAAAATTCACCCTGAGCATCTAGCAACACAAAATGCCCGTCCAGCAGTAACCGAGTGCCAGCCTCATTGTGGCGAGTGACAGCATTCGCCAGTGCTATCTGATTGGCGTACACATCACCGACCCGTTTATCCGTCCTCCAGTCAGGTAACGCGCGCTCCTCCTTGATCAGCTTACTCGCTGAGGTTTGCGTTAGACCTAAGGCCTTAGGAAGTTGAGAGGCTAGGAAAGTCTTCCCAACACCGTGTACACCTGCGACGAATATGTTCATACAGATCCCTCCGATGGAAACATTGCGCGCATTACGCGTGGGAAATCGTTAGGACCCAGATAGAGAAAGGACTGAGGTGGTGTGAAGTTCGCGAAAAGATCCTTCGGATCGACCTGAACTTCGGCGATCTTTATGCGCTGGATCATCACACCGAACGCAGTCTTCTTTCCTTTGACATAAGCCTTGAGTTCGTCATAGGTCACGCCGCCCCCGTTGGCATCTGCCAAGGTCCACAGACTCTCAAAGTCGCATTCCTCAATCCGATCGATAAAGGCTACTCCTACCAGCCTCTGCTTTGGTGCTGACGAGTACAACACCATGACGCCAATATCGTTGGACGGCCAGCTTCGACGTAACTCAACGCGCTTCGTCCCTGCAAGGATCAGGTCGGCGTATTTTGGCTTTATCGAAAGTAGGACAGCCCTACCGCTCGGTTGCTCGAATGATTCGGGAAAAAGACTCATCAGATATTTTCGTGATCGATTGAATGGGGCCCCTGACGATCCGCGAGCGCTTAAGGTCCGCATACTCGAGGGGGGGCTCGAAGTGACATATCAGACGGAATAGCATCACCTTGGTCTCAGTCCTGGCCATTTCCTCTATTTGTTCATCAGAGTACACGGTTCTACGGCTCACAATCTGTGCGATATCGTCAGCCGCTTCCGACCACTCGTATCGCTCAACAACACCCAGTGTCGTCAGCGCACGCATGTCGCGACTGCGATAGAACATTACGACATCGCCTGGACGCGGCTGTTTGCTGGGGGTGTGACAAAGGTATGCGAGTTTGATCGCATTGCTGACATGCCTTTGCGGATGGTTATCAGGCAATGCATGCCCTGGACGCTGATAGTCCGGGAACAAAATGTCATGGTACTGAGGCTGAATTGGCACTATAAATTTATGGACATCATCACCGCCCATGTAATGCGGATAATAGCGCTGGACGTACTGGAACGGGTCGATCTGCAGCGGAGGCGGGGAGACAGGATGCGCTTTTACGTAAACTGCGTCCCCTTGGTAAAGCCCCTCGTAGCGAAAACCGAAGTCTTCAATCAGGGTGATCAGTTGTGACTGCTGAACGTTGTTAGCGTGCAGAAAAATCGACTCACATTGGTGGTTTGTCGCGTACTTGAAGGCAGCCCGGAGAAACAACTCTCCGAGTTTCCTTCCACGAACGGTTTCGCCGACCTTGAACGTGCAGAGCTTCAATGCCCTGCCGACAAGCACCTCACCATCGTCCGTTACAGCCTGGTCGGCCTGAACAGCGTAAATACAGATAGCCGCTATAGCCTGATGAGCGTCTTCGCGATAGACCCAAGCACGACGCCCCTCCATGGCCTTACGACGAAACCAATCGTTAAAACCATCGTAGCCCGCACGGATACTGTCGAAGAATGGCCCAGCCAGTTGGTGGGTCAACGTATGGATTTCAACGTCTTCAATGTGCGGGAGTCGCACCTCACCAGGCTCATGGAGCCGGCGCAGCCAGTCGTCGGCAGTCTGGATGAAGTACACGCGGCTACTCAGTCCGCGTGCCCGCGCCTTACGGTGCAACCCCTGATCCTCGGTCACCAAAACGTGCGCTGCATCATTCTCTAACGCGTAGAGAATTTCATTGTCACAAGCGTCGTTTACCGAAGTTTCAGGCGAGTTCCATGGACAAGCCGGCCCAGCCTGCAGTTGAGTGTACTGACCGAGCCTGGCCAAAGTGCGCTCGCGCCGAGCCTCATCAGTGTCACGCCTGATGTCCGCGGCTGACGCAGGGTGGTAAAGCAGTTGGTAGCCGTGCGCACTGCACAACCTCACGAAGTTTGTAAGGCTGGGCTGCAGTACCACCATGGAGTCCTGAAGCGGGATCAGGATGTTGGTGTCTAACAAGAAACGAAGACGCAATGCCAAGGATGCCTCCAGGTGGCGCGGTCTAACGCACGACATTAGCTGTCGTACACGAGGTTACGCCCGTTGACTACTCTCGCCACTCAACCCAAGACATTGCTGATGGACTGATGTTATTTAGCCACGGAGTCTAGGCAGACAGCCGGTAAACCGCAACGCACATCGCTGCCGAGCCCTGAATAGAGAAAATACAAGCAGTCGGCCAGATGGGGCGGGATAACACAGCGTTCGAAATCTAGATGATCCGCTTGTCCACGCGGGTCCATCCAAGCAGGGCTGCAAAGCCGCCCTGCTTGGATGGACCTCACTTAAAAAATCTAAAGCCCACGCAACTATCTGTGGAAAACCACTGATTTCCACCGGTGGATAATTTCATCCACAGCCGCAGAATTCCCGAAAACTCGAGCCTTGACCCGAATTATCCACAGGCGTAGAAAAGATCGGGCAAAGCGCTGTCGTTGACAGCAACCCAAGTAGCCAGAACCTTTAAGGCTACGCCACACCGTGGTGGTTCTCCCAAAGTGCGATTAGCGTCCGGCGGCTCGCACGGTCACAGCGATGTGATGGATGCCTACTTTTACCAGTGTGCCCACTGCGGCAACTTCCCCCTTTCATAGCTGGCCTGCAGCAACCTATCCGCTTGGCTATTTCATTGCGCCAACCTGCGCCCGTCTCTTTCTCTCGGAAAGAGACGGGCGCTCCTACCACTGCTGCAGCCCACCTCGTACAAGGCATTGCGGCATTTCCCCTCGTGACAATCGGCGTGACAAACACCGAAGTCACCAGCAACAGCGATGCAGATGATGGTGCCGCAGCCCAGGGAATGGACTGCACCTGACTGACAGTCAGGCATGCCCCGGTCATCGCTTCACTGCCTTCACCTGACTTTGGATCTCGCGGCGCTGGTCTCGTCAGCCAGTGCAGTCTCCACCCGCCCACCGCTATCGGTGTTCAGGAGGCCAGATCATGAGACGCCCAAGCTCCCGGTCGTAAGGAGCCGTCAGTCCCGCGTTAGTGGACAACCCTCACAGGTCGCAGGGGCCTTGATCCCTGATAACACTCAACATTCGTGGCGGGATGACGTGGGGAAGGTTTTAAAAGTTTTGGCTTTGAGCGGAGTTCGATCATGGCACTAGTAGGTAAACGTGACGGGCGCAATTATGGCTATGGTCGGCAAATGAGTTATGCCGGGCCGCAGGCGTTAAAAGACATGTTCAGCGGAGGGCATTACGGGACCGTCAAAGCGCATAGTGATCGTTGGCAGGCATTCGTGCGCTGGTGCCACTCAGACGATGGACCAGGACTCAACGATGCACGGCATATAGATCGCCAGATCTTGTCGGATTACGCGGCGCATCTGCGTCATTTAGTCGAGCGCGGCGACCTCACTATCGCCACCGCACAAAATCGATTATCCAGCGTGAACCGGACCATGGCAGCGCTTCGCGGTGATCAGCGCGTGAAAGTGCCGAGTCCGAGCAAGGCGCTGGAAATGCAGCGCACCACAATCCGCACGACAGTTCCACAAGGCCAGGATCGCGAACACGTGATGCGCATCCTAGATGCGCTCCGCAAACAGCATCCTCGTGCCGCCGCCATCGCACAGTTGGCACGCACCACAGGGATGCGCCTGCGCGAAGCCATCTTAGCCGACCTACCGCGTCTTCAACGGGAGGTCGAACACTACGACAAGATCAACATTCAGGATGGCACCAAAGGAGGTCGCTCGGGAGCGTCAGCACCTCGCTGGATAGTCGCAAATGATCATATTCGCGAAGCATTGAACTACGCCGAGCATGTGTCGCCCACCGGTAGTCGCAACCTGCTGGCACCTAATGAAAGCTATCGAGACTTTCAGCGGGAAGTCGTCCGCCTCGCACGGGGCATCCTGCAGACCCATCACCTCAAAGGCTTCCACGAATTGCGGGCGGCCTATGCGTGTGAACTCTATGAGCAGATCACCCAGCATCCCGCGCCCATCAATGGCGGCCATTGCTATCAACTGGACCAGCGATTGGATCGTGAAGCTCGGGCGCAAATCAGCTATGAACTTGGTCACGGGCGTATCGACATAGTGTCGGCGTACATCGGAGGCCGAGCATGAGCAAAGCATTCGAAATGGAGCTGTTTCTGGCGGGCGTCCTGAGCGGGTCGCATTCCACGCGCCAGCGCCATATTCGGCAGGCTAAGGCTATCCAAAATGCAATTGCAGACCGCTGGCATCGAGACAACCCGTGGACGTGGCAGCGGAAGCACCTCGTGTGGCTTTTAAATCACCACGTGAATGGGCATGCGGAATCATCACGCTATTACTTTGTGCTGACGATACGGTTGATCACGAAGCGATTAGGAAAGTCATGGCAGTTCAGCCATAAGGCGAAGGACGCTAATCGCCATTATCTTCGTCTCCCAGGTTCTTGAGAGTTTTCCAGCCGCTCAACCCGCATCCCGCATCCCGCGCGGGGCACGCATCCCTGCTAGTTGTTCATCAGTGGATGAATTTACCTTAATCGGTCTGCTCCACCGCAGTTCGACCCGTTCGTTCTGAGTCCTCTCATGCTCGATGTCGTCGTGAAGAACGTCCACCACCAAGCAACTCACACTTGGCCACTCGTCTTGGCCAGATCGGCGAGATAGCGTGAAAGATCTTCCGACAGGTTCAGGGATATCCCGATCCTGGCCGCCTCGATGGAGGAAGGTTGTTGGGCATCTTAAACCGGCAAACGCTCACTTGAATTTGCAGGTCATCGCGAGGCGCTTCTCGACGTCTGCCGTTTTTAGGCTGATTTAGCTTTCCGGGCGACGTGGCTAGCATCAAGTCAGCATATCCACGCTGGGAGCTCTAAGGGCTTGATAACACACAGCATTCGTGGTCGGATCAATGGCCGAGTCGATAATCGGTTTAGACTCAAGCCCTTGAATAATTTGAAGGAGCAACCCTAAACAGCATCGGAGGTTGAATATTGGCCCCATCTAATGGCACACTGACACTAATGAGCAGATGAAAGTATATATTAAAGCTAGACATCCAATCATCATAAAAGTATAGGCAGATAGTAGGGATATTTACTTCAAGCTTCAAGGCAGTAGAAGGAGAAAGTGCAGTGATGGAATATATAAAAGCTTGGAAAGAGACTTTATCAGATGTCCGAGAACGAAAGCGTATGGAGAAAACCACGCCGTCGTACTCTCAACATCGACACGATTTAACGCGCATGCAACAAACACTTTCATTTATGCTTTGTCTTTTTTTCGTGCCCCCTGCTGGCATACTCCATCTTTTATCACCACTCTATACAGTAATTAAAGGCTGGGGAACAACAAACCGGCGCATTGCAGCGTCGACAACATGATGAACAACAGCATGCCCAACACAGCGCAAAAAAATAGTACTCTGATTCTAAATATAAGACATATGCGCTTAACAACAACGCTAGCCACATTGACTCTCGCTTTAATTATTAGTCTTTATGCCATCAAGACTCTTGCAGAAACATCCAGTACCGAAATAAAAGAACAAAATCAAGAAGAGTTAAGTCTGACAAATCACAACAACCTGAAAGACTATCTTCTTATTCAGGAGATCGTCCAGTCGATGACTCCCAAAGCGGATTCCAGCACACGAGATCTCGCACTGGAAGTAAAACTCCAAGCTGAAAAAATAAAAAACCTAGAGAAAGAAGTCTCAGAGCTAAGAAAACCTGACGATAACAGCGTGGCCACGCTTTTATTATCCGCTGTATCAGTAATCATCACTGTACTTGGAGTACTTATTGCGATACTAGCAATACTTGGGTATCGCAACATCAAGAACGAAGCTATTAAAGACGCTCGAAAAACCGCAAAAGAGACTGTAAAAATAGTCGCCAAAGAAGAAATTCCGAGAGCAACAGAAGAGAACATAATTAAGCTAATCGAAGAAAACAGATTCGACAGGTTAATTCAAAACGCTGTGGAAAACATTGTATATCGAGATACTTCAATGTCGGATGAAGTTGCAGATGAGGAGCGGTCAAATTGAGAACTTCGCCAGAATGGAACTCTTTGAGCGATCATCAAAGAACCGTCATATCTTCGCATCAAACTAATCTGCCAGTGGCGGTCGGAGCAATCGCCAAGGATCTCGGATTAACCATCCTTAAATCTACTATGCCAGGTTCAATTTCAGGAGAAATAAGGGAGACGGAGGGAGTTATTACGATCAAGGTTAATCGCCACGATGTTAAAGAAAGGCAACGATTTACTATTGCGCATGAAATCGCGCATTTTTTGCTACATCGTGAACGTCTCGCTGGCGGCATCACAGATGATGTACTTTATCGCTCGAGACTCTCGGATGATCTGGAAAGAGAAGCCAATAGATTAGCGGCAGATATAATAATGCCTGCATCGCTTATCCAAGAAGCGCTAACTATGCATGGCGCGCTAAAACCAGATGATCGATATAAAAAAATCGCTGAGCTCGCCCAAGTATCGCTCGCTGCAATAAAAATTAGGACGGGGAAAAAATAGTTTATGCAAGATACATTTCCAAATTGGGAATACATACCGATCTTAGCAATAAGTCTTGCTGAAATGACGGCGATTGCACAACTCCCCGACAAAGACAAAGATGAACTACTTCCGCTCTTTTCCCTGAGAGGATGGGTTAGTGCTCATCGCTTGGAAAACTCACTCAAGAAAATTGAGGAGTCCATAGGAAACCGTCCTTGGATCTCAGACATCGACGAAAAATTTCTTTCCGAAAATAAAGTATTCCTGTTCACAGGAGAATATCCCGAAAAACCCGTGTATCAAGAATTAGTGCAGCTTTTAGACCCTAGTAACAGTTATGACAATTGGTACAGTTTCATAAAAAGCCAAAAAAATGCGATCCCTTGCCTTCGACATGAAAGCCTGCAAGATATTGAGAGCCAGATTAACAAGCTGTCATCCCTTGACAGAGGGTTAGTCTTGAGGATTTGTCCAAACGAGCTAAATATTGAGAAGCATCAACGCTTGGTTACCGCTCTCAATGTTACTAAAGCGGAAAATGTTCTTATTATTTACGATCTAGGTGGGATCGACGTAAATTTCCATGAGAGGATTCCGCTTTTAGAAAGGCTGATGCTAGAAGCAAAACGCCAGATTGCAAATGTTACGATATCAATAAGCGCGTCCTCTTTCCCTTCAGGTTTTGCAGGGCAACATCGAGGAACTAACTCTATATACGAGAGAATTCTGTTTAATACAATAGCAGAAAAAGGAATCTTCAATCCTGTCGTTTATTCCGACAGAGGAAGCGCACGTGCAGAGAAACAAGATGGTGGTTCGGGAGTTCCTCCTCCTAGAATTGATTACCCATTAAAAAAAGATTGGAAATTCGTCAGACGAGAAGTTGACGATAACGCGCCAGACTCCAAAGCCAAACGCACGACTGCCTATATAGATATTGCAAAGGAAATCATCAGTGATGAATATTGGATTCCAGAGCTACGCCTTTGGGGCACCCAACAGATTGAAATAACCTCTGAAAATAATGAGTTCGGAATTTACAGCGCTCAAAAATCCACCGCAGTTCGCATCAACATCCATCTTTTCAACCAGCTTCATTACAATGCTATTGGGGATATAATTAACACCGATGAAGAGTGGGTGGATTGACCACTCTCTCATGCTACCTCGACTACACGTTTCAAATATGGGCTTAACAAAATCACATCGGATGGTCTGACACTGCCAAAAGCACAGACCTTGGCCAGGAACCTATTTGACGGCATGCTAAATCTCTTAGAAATCCCGTCTAAAAGTATGTCTTTCACATCAGATTTAGAAATCTTATTCAACCTATTTGAGACTTCGATTTTCAGCTCATACATTGCAAGGTCGGAAGGAATTATGCCGATCCGCCTAGCTAGAAGGGAGACTTCTCTCTTCGTCATAAGTTCAAGGTAATTTTGCTTAGATATATTTTTAATCAGACGCCCCTTGCGAATCACCTTTAACCCGTCCGAGGTCACCTCCCAAACCGCCACATCATCATCAGCGATAGCGAGGACCCCTTCAACGTACTTCCCAGCAACGGCAACAATGACGCGATCGAAGTATTTTCTGTACTCTTCGAGCTGTCCCGCCAATCGAAATAACGAATCTTTTTCGCTCTTAATTTCAATTGCGACCATCTCTTGATTCCGAATATAACCAAGATCTACCCTGCGAGCTTTTCTTGCCAAGTTCATCTCACTAAAAACAAGGGACGAACAATCAATCTGCCCTGTTTTCAAAAGCTTGTCTAAAACCGTCGTTTTAATCTCTTTCTCGCCCATATTTAAACACCGCTTTCATACATTTAACCAACGCAAACAACCCAATAATAAAGCATCTCTGCAGCAGACCCGAAAACAAAATATTTTCAGCATTCCTAATATTTTCAGCCCCCCCCCGAACTTTCTGGAAAATATTAATTATCCACAATATCGAAACTTAAGTATAACCTGCCTTGAAATCAATATAAAGCTAGAATTCTGCACCGCTCCAGAAAAGCCGGCAACCGCAGACGTCATCACTACTATTTCACTAGCACGCATAATATTTATAGCGCTTCTAGGTTATTCCCAAAATACAAATCCAATTCAACTCAAGCCAAAAATATTACAACTATCCAACTCCAAACAGCACGCATTTTCTATTGATACCTTTATCTAGCATGCCATGCATTACCGCCGCATAAACGAAGTACTCCCTATTACTTTGCGCAATCCGATTAAAACGAAAATCAAACAATAAGATCAATCAGAAAGCGGGGGACATGCCACGATTATGGGATGGGCCGTTTTATCAGTTAGTAAAATCGTGGGCTGCATGGTTTGAAGATATCTAGGATACGGGGGGCAGTCCAAATGAGCTTGCAAGGTGTGTAGAAAATCCAAGGCAATTCAATGAGGACCAGCCGCTTAAGGATAGAAATAGGGGTAAATAGGAGCTCAGCACGAACACAAGCTACTGAGATAATTACCATTTTTTGTATAGTTCGACTCCTGGTGCCGTACTGAACGAATGCCTCTCAACAATGCGGAATTTTTTTTCTGGCACAGAAACCCAGCCGTCAGAACATCCCCAATCAGAAACGACACCGAACGACTTTAACCCCTAACCCCCTACAAACCTGCCACCATCCAGCCACGATTGCAGCCTCCCCCACCACCCGCTACGCTCCAACCGTCGCTGCAAATTCAGCGGCCGGGCGTGAGAACCCGAGCAATCAAGGCGCAAAAGCGCCCATAATCCATCGCGGCGTTTTTTTTCGTCTGCGATGTCGTTTTATGGCGGCTATGCGTGGGAGACCTTCGGGTCTACCGGTTACCTTGATTGCCGGATTCTCACCCCGCGCATGGCTGCCACCCCAACCCGTGAGAAGGTCGGTGGCAGCTCTTTCAAGTCAAGGAGCCAGACATGCCCACCCCACAAGACTTAAAAACCCCCGGCCTAACCCCCTTCTCCTTCCACTCCGATCGCCCGCTCTTTCGCGTTACCAGCGGTGTATCCATCAGTGAAGCCTTGTCCCACGCTTCCGATTTGCTCCACGTTGCCAAACTGCTGGCCGAGGACGCGGCGATGATTCGAGGCACGGATCGTCATGCCTGGGCATCGTGTTATTTGCAGGACATGAGTAAAGCCGTCATCGATGATGTGGTGAAGGTGTTGGAAGCACCAGGGAACCCACTGGCTTAATTTCACGGCCCAGTGTCGGCTTGAACCGACTGGGGCTGCTTTGCAGCCCAGCGGGAGCAAGCTCCCTCGCCACGGAGCCGAGATTTTCAGCATTCGATTGATCGTCGCTGGTGGCAATATCCACTTTTCGTACTGAAGCTCACTCGTTTCAACTGTCCGGGCTTTCCGTGATTCGGGACCGGGCTGACTTGAACAGCGCGTTGGCGATGTCTTCAATGTCCGAAACCTGATGCAACTTGTCCAGCCATCGAGATGGAATACCCTGTTTCGAATAGAACGCACCGGCTATCTGGCCAACGATTGCAGCGGTGGTGTCGGCATCGTCACCCAGGTTGGCGGCTTGCAGCACTGCTGCCTCAAAGGAATCAGTGGACCAGAAGCACCAGAGTGCGGCTTCGAGCGAGGCAATGCAGTACCCGGTTCCTCTGATCTGGTCACGGTGCTTGTGCTTGAAGCTGCCAGAAGCGAGTTCTTTGATTGCCGGTTCACAATACTGTGTCGGAGAAAGAGCAAGCACGTCGTCTTTCTTATGACCTGCCAATGCCTTGGAAACCACCTCTGCCAACAACTGACACGACTCGATTGCCTCGGGGGCGCCATGGGTTGTGCGGGAACTTTGCTTGGTGGCCCATGCCATCGAGCTCTGGTCCGGAAAGTAGAAAAGGATGACCGGCGCCAGGCGCATGATCGAACCGTTCCCGGCTGTTTCCGGATCAATGGAACCGGCGAACGGCTCCCCAGTTTCTTGAAAGGTCATTAACGCCTGTCTCACTGTCGTCCCGATATCGAAGCATTGCCCCGTCGCACTCCAGTAACCCCAATGCCACCAATTGAGATACCGCGTCATCTGGTCCCTGGCATCGAAGCCGTTCTTCGAGAGCAGGCTTTCAGCTAGACAAAGTGCCATCGAGGTGTCATCTGTCCACTGGCCGGGGGCCAAAGCGAAAGGCCCGCCGCCGACCATATCGGTGATGGGGCTCAGGGTGTCGCGGTCGCTAAATTCCAGGGTGGTGCCGACAGCATCGCCACAAGCCAGGCCTAGTAGGCATCCGATATAACGGTCCAGCAGATTGTTCTCTGTGGTCAATGGCTGCCTCCGAAGCATTTCCAATATTCAGGAACGTGCAGTATACGGCGGAGGTCGGCTTCTGGCCGATGAAGGCCCTTACTGTCCCCTGTCATCCAAGCACCAAAGGCCATCATGCGTTGATGGCCTGGGGCAGCGTGGGCGTATCTGCGACAGTCTCGCCACTGTCAGGACTGACAGGGGCGACGAGCGGATATCGGCAAACGCTGTCGTGGCCTGAAAGGCAAAGAAGCGTCAGTTGCTCCGACGGCCCGAGGACCGTCGGAGACTGAGATCATCGACGAGGTATGAAGTAGGAGACGTTACCGATCGTCATCAACCAGACATGGGTTTTACTGTCGACAGGGGTATCGTTTCCAAACAAGAACATGGTGTACATAATCACTCCAGCCAGGGGGATAGGCCTCATACCGGAATGGGTAGAAGTTGGTCTGGCTAAGAGTATTTACAGCCGTGTGCAAAAAGCTGGGGTTAATTCCTTAACTTCAGGCAGATGATGTTCACTCTCGATGGCGGCTTCGGACCGATTGGGGCGTCGCCTGACCAAACGCGTTCTCCCCAATGCAGCGTCCTCTCATCTAATCATTCCTCCCGCCGATAGCCTTCAATAACAGCGTCGCCTGGCCCTAGGCCCCGCTGGCGCTCGACTACACTTGCCCAGAAATCCCCGCTCCAGGAGCAGTTAGCGATGAAGATCCGCACCAAGGTCATAGGTTCGGGGTTGGTCAGTCTCTCTTTTGCGTTGTTGCTCGGCGGTATCGGCTTATGGGGGCATCACTCCATGACCGAGTCCCTGGCGGAGAACGAGACCAGTATTTCCGCCATGCGCAAGCACATGGAGGCGGACATGATGCATGACGCCATTCGTGCCGATGTGCTGGCCGCGTTGCTGGTGGCGCCGGGGGATGCGCAGGGGGCCAAGGAGGTCCTGGAAGGGTTTGACGAGCATTCGCAGCGGATGCGCAAGGTGATTGCCGAGAACGCCGAGGCGAACTTGCCCGCGGATATCGCCAAGGCGATCGTCGAGTTGAAACCCCAAGTCGATACCTACATCGATAAGGCCAAGCAGATCATCGGCAAGGTGCTGGGCGGTGCCCAGGATGTGCAAGCGTTGCGGACGGAGTTCAACGCCGCGTTTTCGGTGCTGGAGGAGCGCAACGAGGCCGTCAGCGAGCTGATCGAGAACCAGGCCCAGAATGCGCGTGAGCGTCAGGATGACAGTATTCAGTCTTCAGGCTACTGGCTGATCACGACCTTGCTGGCCACCTGCGTGGCGCTGGCGCTGCTGTCGTGGAACCTGCTGAAGGCGGTGCTGACGCCGCTGAACAAGATCATTCTCAACACCCAGGCGATTTCCCAAGGGGACTTGCAGCGCTCCATGGGCGCGCAAAGCAAGGATGAGCTCGGCCAGTTGCAAGGGGTGATCGAGCAGATGCAGATCAACCTGCGGCAGATGATCGCCACCATCCGCAACCAGAGCGATGAGCTGCACGGCACGTCACGGACCTTGGGCGATACGGCACGGCAGATCGTCTCCAGCGCCGACCAACAGGCCCTGAGCGCCACCAGCATGGCCGCGAGCATGGAGCAGATGATGGCCAACATCAGCCAGATTCACCAACATGCCGACAGCGCGCGGACGATTTCGGCGCAGTCCGAACAACTGGCGAGCAGTGGCGGGCAGGTGATCCTGGGCGTGGTGGAAGGCATGAGCCGGATCGCCGAGGTGGTGAACCAGTCTTCCAGCAAGATCACCGCGCTGGACGCTTCATCCGAAGACATTCACTCCATCATCCAGGTGATCAAGAGCATTGCCGAGCAGACCAACCTGCTGGCGCTCAACGCCGCCATCGAAGCCGCCCGGGCCGGCGAGGCCGGGCGCGGCTTTGCGGTGGTAGCCGACGAAGTGCGTAACCTGGCGGCGCGCACCACCCAATCCACCCAGGAAATCACGGCGATGATCGAGCGCATCCAGTCCAGCGCCCGGGATGCCGTGGCGAACATGCAGGCGTGCGTGAGCCGCGTGGACGAGGGCGTGAACCTGGCGCAACAGGCCGGGGTGTCCATCAGCGAGATCCGCACCGGCGCCCGGCATGCCGCCGAGGTGGTGGAGGAAATTTCCCAGACCATCGCCGAGCAATCCAAAGCCAGCGACGAGATGGCCCAGCGGGTGGAGTCGATTGCCGAGCAGTCCCGGGAAAACACCCGCTCGATCCACAACCTGACGCAAACGGCGGATCAGTTGAACAACGCCGCGGGGTCGATGCAGTCTTCGGTGCAGCAGTTCAAGATCTGAGCACTCGCGGCCATCGCTGCGTTTCATCCGATTTCCCAGGGTTGGACATCGGAGCAATCAACCCGCTCATTGGGAGCGCTCCGAAACAAGCGCAGGACGTTTCGTCGCGCCCAGGGCACACCACCGTATTTATTGGCCTTGTCCACCATCATCCGGGCAAAAAACCCAAATCCTGCGTAAGCTTCTATCCATTGCCTGGCACAGGCTTGCCCTGCAAAACCGCGACAACCGTGGCAAGGTAGACGGTGATCGCCGCAGGCACTGCCTGTCCCGGGCCGAGTGCACAACAATAGCGAGCCCACTTAAGCAGAGGGCATTACCTCATGGATAGCAGAACCCTACGCAACCTCATGCGCATCGTGCAGACCGGCTCGTTGTCGGCAGCGGCCGAACATTCGTGCCTCACGGTGCAGGCCCTGGCGGCGCAGTTGAACAAGGTCGAGGAGCAATTTGGCTTCCGTTTGTTCCGGCGCTCGAACAAGGGCCTGACGTTGACCAGCCAAGGCTCGGAACTGACCCCCTTCATGGATCAGGTACTGGTGGCCACGCGCCAACTGGAGGAAAAGGTCGCGGCGCTGAAAAAACCCCGGCAACGCACGCTGAAAGTGGCGCTGAACACCACCCTGCCGGCGGAATTCAACCGGCGGATGATCGACCGGTTGATCGCCGTGTTCCCCCAGTACCAACTGGAATTCAGCTATGCGGAGTCGATGGAGAACCTGAGCAAGCTCAAGAACGAGGATTTTGACCTGGCGATCCTGATCGGCGCGCAACAGAGCAGCTTCTCGACCATCGCCATGCCGGACGTGCAAGTGCGGGTGGTCGGCGCCCATTGTGGCGACGAAGACGACTCCCTTGGCTTGCTGGGCGACAAGTTTCAGGTGCGTCCGGCCGAAGAATGCCCCTATTCCCACAGTTTCCTGCGCTTTCTCGACGCGGGCCTGGGCGAATACGGGACGAGCCAGCGCATGGTCTACTCCTGCAGTGAAACACTGACCCTGTCGTTGATCACCCAGTTGGATGGGCTGGGGCTGGTGTCCCGGGAAGCGGCGCTGCGCAATGGCCTGGCGATTTTCCCGGACTTCGAGGATTTCCTCGAGGTGCGCCTGGCGGTGAACAATCCCGAGTTGTCTGGCCAGGCGCTGCATGACGTGGTCGACCTGACGCTACAGGAACGAACCGAGCGCGATGTACGCCGCCGTGCCCACCGCCACACTGAGAAACAGGTTGCGGCTGAAGTACGCACATAACAGCGTCGGAATCGCGGCGTAGAACTCCGGGCGGTCGAGTTGTATCTGCTGATCCTTGATCAACAGCGGGGTGAGGCTGATGGCAGCGACGATCGCCACCGGCAGGTACTCAAGGGCACGGGCGATGAACGGTGGCCAGTGCTCGGTATTGACCTGCAACGGCAGTGCGCGCGGCAGGAAGGTCACGGCCATCATCAGCGCCACGACCAGGATCAGGAACGTTTGGTCAGGCATACGCCCACCCCGCAGCCAACGAACGTGGCAATGAAGACATTGAACGGCGAACTGCCCAGCAGGCTCAGCGCGCCCATGCAGGCCACGGCGGCCAGGGCAGCGATCAGCTTGTTACGGGTATTGCACAGCGAGACCAGGACGTAGAGCATCATCGCGGTCAGGGCATAGTCGAGCTGGTACTTGATCAGATGCGCCGCGTACTGCGCGCACACGGCCCCCAACAGGCCGCCCAACACCCAGGAGGTGTGGCAAAACAGGTTGAAGCCAATCAGGTAGCGCAAGCTGACCGGCGCCCCGCTGCCCAGCTTGACGCTGTGAAAGGCGAACGATTCGTCCGTCAGCCCCGCCGCGTAGCACCAGCGCTCGAAACGGCTCAGCCCCAGCGCACGCAACGCCTTGGCCATGTACACCGACATCAGCATGTGCCGGGCGTTGATCAGGAAAGTGGTGAGCACGATGGTGGTGAGTGACGCACCGCTGGAAATCAGGGCCAACGCGGCAAATTGCGACGCGCCAGCGTAGACGAACAGGCACATCGCCACCGGCAGCCACAGAGGCAAGCCGGCGTTGACCGCCATCAGACCGAACACAAACGAAACCGTAAAATAACCCGCTACCACCGGACTGGCTTCAGCAAAGGTACGCGAGGCTTGTGGTTCGACCGCCAGCGGCTGGCTGGAAGTCTTGTTCATAAATCCCTCTCGAAGGTGATCTCGCCCCGGGGTTCGCAAAAACCCTGGGCCGCCCAGAAACGCTTGCCGGCCAGATTAGCATCGTCGACAAAAAGGAACATGCGCAGCACGCCGACCCGCTTCATGTCGGCCGAAGCCGCTTCCACCAGGCGCTGGCCCAGGCCCTTGGTGCGATGCAACGGGCTGACCGCCAGGTGATTGATCGTGCCACGGGTACCCAGCATGCCGCCGATCACCGCGCCCACGACCTCGCCGGCCGTATCGACGGCCAGGTATGCGGTGGTGGTTTCTTGCAGCAACACCCCCCGCAGGAACCGGGCATCCTGCCATTCGCAGAACGACACTTCGTCGAACCCGCGAAAAAAACGCTCCATTCGTTCGGCATCCCTGACCATGGCCCGGCGCAACAGGACCTGCTGCGCCGGATCTTCCATGGGTTCCAACCATTCAGCGAACAATGTCGAAAGCGGTCCCGGGCCGCGAGAAGGAAATCGCCAGGATCTGCCGGTAGGCCATTTCATGGCTGTGGACGTTACGGGCCGGGGTCACGTAATGGCGCATGTCGCGATCGAGGAAGAACGTCGTGTCGAGGATGTCCTCGTAGGTCGTCGCCGCCAGTTGTTCTTGCTGGGCGGTGTACAGACGGCTTTCGGCGCCCGCTACATTGTTCCGGCCCCAGAAGTGCACGCCGCTGAACGGATAGCCATCGCAGTGGATGCCTTCGGGGGTGATTTCCAGTTGCTTGCCTGGCTTGATCTCGATGCGGATCTGATGGATCTGGCATTGCCAGATTTCATCGTGCAGCTCCGGGGGCAGGACGTTCTTGTACACCTCGAAGTCCGTGTCGATCAGGCTGCGCATCACCGGCGAGTTGATGACTTCATTGGAGAAGTCCTGGAAATGCCGCTCCAAGCCGCCGACGTAGCTGTTGTTGGCCTTGGACTGGATATAAGCCCGGTGCTCGAGCTGCTTGAGCTCGCGGGTGGTGGGGTTGTATTCAAAGTCACTGTAGCGGCGAAAACGCATGCCTGACTCGGCCTGGCCGTAGTAGCTGTCGGGCTCCATGTTTTCCCAGCTTTTGGTCAGCCGGACAAAATCGCCGAAATGACCGTAGAGGTTGAAGTCGCCACCGCGAACATTGACGTATTTGTCACGTCTTAGCGCTTCGCCCACTTCCCTGTTCAGAACGATCATTTTTCATAGGTCTCCACTGCATTGAGCGGCCTAATCTAGTAGGTGCAGGATTTACGTCCATGAGAAAGAATTTGAGGCATTTCAAGCCGTGCTTGAAACGAAGGCAGAAGTGAAATTAGTAGGACTTTTTCTCGGGTAAAAAGCGCGTTTAAAGGGTTTTTTTAACCCGATCCCGCCCAAAAACACCCGAACCCGAGAATGGGCTTACCCATAAAAATGACGAGGGAGCGTGCTCCCGCCTGCCTGCACGACACCCCAGACGGGGTGGTGATGCAAACCGGCGGGAACACGCTCCCTCGCCACGCTACAGGACCAGGTATCAGGCCCTGGTCACGCCATCAGAAGACGTTGATCGGGTAATCCACGAACACCCGCAGCTCGTTGCCGCTGACGTTGTATTCGCTGGACTTCTGCGACACGCGCAGCACCGAGCTGCGCAAGCGCACGCTCAAGTCCTTGGCCGGGCCACTTTGGACCACGTACTTGAACTGGTTGAAGATCTCGCGCTCGGTGCCGCCTTCGCTGGTGGACGTGGTGATGTTGTCGCCACGCACGTAGGCAACGTTGTAGCTCAGGCCGGGTACACCGAAGGTGGTGAAGTCCAGGCCGTAGCCCAACTGCCAGCTGCGTTCGTCTTCGGCGTTGAAGTCGGACCAGTAGGAGTTCGCCAGGTAGATGGTATTGCCGCCGTCGCCCACGCGGTTCTGGCCGCGCTGGTAGCCGCCATAGGCGTAGCCGAGGTTGCTGTCGCCGGTGCTGCGCTGGTGAGCGAGGGTGAAGCTGTGCGGGCCAGTGGCGAAAGTGGCGGCCAGGCTCCAGATCTTGTTGTCATCGCCCGTAACGTTGTTTTCACGCACGTAGCTGTTGTCCAACTTGGTGCGGTAACCGTTGAAGTCCAGGGTCAGGGACTGATCCTTGGCCAGCGGGAACACGTAGTTGGCGTTCACGTACTGCTTCTTCAACACATCTTCGACGTCCGAGGCGTAGAGCGATGCCTTGAACTGCTCGGTGAACTGATAGCTGCCGCCCAAGACGTTGATCGACTTCAAGCCGCCACTGTCACGGCCTTCAGCGCTCTTGCGCGACTCGGCGGTGAAACGGCCGGCATTGAGCTCCAGACCCTTGATCTCCTTGGAGGTGATCAATGTACCGGTGTAGCTTTCCGGCAGCAGGCGCCCGTTGTCGTAGCTCAGCACCGGCAGGGCCGGCATCTGGTCGCCGTAGGCCAGCACGGTGTTGGAGACGCGGAACTTGACCGCAGCACCGAACTTGGACAGATCATCGGCGGCGTTGCCGCTGTCGCCCTGCTTGAAGAAGTCGATGCCCTGTGCGCCGCTGCGGCCCTTGCCACCGTCCAGGCGCAAGGCGTACAGGCCGAATGCATCGACGCCGACGCCCACGGTGCCCTGGGTGAAACCGGACGAGAACGTGCCGATGACCCCTTGGCCCCATTCGGCCTTGTCCTGGTTGCCGTTCTTATAGTCGCGGTTGATGTAGGCGTTGCGCAGCAGCACTTTCAGGCTGCTGTCTTCGACGAACCCCTTGGACTCGGCCTGGTCGTTGGCCATGGCCTGCGTCGTGCTCAAAATCCCCAGTGCGATCAAACCGATGCGCGTGTTCAACATGATTATTTTCCTTGTATGGGTTGATACGCACTGCGACCGGCAGCCGAAACGGCGCTTTTTGCGCTCTTTTTCGGACTCTTGCTCCTGAAATAATGAAAAGGCCCGCCCACGCGTCAACGTGTCGGGCCTTTTTATTATTTAAGAGTCATGGCTGTTAGCCACAGGCGTGGGGCGAATCCTAGTCGCGCCCTCGATAACGTGTCAATTTCGTGAATCGTCTGTCATTAGGCAAAAAATGTCTAAGAACCACTCAAGACGAACAGCCGTCCAGACCGCAGACCAGCGCCGAAGCCGCCGACTGGGTAAAAAACGGCGGGCATAAAAAAAGCGCTGCCATCCCGGCCAGCGCTTTTTATCAATCCTTCGAATTCTATCCTTGCATGACATCCCACAGCGCTTGCAGCTCGGCCTCGCTGAAAAGCCCGGCCGGGTAGCGCTCCACGATCATTCGGCGTGGATCAGGTTCCCTGACCTGACGCGTTCCGTTGGACTTCAACCACTGCGCCAACGCTTGAAGCGACTCACCATTGACGGCCAAGGGATGGCATGTGCGCTCGCTTATCATATTCATTCCAGCGCCCTCTCCTGGTCGATGAGCGGCCAATTTATCCAAGGTTTATGACAAAACAACTCAGTTCTCTCCCCAGAACTGCGAGAGCACTGATACAAGAGGTATGCCAATGTATCCGCGGTGCCAATAAACAGGCACAAAAAAGCCCGCGCGCCCAATCGGGCCGCGGGCTTGCCGGGATGGATCCAAAAGCGCCGGTCTAGAGCCGGCGCGGTGGATGTCACCGCGCTGTTACATCGCCACTCATTTTGTCCGCGCAGCGGGCTGTTGTTGGGTAAGGCAATGGATATTCCCGCCCCCCAGTAACAGTTCGCGCCCTGGCACCATGACAACTTCGTTCTGCGGGAACAGCTTCTGCAGGAGCTCCCGAGCCGGGGCATCCTGCGGATCGTCAAAACTCGGCGCAATGATGCCGCCGTTGACGATCAGGAAGTTCACGTAGGAACCGGCCAGCCGTACGGTCGGGTTGCGTTCCTGGGAGCCTTGCGCCGCGTCCACGCCAGCGCACTCTTCTTCAGTGGCATACAACGGGCCAGGGATCGGCATCTTGTGCACGATGAACGGGCGCCCCTTGGCGTCCGTGCTGTCTTGCAGCACATTCATGGCGGCGTGACAACGGCTGTAGTTCGGGTCCTGCGGGTCGTCAGTCCAGGCGAGCAACACTTCGCCGGGGCGCACGTAGCAGCAGAAGTTATCCACATGGCCGTCGGTCTCGTCGTTGAACAAGCCGTCGGGCAGCCAGATGATCTTGTCCACCGCCAGTTGCGCACTGAGCACCGCCTCGATTTCCTCGCGGCTCAAGTGCGGGTTGCGATTGCGGTTGAGCAGGCATTCCTCGGTGGTGATCAACGTGCCTTCGCCATCGACGTGGATCGAACCGCCTTCCAGGACAAACCCTTCGGTGCGATAGCGCGGGCTGCGTTCGATCTCCAGGACCTTGCTGGCCACTTGCGCGTCACGGTTCCACGGCGCGTACAGGCCACCGTCGAAGCCGCCCCAGGCGTTGAAATCCCAGTCGACGCCGCGCACCTCACCGCTGTTGTTGATGACGAACGTCGGGCCGGTGTCGCGAATCCAGGCATCGTCGCTGGACATTTCCACCAGGCGAATATTCGGCACGTCGAGGCGCGCCCGGGCATTTTCGTATTGGGCCGCGGACACCGCCACGGTCACCGGCTCGAAACGGGCGATCGCCTTGGCCACCGCGATGTGAGCCGCCTGCGCGGGCTTGCCGCCCAGGCGCCAGTTGTCCGGGCGCTCGGGCCAGATCATCCAGACCTGGGTCTGGGTCGCCCACTCGGCCGGCATGTGGAAACCATCCGCGCGAGGCGTGCTGTGCAAAGTTGTCATGAATCAGGACTCCGCTGAGTCATCGAGGGCAATGGGGGACGTTATAGACGATAAAAATCGGCATTAAAAGCGTAAGCCATCTGAAATAGCAAAATAAACGCAACTCAATGTCGACAAAAATCGATAAACCACTGAAAACCCCATGGGAGCGAGCCGGCTCGCAAAAGCGCTGCCTTCGCGAGCAGGCTCGCGCCCACAAGGGTTACCGGCGTACGCGCTTAGAGCCCTTCATCCAGCACCTTCTCCAGCATGTCGACGAAGAAATCCACGCTCTGACGGGTGGTCACCATGGGCGGCTTGATCTTGAGGATATTCAGGTAGTCGCCGGTCGGTTGCATGAAGATCCCCAGCTCGCGCAAGCGATTGCACAGCGCCGTGGTTTCTTCGGTGGCCGGTTCCAGGGTGGCGCGGTTGCGGATCAGTTCCACGCCCAGGTAGAACCCCGAGCCGTGCACCGCGCCGACCAACGGATAGCGCTCGATCAAGGCTTCGAGGCGCGCCTTGAAATGCCCGCCGACCACCCGCGCGTTTTCCCAGAGGTCTTCCTCTTCCATTACGTCCAGGACGGCCATGCCGATGCGGCAACTGACCGGGCTGCCGCCGGCGGATGAGAAGAAGTAACCCTCGGCCTCCAACGCCTCGGCGATTTCCCGGCGGGTGATGACCGCGCCCAGCGGCTGGCCGTTCCCCATGCCCTTGGCCATGGTGATGATGTCGGGCACCACGCCCTGCTCTTCGAAGCCCCAGAAAAACTCGCCCATGCGCCCATAGCCGACCTGCACCTCGTCAGCGATGCACACCCCGCCGCGCTCGCGCACCAACTCGTAGACGCGCTTCAGGTAACCGGGCGGAAGGGCAATGCCGCCGGCGTTCCCGTAGACCGGCTCACAGATGAAACCGGCCAGTTGGCGCCGGCTTTCGGCGATTTTCGCCAGGTTGTGCTCGACGCTACGTACGTAGTCCGGCGCGCTGTCAGGGCCCCGGAACTCACCGCGATAGGTGTTCGGTGCGGTGACCGGGTGCACCCAGTCCGGGCGGCTGCTCAAGGCCTGGGGGTTGTCGGCGATGGACGTCGACACCGCATCGGCCGCCACCGACCAGCCGTGATAGGCCTCCAGCACGCTGAGCATGTCGCGCCCGCCGCTGTAGGCCCAAGCCAGGCGGATCGCCAGGTCATTGGCCTCGGTGCCGCTGTTGACCAGGAACACCCGGTCCATGTTCGAGGGTGCCAACGCCAGCAGGCGCTCGGAAAACTCGGCAATCGCCGCATAGTGAAAGCGCGAGTTGGTGTTGAGCAGCGACCACTGCCGCGCGGCCACCGCCGCCATGCGTGGGTGACCGTGCCCCAGCACCGCGACGTTGTTGAGCATGTCGAGGTACGAACGCCCCTGCATGTCGATCAAGTGGTTGCGCCAGCCGCGCTCGATGCGCGGTGGGTCGACGTAATAATGCTTTTGCGAACGGGCGAAGCTGGCGTCCCGGCGAGCCAGCAGTGCCTCGGGATCGATCTCCGGCTCGGCATCGCAAGCCAGACCCAGCAGCGCCGCAGGCGAAGGGCACAGCGCCTGCCAGGCCGCCGCCCTGGAGGGCGTGCAGAACAGCGGTGGATTCAACCCGGCGCCCCGGCACAATTGCACCCGCAACGGTCCGCTCACCTCGCCCAGCACCTGGCCCTTGACCAGCGCCGCGCCGGCATGCAGCGGCGAGGTCACGCCCCACAGCCGCAGGCTCAACGATGCACCGTCCAATTGCAGGAGGCCGTCGGCGCCGAGGTGCACGACCCCGGCGAACGGCGATTCGAGCGGCGAGCCCTGCGGGACATTCAGCTCCACGTGCAACGGATACGTATCCGGCTCGACGGCGCTGTCGGGCCGCGTGCGGGACAACCGATACTGGCCGTAGCGGCTGGCAGCCAGCCCATGAACAGCGGCAGCCTCGCTCAACAGGCGCTGGTCGATGCCCGGCTGCTCCCAGTTGCCCGCCTCGAAATGCGGGCTCAGCACGCCCAGGTCGATCAGCGCGAATTCACGCCCCACCAGGGTCGGCAGCAGCGGCGCAAAGCCTTCGCTGGCGATGGGCGCCAGGTTGTGGCCGACGGCGCTGAGAATCGCCGCCTCCATCAGGTCGAGGGGCACCGAGTGGGCGACGCGGAAAATTTCCCACTCATGGGCCAGGTTGTCGCGGCTGTATTGGTTACCCGGATCGATGGCGACCTGCTGTTCACCGCTGAGCACCAGGACGGCCGCTCGCGCGACGATCAGCGGCCACAGCGCCAACAGTTCTTCGCGCTGCAACGGGTTGACCGCGTGATAAGCCTGGATCGCCGGCAGGATGAAAAACGGATCGCCATCGGCGTGGTGCAGCAGGGCCGCACAGGTCACCGACAGGTCCGTGATGCGCCAGGTGCGGACCAGGTCGCCAAAATCGATGACGCCCTGCAATTGCCACTGGCGCTGGGCATCCCGCTGCCAGACCACGTTGTCATCGGTAATGTCCATGTGGATCGCCTGCACCGGCAGGCTGGCCTTGAGCGGTTGCAAGCGACGCTCGGCCTGTTGCGCGATGTCGGCGATCAGGCTGCGCTGCGCGTCATCCTGGATCACCGGCAGCAGGTGTTCGATCAGGGTGTGGGCGTGGCGGGCATCCCATTGCAGGGTGCGCTCCAGGCCGGCATGGTCGAACGTGGCCAGGGCCTGGTCGATCTGTGCACACAAACGCCCCAGCCCTTTCACCAGGCCAGGCTCCAGGTGCTTGAACTGCGTCAGTGGCTGGCCGTCGATGTATTCCAGCAACCGGACATGCACCCCTTGCCCCTCGACGTCGAGCGTCAGGAGGTCCTGGCCATTGTTGGCGGCAATCACCCGCGGCACTTTCACTGCGCCGTGGTCGGCCAGACGCCTGAGCGCCGCATGTTGGGCCTCAAGCTCCCGCACCGCGTAATCACCGTGGCAGATCTTCAGCACGAACCGCCCGTGCCCGGTGTCGACGCGGTAATTGAGGTCTTGCTGGCTGCCAAGGGGTCGCAGGTCACCGCTGAGTCCGTAATTTGCGCGCAACAGCACCGACACCTGTGCGGCGCTGATCTGTGGGCTTGGCAAACTGGCACGGTGAACCAACGTAGCGAGCGGCATACAACAACCCCTTAGGTGGTTTTATCGGATGCCTATCACGCCACTGAGTCGGGGGATAAGCAACCCCCTGGTGAGTTGAAAAGCGGGGGGTTGCCCCAGACCCCGGCTGGCATAACGATGCCAGGTTGGCCAGCACGCTTGCTTCCACAGGGCTGCGAAGCGACCTGTGCATTACGCCCAACCGAATATCTCGCTTGCGCCATCCCTACGCTAACGACAAGCTATTGCTGCTACGCTTTGTCGTCTCACGGAAATAAGGCTTAACCGGATGCGCATTCTCATCACTGGCGGTGCTGGTTTTATCGGCTCAGCCCTTATACGGCACTTGATCCTTGATACCGGGCATCAGGTCCTGAACTTCGACAAACTGACGTACGCCGGCAATCTCGAATCGTTGAGCAGCATCGATCACGACAGCCGCTACGAATTCGTGCAGGCCGACATCGTCGACCAGGCGACCGTCAGCAAGGTACTGGCGCGGTTCCAGCCCGACGCCATCATGCATCTGGCAGCCGAATCCCATGTAGACCGTTCCATCGATGGCCCGGCGGACTTTGTCCAGACCAACATCGTCGGCACCTACAGCCTGCTGGAAGCCACCCGGGCCTACTGGCAGGGCTTGCCCGAGCCGCAGAAGCGCGCGTTTCGCTTCCACCACATTTCCACCGACGAAGTGTATGGCGACCTGCACGGCGTCGATGACCTGTTCACCGAAACCACCGCCTACGCCCCCAGTTCTCCTTATTCGGCCAGCAAGGCTGCGTCCGACCATCTGGTGCGAGCCTGGCAGCGGACATACGGCTTGCCCGTGTTGCTGACCAACTGCTCGAACAACTACGGGCCGTTTCACTTCCCCGAGAAGCTGATTCCGCTGGTGATCCTCAACGCCTTGGCCGGCAAGCCGTTGCCGGTCTACGGCGACGGCCAGCAAGTGCGCGACTGGTTGTATGTCGAAGACCATGCCCGGGCGCTGCTCAAGGTCGTCACTGAAGGGGTGGTTGGCGAGACTTACAACATCGGTGGCCACAACGAACAAAAGAACATCGATGTCGTGCGCAACATCTGTGCGCTGCTCGAAGAACTGGCGCCGCACAAGCCTGACGGGGTCGAGGGCTACGCCGACCTGATCACCTTCGTCAAGGATCGCCCCGGCCACGACCTGCGCTACGCCATTGACGCCGGCAAGATCGAACGGGAACTGGGCTGGACGCCTCAGGAGACGTTCGAGACTGGCCTGCGCAAAACCGTGCAGTGGTACCTCGAGAACCTGCTGTGGTGCCGACGCGTCCAGGATGGCAGCTACCAAGGCGAGCGATTGGGCTCGCTCGACAACAAGGAATCGCTTAAATGACCAAGGGTATCGTTCTGGCCGGTGGTTCCGGCACGCGCCTGCACCCCATTACCCTGGGGGTTTCCAAGCAACTGCTGCCGGTGTACGACAAACCGATGATCTATTACCCGATTTCGGTGCTGATGCTGGCGGGCATCAAGGACATCCTGGTGATCTCGACTCCCCAGGACCTGCCGCAGTACCGCAGCCTGCTGGGCGATGGAAGCCAGTTCGGCGTGCAACTGAGCTACGCCGAGCAACCCGCGCCCGACGGCCTGGCGCAGGCCTTCCTGATTGGCGAACAGTTCATCGGCGATGATTCGGTGTGCCTGATCCTGGGCGACAACATTTTCCACGGCCAGCACTTCGGCGAACAATTGCAGAACGCCGCCAGCCGGCAGAGTGGTGCGACGGTGTTCGGCTACTGGGTCAAGGACCCCGAGCGCTTCGGGGTGATCGACTTCGATTCGCAAGGGCGGGCCATTTCCATCGAGGAGAAACCTGCCGTGCCGAAGTCCAGCTACGCAGTGACGGGCCTGTATTTCTACGACAACGATGTAATCCAGATCGCCAAGGCGGTGAAGCCGTCCAAGCGGGGCGAACTGGAGATCACCGACGTCAACAATGCCTACCTGCAACGCGGCGACTTGCACGTGGAACGTTTTGGCCGCGGCTTCGCCTGGCTGGACACCGGTACTCACGACAGCCTGCTGGAAGCCTCGCAATACGTGCAAACCATCGAGCATCGCCAAGGCCTGAAAGTGGCGTGCCTGGAAGAAATCGCCTACCAGCAAGGTTGGGTCAGCCGCGAACACGTCATCGAGCGCGCCAACTACTTTGGCAAGACCGGCTACGGCCAATACCTGTTCAAGATCGCCGGAGAAAACCGATGAAGGTCACGGCTACCGCATTGCCGGAGGTCTTGCTGATCGAGCCGAAGGTCTTCGGCGATGACCGCGGTTTCTTCTTCGAGAGCTTCAATGCCCGGGCATTCGCCGAAGCCACCGGGTGCACGTTGCAATTCGTCCAGGACAATCATTCGCGCTCGGCCAAGGGCGTGCTGCGCGGCCTGCATTATCAAATCGAACAGGCCCAGGGCAAACTCGTGCGGGTCACAGCCGGAGAGGTCCTTGACGTCGCAGTAGACATTCGCCGCAGCTCGCCTTCGTTCGGCCAATGGGTGAGTGTCCACTTGTCGGCGCAAAACCATCATCAACTCTGGATCCCACCAGGATTCGCCCACGGCTTCGTGGTGCTGAGCGAGTCGGCGGACTTTCTCTACAAGACCACCGACTATTACGCCCCCGCAGCCGAGCGCTGCATCCGTTGGGATGACCCCGAGCTGGCCATTGACTGGGCGCTGGACGGCGAGCCGATCCTCTCGCCCAAGGATCAGGCCGGCAAGGCCCTGCATGAGGCCGACCTGTTCCCATGAGTGCTCCCCTGCGCATCCTGATCATCGGCCGCAACGGGCAGGTATCCCGTGCCCTTCAATCCCGCCTGGCGGACATGGGCGAGCTGATCGTGCTCGGCAGCAGCCAACTCGACCTGGCACACTCTGGGCGCATTGCGCCGTCCATCGCCGCGGCACGGCCCGACCTGATCATCAATGCGGCGGCGCATACGGCCGTGGACCAGGCCGAGAGCGAACCCGCGCTGGCCTTCGCCATCAACGGGACGGCGCCGGGTGTCATCGCGCAGGTGGCCATGGAGCAGGGGGTGCCACTGATCCACTACTCCACCGATTACGTCTTCGATGGCCGCAAGCCCGCGCCTTACCACGAGGGCGACACTCCCACCCCCTTGGGCGTCTACGGGCAAAGCAAACTGGCGGGTGAGAACGCCATTCGCCAGGCTAGCGGGCAGCACCTGATCCTGCGTACCAGTTGGGTGTACTCCACCGAAGGCCGCAACTTCCTGCTGACCATGCAACGCTTGCTGCAAGAGAAACCGCACTTGCGGGTGGTCGCTGACCAGATCGGCGCTCCTACCTGGGCTGCAACGATCGCCGAGAGCACCGCAAGAATCATCGAGCGCTGGCAGGCTGGGCATGGTGGCGACTGGGGCACTTATCACTTGACGGCCCAAGGCGAGACCTCCTGGTTCGGCTTCGCCCAGGCCATCGGTGAAGGCCTGAGCGAGCAACACAAGCGGTGTGCAGTGATCGAGCCCATCCCGTCCAGCGATTACCCGACGCCGGCCCCGCGCCCGCTGAACTCGCGCCTGGACTGCACGCGCCTGCTCCAGCAGTGGGGGGTGAGCCAGCCAGACTGGCGTAGCGCGTTGCAACAGTGTCTTGCTGGACAACCGTAGGCATAATGCGCTTGTCCCCACAGGCGCCTGATGCTCATGAACTCCACCCTTCCCCGCAGACCCCGTTGGCGCAGCCTGGCCTTGCTTGCGCTGTGCCTGGCGCCGTTGTTGTGGCCGCTGGAGCATCTGGCCGAGCGTTATTACCGCAGCGAACTGGCCGGGCAGAACCGCCAGACCCTGGACCTCTACGTCGCCAACCTGCTGGGCACCCTGCACCGCTACGAGGTGCTGCCGCAGATCCTCGCCGACCTGCCGGCGTTGCGCGCCGCGCTGTCGGCCCCGGACGACGGGGTCACCCAAGGCAATGCCAACCGGCTGCTGAAAAACATCAGCACCCAGACCGGCGCCGAAGTCATGTACCTGATGGACGCCAACGGCAAGACCCTGGCGGCTTCGAACTGGGATAAGCACGACAGCTTCGTCGGCCGCAACTTCGCGTTCCGCCCGTACTACATCGAGGCCATGGCCGGACGCCTGGGGCGCTTCTTCGGCCTGGGCACCACCTCGGCCAAGCGCGGTTATTTCTTCGCCGCCGCGGTGCGCGATCGCGAAAAAGTCATTGGCGTGCTGGTGGTCAAGGTCGACCTGGACCACACCGAAAGCCTGTGGGGCAAAACCCCGGAACAACTCTTGGTTACCGATCACAACGGCGTGGTCATTCTCACGTCGCGGCAAGACTGGCGCTTTCGCGCGACGCGTCCCTTGAGTGAGGACGAACGCAAGGCCATCAGCGCCGTGCAGCCCTATCCGACCCGCGACCCCAAACCACTGAGCCTGGATGACAACGCCTGGCTGACCCAGACCCAGTCCATCGAGGAGACCGGCTGGAGCGTGAGCATCCTCGCCCCGCGCACGTTGATCGACCGACCGGTACGCACCGTGCTCACGATCGGCGGTGCGGCGCTGCTGGTGTTGATGCTGCTGCTCGGGTTGATGATGCAGCGTCGGCGCCATTATCTGGACCGGATCGCCTTCGAAGCCAAGGCGCGCCATCAACTGGAAGGCCGGGTCGCCGAGCGCACCAGCGACCTGGAAGGCCTGAACCGGCGGCTCAAGCAGGAAGTGCTGGAGCGCGAGCAGGCCCAGCAGGAGCTGGTGCGGGCCCAGGATGACCTGGTGCAGGCCGGCAAACTGTCGGCCCTGGGCACCATGTCGGCGAGCATCAGCCACGAACTCAACCAACCGCTGGCGGCAATCCGCAGCTACGCCGAAAACGCCGAGATCCTGCTCGACCACCAGCGCACCGACGACGCCCGGGGCAACCTCAAGCTGATCAGCGAGCTGACCGGGCGCATGGCCTCGATCATCGCGCACCTGCGCGCGTTCGCCCGCCGCGACCGCCACGCCCCGGAAAGCGTTGCCTTGCAACCGGCACTGGACGACGCGCTGGCGCTGCTCGCCAAGCGTCGCCGCAGCATGGAGGTGGAGTTGATTCGCGACCTGCCGGCCGCGACGCTCTGGGTCGAGGCCGGGGAAACCCGCTTGCGCCAGGTCCTGGGCAACCTGCTGGCCAACGCCCTCGACGCCCTCACCGAGAAGGGTCCGCCGCGCAAGCTTTGGCTCAGCGCACAGGCCACCGAAACCGGCGTCAACCTGTACATCCGCGATAACGGCCCAGGCTTCTGCATGGAAGCCCTGGGCCGCGCCGGCGAACCTTTCTATACCACCAAGACCCGGACCCAGGGTCTTGGCCTGGGGCTGGCAATCTGTGACACCTTGATGCGCGCCTTCGGGGGCGAACTGTCGTTCGCCAACCACAAGGAGGGCGGCGCCTTGATCACCCTGAAGCTGCGCGCCGGCGCGCCCGGAGTGAGCCTGCAACCGTCCGAGGACCGTAGTGTATGACCATCGATAACCGGATTGAGGTGGTGCTGATCGACGACGATCCCCACCTGCGCCAGGCCTTGAGCCAGACCCTCGACCTGGCCGGACTGAAGATTTTGCCCCTGGCCGAAGCCAAGGGCGTGGCCGGGCAATTGCCCCGTGATTGGCCTGGCGTGGTGGTCAGCGATATCCGCATGCCGGGCATGGACGGCCTCGAACTGCTGAGCGAGCTGCACGCCCAGGACCCGGAGCTGCCGGTGCTGCTGATCACCGGCCACGGCGATGTGCCGCTGGCGGTGCAGGCGATGCGTGCCGGGGCCTACGACTTCCTGGAGAAACCCTTCGCCAGCGACCACCTGCTCGACAGCGTGCGCCGGGCCCTGTCCTTGCGTCGGCTGGTACTGGAAAACCGTAGCCTGCGCCTGGCCCTGAGCGATCGGCATGAGCTCAGCGCACGGCTGGTGGGCCAGTCCACGCCCATACTGCGCCTGCGCGAACAGATCGGCGCATTGGCGGCCACCCGCGCCGACGTGCTGATCCTGGGTGAAACCGGCGCCGGCAAGGAAGTGGTCGCCCGCGCTCTGCACGACCTCTCGGCACGCCGCAACGGCCCCTTCGTGGCGATCAACGCCGGAGCCCTGGCCGAATCGGTGGTGGAGAGCGAACTGTTCGGCCACGAGCCCGGCGCGTTCACCGGTGCGCAGAAACGCCGCATCGGCAAGTTCGAGTTCGCCAACGGTGGCACGCTGTTTCTCGACGAAATCGAAAGCATGAGCCTGGACGTCCAGGTCAAGCTGCTGCGTCTGCTGCAAGAACGCATGGTGGAGCGGTTGGGGGGCAATCAGCAGATCCCGCTGGATATCCGCGTCATCGCCGCGACCAAGGAAGACCTGCGCCAGGCCGCTGACCAGGGACGTTTTCGAGCCGACCTGTACTACCGCTTGAACGTCGCGCCGCTACGCATTCCACCGCTGCGCGAGCGGGGCGAAGATGCCCTGGTGCTGTTCCAGCACTTTGCCAACGAGGCCAGCGCCCGCCACGGCCTGCCGCCCCACGAACTGCAGCCAGCGCAGCGGGCGCTGCTGCTGCGTCACAGTTGGCCAGGCAACGTGCGCGAACTGCAGAACGCCGCCGAACGCTTTGCCCTGGGCCTGGAGCTGGCCCTGGACAACAGCGCGCCGGACGGCAGCCCCGGCGAACCGGTCGCGATGGTCAGTGGCGGCTTGAGCGAACAGGTGGAAAACTTCGAGAAAACCCTGATCGCCGCCGAGCTGGCGCGTCCCCACAGCTCGGTCCGCAGCCTCGCCGAAGCCCTGGGCATCCCGCGCAAGACCTTGCACGACAAGCTGCGCAAGCACGGGTTGAGCTTCGGCGACACTAGCCACGGCGCCGCCGACGAAGCCGATTGAGACATCGGCGTTACCGCCACCTTCCTGTCCCGCCAGAGGCCCCTCGATGAACCGCGACACGCGTTACCTGGAATCGATCCTGCACCACGACATCCCGCTGACACGGGACATGGGCCTGGAGGTCGTCGATTGGCAGGCCCGGCAACTGCGGTTGTTCCTGCCGCTGGACGCCAACGTCAATCACAAGAGCACCATGTTCGGCGGCAGCCTGTATTGCGGCGCGGTGCTCGGCGGCTGGGGCTGGCTGCACCTGGCCCTGCGCGAAGAAGGCATCGAAGACGGGCATATCGTGATCCAGGAAGGGCAGATCAGCTATCCGCTGCCGGTCACCGGCGATGCGAACGTGATTTGCGACGCGCCGCAGGAAAACACCTGGAAACGCTTCCTCGCCACCTACCGCCGCCATGGCCGGGCGCGCATCGCCTTGCAGACGCGGGTGCTGAACACCTCAAGCAAGGACCCGGCGGTGCAGTTCGAGGGGCAGTACGTGTTGCATCGCTGAAACAGCGACCACCCGTGGCGAGGGAGCTTGCTCCCGCTCGGCTGCGCAGCAGACGCTTTGGGGCCGCTGCGCAGCCCAGCGGGAGCAAGCTCCCTCGCCACGGTCACTTAGGAACGCGCCAACTCCAACAATTTAGCCCGCCAGGCCGCCTTCGCCGGCAACGCCAGGAACGATGCATTGAGCAGCGACTCCCGCGGTGGGTAACAGAACGGCTCGCCACTCAGGTCCAGCACCTCGCCACCGGCCCCTTCCAGCACACCCTGGGCGGCGGCGGTGTCCCATTGGGACGTCGGCGCCAGGCGTGGATAGCAATCCGCCGCGCCTTCGGCCACCAGGCAAAACTTCAACGAACTGCCGATGCTGGTCAGTTGCAACTCACCCAGGCTGGCACTCAGGCCTTGCAACAGGCGCTCCTGCTCCGGGCTGCTATGGCGACGACTGGCGACCACGGTAAAGGCCTCGCCCGGCGCCAGCGAGTTGCGCACCGCGACAGGCACGGGGTCACCGCCCTTGTCGCCGCGCCAGGCCCCGAGGCTCGCGCCACCTGCGTAGTAGCGGCCAGTGGTGGGCATCGACACCACGCCAAACACCACACGCCCTTGTTCAATCAGGGCGATGTTGACGGTGAACTCCTCGCTGCCGGAAATGAATTCCTTGGTGCCATCCAGCGGGTCCACCAGCCACCAGCGCTGCCAACCGGCGCGCACGTCCTGGGCGATATTGGCGTCCTCCTCGGACAGGATCGCAATGTCCGGGGCCAACGCCGCCAGCCCGGCGACGATCACATCGTGGGCAGCCATGTCGGCGGCGGTCACCGGCGACTCGTCGGCCTTCTGGGTGTTTTGCACGTCAGCGCGCCAGAACGGCAGGATCGCCTCGCCGGCCTTGAGCGCCAGCGCCACCACGGGGGCCATCAGGGGATGAGGGAAATTCATGAGAAAAAGGCTCCGCGTTGGGTCAGCAGGTCACGGGCCAGGTATAGCGCCGCCAGGGCACGCCCCTCGGTGAATTGCGGGTTTTGCGCCAAGGCCGAGAGTTCATGCAGATTGACCTTGTCCACGCGCATCGGCTCGGGCTCATCGCCCTCCAGCCGCTCTTCGTACAGGTCGGTCGCCAACACCACCTGGATCTTCTGGCTCATGTAGCCGGGCGACAGCGACAGTTCGGTCAGGTGTTCCAACTGACGCGCGCCGAAACCGGCCTCTTCCTTGAGCTCACGCTCGGCCGCCGCCAGCACGTCTTCACCTGGCTCGATCAAGCCCTTGGGCAGGGACAGCTCGTAGGCATCGGTGCCACCGCAATACTCTTCCACCAGCACCGCATGGTCGGCGTCGAGCATCGCCACGATCATCACCGCGCCGTAACCCGCACCCTTGCTCGCCAGGCGTTCGTAAGTGCGCTCCACGCCGTTGGAAAAACGCAGCCTCAGCTCTTCCACACAGAACAGACGGCTGGTGGCGACGATGCGGCGATCGAGTATGGTGGGTTTCTGGCGCATATACGGCTCCCTGGGCGATAGCGGGCTACTATACCCGGCCTATTCTGATTGTTTGTGTCGGATATCCGATTACCGCTGGAGAAGTTTTATGGCCTTGCTGCCCTGGCACGAGATCGACACGGTGCTGCTGGACATGGACGGCACCTTGCTGGACCTGCATTACGACAACCATTTCTGGATGGAACACCTGCCCCAACGCTACGCCGAACTGCACGGCGTGAGCCGGGCGATGGCCGAGATGGAGCTGCAACCGCTGTTCGAGCGCAACGCTGGCCAGTTGCAGTGGTATTGCCTGGATTTCTGGAGCACCGAGCTGAAACTGCCGGTGCGCGAATTGAAACTGGAAACCGCTCACCTTATAGCCTTGCGTCCGGACGCCGATACCTTCCTGGCGGCCATCAAGCAGGCGGGCAAGCGGGTGGTGATGATCACCAATGCCCACCGCGATTCGCTGTCCCTGAAGCTGGAACGCATCGAGTTGGCGCCCTACTTCGAGCGCCTGATCAGCTCCCACGACTACGGCTTCCCCAAGGAAAACCGGCAATTCTGGGACGCCTTGCAAGCCGACCTGAATTTCGACCCGGCCCGCAGCCTGTTCATCGACGACACCTTGCCGGTGCTACGAAGCGCCCGGGATTTCGGCGTGGCGCACCTGCTGGCCGTCAGCGAACCGGACAGCCGCAAAGGGCCGAAGGACACGGGTGAATTCGCGGCGTTGGTGGATTACCGAACGCTCATCGAAGGGCTCTGACGCGATCAATGTGGCGAGGGCGCTTGCTCCCGCTGGACCGGGCTGGCGCTCCAGTGCGCAGCGCTCCCCGAAAATGCGACTGCTACGCAGCCGAGCGGGAGCAAGCTCCCTTGCCACAGGTATCGGTTACTCAGGTATACGCAACACCTGCCCCGGATAGATCTTGTCCGGGTGCGACAGCAGCGGTTTGTTGGCTTCGAAGATCTTGTTGTACTTGTTCGCATCCCCGTACTCGGCCTTGGCGATCGCACTGAGGGTGTCACCTTTTTTCACCGTGACGAAACGTGCCGCCTGGGCCACCGGACCGGTGACGGTGATCTGGTCGTCGACGCTGCCGACACCGGCAATATTGCCCACCGCCAACAAGATCTTTTCCTTCTCTTCCTGGCTTGCCACTTCACCGGTGACGGTGACGGTGTCGCCCTCGATGGTGGCATGCACATTCGGATTACCGAGACCGACCTTGTTGATGTGTTCTTTCAACTGCTCGCTCGCATCAGCATTGCCGGGCGTCAGCAGGTCGATCAGCTTTTCACCTGCTTCCTTCACAAAGCTAAAAAGACTCATGGCATACGCTCCTTGATTAGGTATCCAGACGCCAAAGACTAGACCAAGCCAGGCGAACCCGACGCCAAGCCGACCAATGACCCCGTCACGCACAAGCGCTAGAATCCGAATCTTCCCGCGCGCTGGAGCGAAGATGGACATCAAGCAGCTGAAATTTCTCATCGCCCTGGATGAAACCCGTCATTTCGGCCAAGCCGCCGCCCGCTGCCACATCACCCAGCCCACCCTGTCGATGCGCCTGCGCAGCCTCGAGGAGGAACTCGGCCTGCCACTGGTCAACCGCGGCCAGCGCTTCGAAGGCTTCACCGCCCCGGGAGAGCGCGTGCTGGCCTGGGCGCGCACGGTGCTGGCCGCCCATGACGGCCTGCTGGCGGAGGCGGCGGCCTGTCGCGGCAACCTGGCGGGTACGCTGCGCCTGGGCGTGGTGCCGTTGTCGGACTTCGACCCGCTGTCGATGATGCAGCGCCTGCACGACGAGCACCCCAACCTGCGTTTCGAATTGTCGTCCCTGAGCTCCGAACAAATCCTCGAACAACTGGCGAACAACCGCATCGACCTGGGCATTTCCTACCTGGAACGCCTGGACAACGAACGCTTCGAAGCCCTGCCCTTCAGCCAGACCCGCATGGGCCTGCTGTATGACCAGCGGTATTTCTTCTTCGGCGAACAAGCGCTGAGCTGGCAAGCGTTGATTGAACTGCCGTTGGGCATGCTCACCAGCGGCATGCATTTTCGCCAGTCCATCGACTATCACTTCCACAGCCGGGGCCTCACGCCGCAACCGCTGCTGCAAACCGACGCCGTGCATCAATTGTTGCAAGCGGTGCACGGCGGGCTGTGTTGCGCGGTGATGCCGCTGGACAGTGGCCTGGACGTCCTCACCGAAGACTTGCGCATCCAACCCATCGACAGCGCGCACACCCTGGTGCCGCTGGGGATGATCATGCGGCGTGGCGCACCCCGCTCGGCGCTGGCGGAAGCCTGTTTCGCGCTCTATCAGAAATCAGCGACAGCTTCTTGATCGACGTCATCTATTGATAGATCAGTAATAGCGATTAGACGTGGCAGATTGCCGCATTTAGTCTTGTCACTATTCCACACATCGGTGATGTCATGAAAACCAAGCCTCCGGCCTGCCCGGTGCCCGCGGTGCAAGCACCCGTGCCCACCGCGAGCCAGAGCTATCAATACGTCAACCTGGACCACTCCCAAGCCGACAGCGCCGCGCTGGCCGAGGAAGTGGCGTTGGCGATCGCCTATAACGGCATCAGCCAGGCCGTGATGCTGGTCACCCCCACCGACCTGGAAGACTTCATCGTCGGTTTCAGCCTGGGCAGCGGCATCATCGAAGACGCATCCGACATCTACGACCTGCAACTGAGCGGCAGTGGTTCGGCCCAGTCTGCCCAGGTGACCATCGCCAACCGCGCGTTCTGGAACCTCAAGCAGCAACGCCGGCAGTTGGCGGGCACCAGCGGCTGCGGATTATGCGGCGTGGAAGCGCTGGAACAGGCGCTGCCGAACCTCAAGGTCTTGCCCGGCGCCGCGTTGCCGCCCGCGCAATGGCTCGAAGGCCTGCGTCAGCGCATCGGCCAGTTCCAGCCATTGGGCCAATACTGCGGTGCGGTGCATGCCGCGCTGTTCATGAACGCCCAGGGCGAACTGTTGCTGGGCCGTGAAGACATTGGCCGGCACAACGCCCTCGACAAGCTGATCGGTGCGTTGGTCCGGCAACGGATCCAGGTCACCGGTGGCGTGGCGATCGTCACCAGCCGTTGCAGCCTCGAACTGATCCAGAAAGTGCTGCGTGCCGGCATCCAGACCCTGGTCAGCCTGTCGTCGCCCACCGGCCTTGCCGTGCAATGGGCCCGTCAACACAACCTCAACCTTATCCACCTGCCGCAAAAAAGTGCGCCGCGGGTCTACAGCCCTGCGATGGAGAATCACGCGTGAGCAATCATCAACAAGCCGACCAGAAACCCGTTCCGCGCTACAAGCCCTACAAGGGCCCAGCCGGTGGTTGGGGCGCGCTGATCAGCGTCGCCCAAGCCTGGTTGACCAGCGATAACGCGCTGAAAAACATCCGCATGATGCTCAAGACCAACCAGAACGGCGGTTTCGACTGCCCGGGCTGCGCCTGGGGTGACTCGCCGGAAAGCGGCATGGTCAAGTTTTGCGAGAACGGTGCCAAGGCGGTGAACTGGGAAGCCACCAAGCGCCGCGTCGATGCGGCGTTCTTCGCCAAGCACAGCGTGACCTCGCTGTTGGAGCAAAGTGACTACTGGCTCGAATACCAAGGCCGCCTGACCGAGCCGATGCGCTACGACGCCGAGACCGATCGCTACACGCCCATCGGCTGGGAAGCGGCGTTCGCCCTGATCGGCAAGCACCTGCAAGGGCTTTCCAACCCGAACCAGGCCGAGTTCTATACATCGGGCCGGGCAAGCAACGAAGCGGCCTATCTGTATCAATTGTTCGTCCGCGCCTACGGCACCAACAACTTCCCCGACTGCTCGAACATGTGCCACGAAGCCAGCGGCGTGGCGCTGTCCCAGAGTGTAGGCGTGGGCAAGGGCACGGTGACCTTCGACGACTTCGAGCACGCCGACGCCATTTTCGTCTGGGGCCAGAACCCCGGCACCAACCACCCACGGATGCTCGAACCGCTGCGCGAAGCCGTGAAGCGCGGCGCCCAGGTGGTGTGCATCAACCCGCTCAAGGAGCGCGGCCTGGAGCGTTTCCAGCATCCGCAGCACCCGTTCGAAATGCTCACCAACGGCGACAAGCCGACCAACACTGCCTATTTCCGCCCGGCGTTGGGTGGCGACATGGCGATCCTGCGCGGCATGGCGAAGTTCCTGCTGCAATGGGAACGTGACGCCCAGAAGGCTGGCGCTCCAGCGGTGTTCGACCACGCGTTCCTCAATGAACACAGCGTCAACGTGCTGGATTACCTGGCCGTGGTCGATGACACACCGTGGGAACAGATCGTCGAGCAATCGGGCCTGTCCCTGGCGGACATCGAGCAAGCGGCGCGCATGTACGCCAAGAGCAAGAATGTGATCATGTGCTGGGCGATGGGGATCACCCAGCATCGCCATTCGGTGGCAACCATCCAGGAAATCGCCAACCTGATGATGCTGCGCGGCAACATCGGCCGTCCGGGCGCGGGCCTGTGCCCGGTACGCGGCCACAGCAACGTCCAGGGCGACCGCACCATGGGCATCAACGAACGCCCGCCGACGGCCTTCCTCGACGCGCTGGAGCGGCGCTTCCAGTTCAAGGTGCCCCGCGAGTACGGCCACAACGTGGTCGAGGCGATCCACGCCATGGCCAGTGGCGAGGCGAAAGTCTTCATCGCCCTGGGCGGCAACTTTGCCCAGGCCACGCCGGACAGCCATCGGACCTTCGAGGCCCTGGCCAACTGCGACCTGACCGTGCAGATCAGCACCAAGCTCAACCGCAGCCACCTGGCCCACGGGAAGGAAGCGCTGATCCTGCCGTGCCTGGGCCGTACCGACATCGACCTGCAAACCGAAGGCGCGCAAGCGGTCACCGTCGAGGATTCCTTCAGCATGGTCCACGCCTCCAAGGGCCAGTTGCAGCCACTGTCCAACCAGATGCGCTCCGAACCCTGGATCATTGCCGGCATCGCCGCCGCCACGCTAGGCAGCCGTCCGGTGGACTGGAACTGGCTGGCGGCCGACTACAACCGTATTCGCGAGCTGATCGCCGACACGGTGCCGGGCTTCAAGGACTTCAACGAAAAGCTGCAGAACCCCGGTGGTTTCTACCTGGGTAACAGCGCCGGCGCGCGTCGCTGGAACACCGCCTCGGGCCGGGCCAATTTCAAACCCAACCTGCTGCCGGCCGACCTGGTGCATGAACGCACTCGCTCCACCGGCCAGCAGCCCGACCTGATCATGCAATCGATGCGCTCCCACGATCAGTACAACACCACCATCTACGGCCTCGACGACCGTTATCGTGGCGTGAAGGGCCAGCGGGACGTGTTGTTCGTCAACGAGGCGGACATCGTTCGCCTGGGCTTCAAGCCAGGGCAGAAGGCCGATATCGTCTCGCTCTGGGATGATGGCCGCGAGCGTCGGGTCAAGGGCTTCACCCTGCTCGCGTTCGACATTCCTGCCGGGCAGGCCGCGGCCTATTACCCGGAAGTGAACCCCCTGGTGCCGCTGGAAAGCACCGGTGACGACAGCCACACGCCGACGTCGAAGTTCGTGGCGATCCGCCTGGAAGCGGCGAGCGAGAATGGCCTGATCCTGGCCAAATCGGCCTGATCATACCGGTGGCGAGGGCGCCTGCGACCTCGCCACGGGAATTTTCCAACGCCCACGAAAAAGGCCGTTTTCCTAAGAAAACGGCCTGTCCGAAGTAGCTAAAGACCGGCCAAAACACCTTAAGTTCCGCACTAAAAACAATAACTTAGAGAATTGTGCACAAGTCGTGCTACTCGTCGGATTTCGATTGTCACCAAGCGAAGCCAGCCTCAGGATCGCGCCGTCATCCCTTTGAGGCTCCTCTATGAAGTTCTCCTCCATTCTCTTGTTGTCCCTTGGCCTGGTCAGTGGCATCGCTTCTGCTGGCGGTACTGCCGAAGCAGGCGTTGGCGGCGCATTGGGCGGGGTTTTGGGTTCGGTCGTCGGCCAGTCCCTGGGCGGCAACACCGGCTCCACTATCGGCGCAGCCCTGGGCGGCGCGGGTGGTAGTGCAGTTGGCGCAGACAAACACAGCCGTGGCGAAGCAGCCATCGGCGGCGCACTGGGCGCAGCCGGCGGTAACGTGGTTGGTCGCAGTGTCGGCGGCAGCACCGGCAGCCTGATCGGCGCGGCAGCGGGCGGTGGCGCCGGCGGCGCGCTGGGTAACTACATGGGCAAGGACGACGATGATGATCGTCGCTATGAAGGGCGCCGTGGAGATCGCCGCTACTACCGTGACGGTCACCCCGGTCGCGGCCATGCCTACGGGCATCGCAAGCATCGCCACCACTATCGCGACTGATCGCTGATTGCTACAGCGATAAAAATCGCAGCCTGCACAGCGCTCCCCCAGCGCCTGATCGCACGCTGCGATTTTTCGTTTCAGACCACCAGTCGCTCCATCGCCCCGCGCAACCGGTCTGGAATAGCCACGGGTCGATTCGACGCCCGGTCCACGAACACGTGGACAAAGCGCCCCGCCGCACACGCCTCCTCCTCGCCCACCTTGAAGACCGCCAATTCATACTGCACGGAACTGCTGCCCAGCTTGCCCACCCGCAAGCCGATTTCGATCCGGTCTGGAAAGGCGATCGACGCAAAGTAATCGCAGGCCGAACTCACCACGAATCCCACCACGTCCCCTTCATGGATATCCAGGCCACCCACTTCGATCAGGTAGGTGTTCACCGCCGTGTCGAAGAAGCTGTAGTAGGTGACGTTGTTGACGTGACCGTACACATCGTTGTCGTGCCAGCGCGTGGTGATGGCTTGCAGATGCGGGTACTCGCTACGTTGCGGCATCAGGTGTCCTTTGCGATTGTCGAAGGGTCCACGGGAGCGGCGGCCTAGCCCTGGGCAAAACCCTTGCCCTGCACGGCCAGCTCGCCAATCAGGCGTGCAGGCTGCCAATGGTCGCCTTGCCTCGTCTCGAGCGCCAGCAGGCGAGCATGAATGTCTTCAAGCCCTTGGCTGTCCGCCCAGGCCATCGGCCCGCCCTTGTCTGCGGGAAAGCCGTAGCCGTTGAGGTAAACCAGGTCTATGTCGTGGGCCGAGGCGGCAATGCCTTCCTGCAGGATCTTCGCCCCTTCGTTGACCAACGCCAGCAAGCAGCGCTCCAGGATCTCCTCGCGGCTGATCTCGCGACGCTGGAAACCCAGTGCTTGGCTGACCTCCTGCACCAGAGCGTCGACCTCGACATCCTGTTCGGCCTGGCGGCTGCCAGGTTCATAGTGATAGTACCCGTTGCCGCTTTTCTGGCCGAACCGGCCCAGCTCGCACAAGCGGTTGTCCACTTGCACCTCGGGCGCATCCTGACCTTTGCCCGCCAACTCGCGAGCCCGCCATTCCAGGTCGATGCCGACCACGTCATACATGCGGAACGGGCCCATGGCAAAGCCGAAGCCTTGCAAGGCCGCATCCACTTGATGAGGGAATGCGCCCTCCAGCAGCATCTTGCGGGCCTCCAGCACATAAGGGTGGAGCATCCGGTTACCAATGAAACCGTGGCAATTGCCCGAGACCACGCTGACCTTGCCCATGCGCTTGCCCAACGCCAGCGCCGCCTCCAGCACGGCCTTGGACGTTTGGGCACCGCGAACGACTTCCAGCAGTTTCATGATGTGCGCCGGACTGAAGAAGTGCAGCCCCAGGACTTGGCCGGGGCGGCCGGTGACGCCCGCGATGGCGTCGATGTCCAGCGCCGACGTGTTGCTTGCCAGGATCGCCTCGGGTTTGAGCTGGCTATCGAGCTCACGGAAGATGCTTTGCTTGAGCTCAAGGTTTTCGTACACCGCCTCGATCACCAGGTCCACGTCGCGGATTGCCGCGTAGTCGTCTGCGCGGGTGACCCGCGCGATCCGGGCATCGGCTTCGCCCTGGTCGATACGTCCCTGGCGCACGCCATGGGCGTAGGTCTCAGCCACCGCGACCAGAGCCTGCTCAAGCATCCGGGGATTGTTGTCGACCCACTGCACCGCCACTCCGGCATTGGCCAGGCACATCACAATGCCCCGCCCCATGGTGCCTGCACCGACGACGGCGGCGCGCTGAATATCGAAGGGTGTCTGGCTCATGTTTGCTCTCTTGTTGGCGATCCAAAGACAGCCTTCACCTTAGTCAGCGTGAGACTTTTTTTGAAATTTATTCGTGTGATGGCGGGCATTCAGCGGATGGATGCGGCACAACCATGCGCTGCGTGGCTTCCTAATTTTGCTCACTACAGCTGATTTGAAATATGTAGGCAGGATCGTAGATGCTTTTGCCCAATATATTTTCTAAAGCCTCAAGCTGCGACCTCGTTAGATCATAGCCCTCCCATCCTTGCTGATCGGCAGTCCAACCCATCACCTTTTTTAGAGTTTCGTCATAACCCTCTGGTAGCGTCTCTTCAAAAACGAGAAACCCCGTTCCATTGTCAAAAGCTTCAACTGTATAGATCACGGCTCGACGCTCCTGGTTTTATCTGCGGGTTTGGTTTTCTCACCAGAAATCGGATCATATTCACCAAGATGCTGACCCCGTTTGTTATACATCTCGACGGCACCGTGTTGAGAGTCCCATTCAAAAATGGTTCCTTTAGCTGTTTTCCAGCGTTTTCTGAGCGCGCCACCACCCTTGACCCGGGTTTTGCGAGCCGCACGCAGTGCGTCTGGAAAGGCGATCAACTTATCTGGGGCGGGGTAATATTCATGATCCCCAGGCACACTTAATACAATGTAAAGCGGCGAAACCCCCGAACCCACCGGAAACACAAGAATGAAATCCTTGTACTCCGGTGGATAAATCGGATTGACGATAATGCTGTCCGCCGCAGGAGTCGGTGGAAAGACCCAGATAGGGGGTGCCTGGGGAGCGGCCTCCAAGGCCGGTATTCCCAGCGTCGCCGAAGGATCCTGCGCTGGCGTCCAGATCAATTCGACCCCATCGCCAAAGTCCGCGACATAGAGGTCGCCGCGAACCTCGAAGGTCACCACCGGAATCATTTCCCAGTCAGGTCGTGCCTGGGTGTTGTAGCCATATCCTTTCAGCGTCCCGTCGGCTCGGGTTTCGATATGCAAGCGCACACGGGTGCGAGCTTGTTCCAGGGAGCGCAATTGATCTTCGGTATAGAGTGAGCCGTCACCCAGGCTGGTAGGCGCCAACAAGCCCACCAGCCCCAGCAGCGCTCCGGCCGCCACAGGTGCGGAGATCGCGCCGACAGCAGCACTGGTGCCTGTACCGATTGCGCTCAATGCCGTTCCACCCAAAGCGAACGTTCCGAAGCTGGCCGGCAACGCACCGGTGATTCTTTTCAGCGGTACGCGCCCCGACTCATCTACCTGGCGCCCACCCAGCAGCGTCACCGTGCCGTACTCTTTCACGAGCTCCGTAGGGATGTAGCCGGTTGGATTGCAGTAGTCGATTACCGCATCGGGCAACTTGCAGGATTTGGTGAATACGCAGCCCCGTGTGGCGGAAGCGTGCTCTTGGTGCAGCTGGGCCAGACGCGCCTTCATGTAAGCGTCCTGTCTGCCGAGCATGGCGTCGTGGCGTTGTTGATCGACTTCGCGCTTGGCCAGCTCGGCTGGGGTCATACCCCGCAGCCTCCTATAGCCCCAGTCGCCACCATGGCGCTCCCAGACCTGGGGCTCACCGGGTTTTCCTTTACTCATCGTTCGTCCTTGCCCGGCCGTATCAACCCGGATTTGAAAGGGTGTGACGAACCTTACCGAGCAACCGAAAAAACGCTTAGCAGACGCTTCCTAGACTGTTGTGGGATCGTTCCTCCTTATTGCAATGAACAACGATTTGACGGCCGTGATACCTCAGCCTTCGGGACAAAGCGGCGAGTCGAGAATAGGTCGGGGGGATGAAACGCTACTGGAGATACCGCGTGAGGGGGCCTTCGGCCTCGCCATGAGGCGTTACAAGTTCGGGCATTCTGATGCTTCGCTCCCGTTCCGTTTGCGCGCTAAGGTGCGCCGTCTACATGCGTTGCGTCAGGCCAGGAAGCTTGACGCCCAGCACTCTGTTCAAGGACTGAACCATGCCACATCCATCTACCGCATTACGCGCGCTTATGCTTGCGTCGGCCTCGCTGTTGGCCGGTTGCCTGACCCTTCCCGAACGATCTGGCGCGGAGCCGACCACGTTCGAAACACCGGAATATTTCGCCCAACAAGGCTTGGCAGTGGTAAAGGCCTCGGCTTTATACGCCCGCGGCGGCACCGGCCAGGACGTCGTGGTGGCGCTGGTCGACTCGGGGCTCAACACCCACCTGAAGGAGTTCGAGGGCAGGTTGAGTGACCCCGGATTCGATTATGTCGAGAATCATCCCGGCACGCTCGACCGCGTCGGCCACGGCACGCAAATGGCCGGCATCCTCGCCGCCAACAAGGATGGCCAGGGCATGCATGGCATCGCCTTCAATGCCCGGTTGGTACCCTTTCGCTTCGGCGACGACAACGAGCCGTTTTTCTTCGATAGCAACATTGCCCACTCCTGGCAAAGCGGATTCGACAAAGGTGCTCGCCTGTTCAACAACTCCTGGGCCAATGCCATCCCGGCAACCGAAATCACTGAGGCGCGCTACAACCAGGTGATGCCCGACGCCTTGGCGGTCGCCCGGAAACTGGTATCCGACGGTGCCGTATTCATCTTCCCGACGGGTAACGAACTCAAGCGTGAGCCCCTTGCCGAACCTGGCTTGCCGCGGGCGCTTCCCGAATTGGAGAAGGGTTGGATCGCGGTCGTTGCATTGAAAAACGACGGCAGCGCCATCAATGGAAAATCCAACTATTGCGGCGTTGCAGCCGCCTGGTGCATCGCGGTCCCCGGCGGCGACACAGGCGCAGAGGCCGGGCTGCTCACCGTAGGCAAGGATGGTCGCTACGTGCAAACCGCCGGCACATCGCCGGCCGCCGCCTTAGTCAGTGGCGCGCTCGCGGCGCTACAAAGCCTGTATCCAACACTCAGCCCGCAACAAGTCCGTGAACACCTCCTGGCGACAGCCAACCGCTCGGGTATCTATGCCAACAGCGAAGCCTACGGCAGAGGGTTGATGGACCTTGAGGCAGCCTCGTTACGCCGGCCTGGACACATGACGGACTGAGGGAAAACCCTGAAGCACATTGCACCGAAACCGCCAACGGCAAGACGCCTTTGGCTCGCAACTTGGGAAAAAGGAAATGACCATGTCGTACAAACTCGCCTTATCCACCACCTTGATCCTGTCCCTGCTGCTGGGCGGATGCATGGAAATCCCGGAAGAGCCGCCCATTCTGGCTATCGAAACTCCAGGGGCTGGACCTGCAACATCCTGACAGTCCGATTAATTTTTCCAGGGTGCTCGAAAGCCGGTGAAGGCTTTATCGCAGCGGTTTTCCCTGGGACTGTCCAGGTGCGAGCAGGAAACCATGGCCGCCGCCTTTCATCCCTCGAACGAATCATCCCCATAAAAAAACCGCCCCGAAAGGCGGTTTTTTCATCGCTGTCCGAGCCTTACAGCTGCGGGCCAGCGGCCTTGATGGCGTCGCTCACGTCGAACTTCTTGAAGTTCTCGGTGAACAGACCGGCCAGTGCCTTGGCCGCTTCGTCGTAGGCAGCCTTGTCAGCCCAGGTGTTGCGTGGGTTCAGCAGGCCGGTCTCGACGCCTGGAACCGCCAGCGGCACGTCCAGGTTGATGATGTCCAGGTGTTCGGTTTCAGCACCGATCAGCGCGCCGCTCTGGATGGCCGCGATCACCGCACGGGTGGTCGGGATGTTGAAACGCTTGCCAACGCCGTAGCCACCGCCGGTCCAGCCGGTGTTGACCAGGTAGACCTTGGAGCCGAAGCCACGGATGCGCTTGATCAGCAGTTCCGCGTATTCACCGGCAGGGCGCGGGAAGAACGGGGCGCCGAAGCAGGTGGAGAAGGTCGACTTGATGCCGCTGCCCGAACCCATTTCGGTCGAGCCCACCAGTGCGGTGTAGCCGGACAGGAAGTGGTAGGCGGCCTGTTCTTCGCTGAGGATCGACACCGGTGGCAGTACGCCGGTCAGGTCGCAGGTCAGGAAGATCACGGCGTTTGGCTCGCCACCGAGGTTCTTCGGTGCGCGTTTTTCGATCAGTTCACGCGGGTAGGCCGCACGGCTGTTCTGGGTCAGGCTGTCGTCGGCGTAGTCGGCTTTCTTGGTGACCGGGTCCAGGACCACGTTTTCCAGTACGGCGCCGTGCTGGATGGCTTTCCAGATCACCGGCTCGTTCTTCTCGGACAGGTCGATGCACTTGGCATAGCAACCGCCTTCGATGTTGAAGACCACGCCCACACCCCAGCCGTGCTCGTCGTCGCCAATCAGGTAACGGCTTTCGTCGGCGGAAAGGGTGGTCTTGCCGGTGCCCGACAGGCCGAAGAACAGGGTCACATCGCCCTCTTCGCCCATGTTGGCGGCGCAGTGCATCGGCAGCACGTCAGCGGCCGGCAGCAGGAAGTTCTGTACGGAGAACAGGGCTTTTTTCATTTCACCGGCGTAGCGCATGCCGGCGATCAGCACTTTCTTGGCCGCGAAATTGATGATCACGGTGCCATCGGAGTTGGTGCCGTCGCGCTCAGGCTCGCAGACGAAGTTGGGCGCGTTGAGGATCTGCCACTCATCCTTGCCACCGGCGTTGTACTGCTCGGGGTTGATGAACAGGCAACGGCCGAACAGGTTGTGCCAGGCGGTCTCGGTGGTCATCTTGACCGGCAGGTAGTGCGCAGGATCGGAACCTACATGCACATGGGAGACAAAACGCTCGCGCTCGCCCAGGTAGGCCTCGACACGGTTCCACAGGGCATCGAACTTGTCGGCCGGGAACTTGCGGTTGATCGGCCCCCAGGCAATGGCGTCCTGGGTGGTTGGCTCTTCAACAATGAAACGGTCGACTGGCGAACGGCCGGTACGATGACCGGTACGAACAACCAGTGCGCCGGTATCGGCAAGCTCGCCTTCACCGCGATTCAGGGCTTCTTTGACCAGTTCATCGACACTCAGATCGGTGTACACGGCGTTATTGGCTTGCGTCATGAGATTCCCCGTCGGCCCGTGGCCGAGTGCTCCAAACGTTTTGTAGTAGGAAGTCGCGCACTACTACCCGAAAAAAGTGGGCCGGATTATGCCAGAAATGCCCAAAAAGAGTAGGGCCCTCCCGTCAGTACGGCGTAAATCCGGCGTTTGCCAGGAGATTTACCTGCGCTGAACCGTTTTAGTGACGAGTATCTGACGGTGTGTCGACACCCGCACCGGCGAACAATTGAGCAATGTCCGCCGCGTCGAACAGGTAGCGCTCGTTGCAGAATTGGCAATCGATTTCGATGGCGCCACCGTGCTCGATCACCAACTGCTGCGCATCTTCCAGACCCAGACTGACCAGCGCATTGCCGGAACGTTCACGGGAGCAACTGCATTGGAAGCGCAACGGCTGGCCGTCGAACAGGCGCACGGCCTCTTCGTGGTAAAGGCGATGGAGCACGGTTTCGTTGTCCAGCCCGAGCAGTTCATCGGCGCTCAAGGTGCTGGCCAGCGCGGTGATGTGCTGCCAGCTGGCGTCGCGTTCCTCGGGGTCACGAATACGGTCGGCAGGCAATTGTTGCAGCAGCAGGCCGCGGGCACGCCGCCCGTCGGCGTACAACCAGAAACGGGTGTTGGTCTGCTGGGACATGACGAAGTAGTTGGTGAAGCATTCGGCCAGGGTCGCGCCGTCGAGATCGACAATACCTTGGTAGCGCTTGCCCTGGGTCGGATCGACCGTGAGGGCCAGCACGCCATTGGGCATCAGGTCGGCCAGGGTCGCGTCGGGCGCGATCTGCTCGGCGTCATAGCGCGCCAGGCCGCGGATCTCGCGTTCACTGGAACACTCGATCATCAGCAGCGGCACGGGGCCTTCGGAGCGGGCCTGGAGAATCAGCAGGCCATCGAACTTCAGGGTGCCGACCAGCAACGCCGCCGCTGCCATCAGTTCGCCGAGCAGTTGCGCGACCGGCTCTGGATAGGGGTGCTTGGCAAGGACTTCGGCGTAGCTACGCTCCAACGCCACCAGCTCGCCGCGGGCGTCGCTGTCATCGAAGATGAAACGTTGGGTGTAATCGGTGTCCGGTAAATCAGTCATAGAGTCTGGTATCTGAGGTGATGACAATGGATGGCAGGCATTTTATGGGCAATCAGGGTGGGTTCCAAGCAAGGTGAGGACCTGGCTGACGGGAAGAGGTCGGCGCAATCGCTGATAAGCATCGTGGCGAGGAAGCTTGCTCCCGCTCCACAATCTGCACTCCATTCGCATCACTGATTGGCAACCCCCCCAGTGCTTACTCGCTATTGTCGCCCCGAAACTTGAACAGGTCTCGACGCTGCTTCTTGCTTGGCTTGCCATCGGTGCTGACACCCAGGGCCCCCGCCTTGCGTTGCGCAGCCGCGGCTTCGCGCTTGGCGATGCTCGCTTCGGTTTCGTGATACAGCGCCTGGGCCTCCGGCGCCCCGCGACGCACGATCGACAGGGCTTCGACCACCACGGTTTTCTCATCGAAACCGGTGCGAACGACAAATTCATCGCCGACACGCGGTTCCTTGCCCGGCTTGCAACGCTCTCCGCGGTGATGGACCTTGCCGCTTTCGATGGCGGCCTTGGCGAGCGCGCGCGTCTTGTAGAAACGCGCTGCCCACAACCATTTATCGAGACGGACCTTGTCGTCCTCTTCCTTTTTTTGTGCCACTGCAATTCCTCTCCACTGCCAATGGTCAGAACTGTACTACCGTTTTTGACGGGCGCACGAATCCGGCCCGACGGATAGAATGCCGCCAGGCCGCTCCATCGGACTGGATGTATAAATCGGTGAGCGCGCAGGCGGGTAGATAACTGTCGCCATTTTGTGATTATTCTGCGTGAATACCGCGATTCGCGGAGTCCACGATTCGATGTACTGATCGCAGGTTGTTTTATTGAAGACTTTTGACCATTTGACCGTCGTCGGTCTGCGCGAGTGGGTTGCGCTCCCGGATCTGGGAGTCGCGGGCCTGCGGGCAAAAATCGACACCGGTGCCAGCACCTCCAGCCTGCACGCCACGGACATCGAACCGTTCGAGCGCGATGGCGAGAAGTGGGTGCGTTTCACCGCACACCTCGGCACGGTGGTGCAGTTGCGCCATCGCCGCTGCGAAGCCCCGCTGGTAGCGCGCAAGACCATCAAGAGTTCCAACGGCCACGCCCAGGTCCGCTACGTGATCAGCACCACGTTGGCGCTGGGTGATCGGGTCTGGCGGGTCGAGTTCACCCTGGCCTGCCGCAAATCCATGCGCTATCGCCTGCTGCTGGGTTCCAAAGCCTTGATCGACGGCCAGTTGGTGGTCAATCCAGGTACCAAATACGTTCAAGACAAGCCGGCATTCCCGGTGTCCACTACCTCTGCCACAGGTGTTGCATGAAGATCGCTGTGCTGTCGCGTAATCCGCGTCTGTATTCCACTCGCCGCCTGGTTGAAGCCGGCACCGAACGTGGCCATGAAATGGTGGTGATCGACACCCTGCGCGCCTACATGAACATCGCCAGCCACAAGCCGCAGATCCATTACCGCGGCAAGCCGCTGGAAGGCTTCGATGCGGTGATCCCGCGCATCGGTGCCTCGGTGACCTTCTATGGCTGCGCGGTGTTGCGCCAGTTCGAAATGATGGGGGTGTATCCCCTGAATGAATCCGTGGCCATCGCCCGTTCCCGCGACAAGTTGCGCTCGCTGCAACTGCTGTCACGGCGCGGTATCGGCTTGCCGGTGACCGGCTTTGCCCACTCCCCCGACGACATTCCCGACCTGATCGCGATGGTCAACGGTGCGCCGCTGGTGATCAAGGTGCTGGAAGGCACCCAGGGCATCGGCGTGGTGCTGTGTGAAACCGCAACGGCGGCGGAGTCGGTGATCGAGGCGTTCATGGGCCTGAAGCAGAACATCATGGTGCAGGAGTACATCAAGGAAGCCGGCGGCGCGGACATTCGCTGCTTCGTGGTCGGCGACAAGGTGATCGCCTCGATGAAGCGCCAGGCCAGGCCCGGGGAGTTCCGCTCCAACCTGCATCGCGGCGGCAGCGCGAGCCTGATCAAGATCACCCCGGAAGAACGCATGACCGCCCTGCGCGCCGCCAAGGTCATGGGCCTGGCTGTCGCGGGCGTGGACATCCTGCGCTCCAATCACGGGCCGCTGGTGATGGAGGTCAATTCCTCGCCGGGCCTGGAAGGGATCGAGACGACCACGGGCAAGAACGTGGCCGGCATCATCATCGAGCATCTGGAAAAGAATGGCGGGCCGAACATGACCCGCACCAAGGGCAAGGGCTAGGAGCAGTTGCGAGCTTCAAGCAGAGGCCAATCAGCTTGCAGCTCGCCGCTCACAGCTCGCCGCTGCTCCTATACCGCATCCCGAGGCAGCATCAAGCCCAACGGCAAGCGCACCCGTGCTTCCAACCCACCGCCGGCGCGATTGCGCAGCTCGACGTTGCCGCCATGCATCGAGGCGATACGCTTGACGATGGCCAGGCCCAGGCCCGTGCCCTTGCCACCGCGGGCGCGGTCACCACGGGTGAAGGGGTTGAAAATGGCTTCCAGCTCCGACGGATCGATACCGGCGCCACGGTCCATGACGCTCAGCACCACGTAAGGCGCATTGGTGTCGCCAGAGACATACGCCGCCACTTCGACGCCGGTGCCGGCATGGTTCAGGGCATTGCCGATCAAATTGTTCAGCAGCCGCTTCATCGATACCCGGCGCAGCGGGAACGGCTGGATCGGCTCCAGGCGCAGATGCACCTTCTCATCGGCCTGGTTGTAGGGAGCGGCGACTTCGCGCACCAGTTCGGTCAGGTCCACCTCTTCCACCGACTCGTCCCGACCGTCGCGAATGAACGCCAGGAACTGGTCGAGAATCGCGTCCATGTCCTCGATGTCGCGGACCATTTCATCGGTCAGGTCGGTGTGCTCGCCCATCAGTTCCAGGGACAGCCGCAGCCGGGTCAGTGGCGTGCGCAGGTCATGGGAGACGCCGGCGAGCATCAGTTCGCGCTCGCGCCCGGCCTGCTCGACGTCCTCGGCCATCTGGTTGAACGCCCGGTAGACCTCGGTCATTTCGCTGGGCGTGTCGCTGATGGGCAGTCGTACGCTGCGACCCTGGCCCAGTTGGCGCGCCGCGTAGACCAGGCGCTTCAACGGCTGGTTGAGCTGGCTGACGAAGATCCAGGCCGAGGCCGTCGACAGCAGGCCGATGGCCAGGAACCAGCCAAGAACGTTCCAGATCTTCTGGCCGCGTAGCGGATGCGGGTACAGCGGCACTTTCAGCCAACCATCCCCCAGGCTCGGGGCGCGCACCCACAGCGCCGGAGGCGAGTGCATGCGCAAGCGGACCTCGGTATCGGCGCCCAGCTCGGCCTGCATCTGGCGCTGGTAGATCTCGCTGTAGGGCCAATGTTGTTCGCCCTCCGGCACACCGGCACCGACGACACGGATCAGCGTCGCCGCTTCAGCGATCTTGGTTCGATTGGTTTCGTCCGCCGCCCAATAGGCCCGCAGGGTCAAGGCCACGCCGTGACTGTACTGCCGGTCCACCAGAACGTCTTCGTTCATCAACAGGTACACCAGCGTCAGCGCCTTGGAAAAGAGCACGACGATGAGCACCAGCCAGAGGGTGCGGGAAAAGAAACTCTGGGGGAACCAAACGGGGGTTTTCATGAATAACCGCTACACACTTGCAGGAGCGAGCGATGCTCGCACAATGACGGACCGCGAGTCGCCTGGAAGAATACATTCAACCCGCCAGGCCACCCGCTCCTACAAATCGCCGATCACTTGCTGGCGGCACCATCCGGCACGAAGACATAACCCACACCCCAGACGGTCTGGATGTAACGCGGCTTGGAAGGGTCGGGCTCGATCATCCGGCGCAGACGGGAAATCTGCACGTCGATGGAACGCTCCAGCGCGTCCCATTCACGGCCACGGGCCAGGTTCATCAGCTTGTCGCGGGTCAGCGGTTGGCGGGCATTCATCACCAGCGCCTTGAGCACGGCGAACTCGCCGGTGGTGAGCATGTGGACTTCGTCGCCGCGCTTGAGCTCGCGCGTGGCCAGGGACAGTTCGTAGTCCCCGAAGGTCACGCTCTCGTCTTCGCTGCCCGGCGCGCCTGGTACGGGTGCCGATTGGCGGCGCAGCACGGCCTTGACGCGGGCCATCAGCTCGTCCGGGTTGAACGGCTTGGCCAGGTAGTCGTCGGCACCCAGTTCGAGGCCCTTGATGCGGCTCAGCTCGTCGCCCTTGGCGGTGAGCATGATGATCGGGATCTGGTTGTTGGCGCTGCGCAGGCGGCGGCAGGCGGTCAGGCCATCCTCGCCGGGCAGCATCAGGTCCAGCACCACCAGGTTGAACACCTCGCGGGCCAGCAGGCGGTCCATCTGCTCGGTGTTGGGTACGGTGCGGGCGCGGTAGCCCTTGCTGACGAAAAAGCGCTCCAGCAGGCTGCTCAGCCCGGGATCGTCGTCAACAATCAGAATTTTTTCGCCTTCAGCAGTTTGTGCGGTGCTGCTCATAGGAAGCTCCTTTGATCTCGGCGCGCATTATGGCCTAGCTGCCGTTATACGCACCCGTGTGCATTGTTAGCAGATTTTTCCTCTGCCTACAGAAATTCGGGCAACAAGCCTACAGACCATGACGCCCCCCAAGCCTGGAACGCTGGTTATAATGCGCGGCCCTTTTGTGCCAGGACAGGCCGGATCATGGCCCCGGCGACTCATTTTTTCCCTGGCTCAGGCAGCACTTTTTGAATTTCGCGGGTCAACAGGCAGCCTTTTGACCCAGGCAGCGGCGCGCACCCGCCCGCTCAACCAGTCTCGCCAAGCCCGGCCTCTGTGGTGGCGAGCCTGATTTCACACATTTGTCAGGTGGTTTTATGGACAGCATCAACAGCCGCATCGCCGAGGAACTCGGCGTCCGCCCGCAACAGGTCGAAGCGGCCGTCGCGCTACTCGATGAGGGCTCCACGGTGCCTTTCATCGCCCGTTACCGAAAAGAAGTCACCGGCAGCCTCGATGACACCCAGTTGCGTCATCTGGAAGAGCGCCTGCGCTACCTGCGCGAACTCGACGAGCGGCGCGTCAGCATCCTGGCCAGCATCCAGGAACAAGGCAAGCTGACCCCGCAACTCGAACGCGATATCAAGCTGGCCGACACCAAGACCCGCCTCGAAGACTTGTACCTGCCCTACAAGCAGAAGCGCCGCACCAAGGGCCAGATCGCCCTGGAAGCCGGCCTCGGCGAGCTGGCCGACGGCCTGTTCAACGACCCGACCCTGGCGCCGGAAACCGAAGCCGCGCGCTTCATCAACGCCGAAAAAGGCGTGGCTGACGTCAAGGCCGCACTGGAAGGCGCTAAGTACATCCTCATGGAGCGCTTCGCCGAAGACGCCAACCTGCTGGAAAAACTGCGCAACTTCCTCAAGCAGGAAGCCATCCTCAGCGCCCGCGTGATCGCCGGCAAGGAAGAGGAAGGCGCGAAGTTCCGCGATTACTTCGAACACGACGAGCCTCTCAAGAGCGTGCCTTCGCACCGTGCCCTGGCGATTTTCCGAGGCCGCAACGAAGGTATCCTCAGCTGCGCGCTGAAGGTCGGCGATGAGTTGCCCGGCACCATGCACCCGTGCGAAGGCATGATCGGCCAGCAGTTCGGCATCCAGAACCAGAACCGCACCGCCGACAAATGGCTGGCCGAAGTGGTGCGCTGGACCTGGAAGGTCAAGCTCTACACCCACCTGGAAACCGACCTGCTGGGTGAACTGCGCGACAACGCCGAAACCGAGGCGATCAACGTATTCGCCCACAACCTGCACGACCTGCTGCTGGCCGCCCCGGCCGGCCCGCGCGCCACCCTCGGCCTGGACCCGGGCCTGCGCACCGGCTGCAAGGTGGCCGTGGTGGACTCCACCGGCAAGCTGCTGGACCACACCACCGTCTACCCACACGTACCACACAACAAATGGGACCAGACCCTGGCCGTGCTGGCCGCGCTGTGTGCCAAGCATTCGGTGGACCTGATCGCCATCGGCAACGGCACCGCCAGCCGCGAGACCGATAAGCTGGCCGCCGAACTGATCAAGAAATACCCGGCGATGAAAATGACCAAGGTCATGGTCTCCGAGGCCGGCGCATCGGTTTACTCGGCATCGGAGCTGGCCTCCAGGGAATTCCCCGACCTGGACGTGTCGATCCGTGGCGCGGTGTCCATTGCCCGGCGCCTGCAGGATCCGCTGGCGGAACTGGTGAAGATCGATCCGAAATCCATCGGTGTCGGCCAGTACCAGCACGACGTTTCCCAGCTGAAACTGGCCCGCGGCCTGGACGCCGTGGTGGAAGACTGCGTGAACGCCGTGGGCGTGGACGTGAACACCGCGTCGGTGGCGCTGTTGGCACGTATCTCGGGGCTCAACGCGACCCTGGCGCAGAACATCGTCACTCACCGTGATGAGCACGGCGCCTTCAAGACCCGCGCGGCCTTGAAGAAAGTCCCACGCCTGGGTGAAAAAACCTTCGAACAGGCCGCCGGCTTCCTGCGCGTCATGAACGGTGACAACCCGCTGGACTCTTCCGCGGTTCACCCCGAGGCCTATCCGCTGGTGCAGCGGATCGCCGCGCAGACCGACCGCGACATCCGCTCGCTGATCGGCGACGCCGCGTTCCTCAAGCGCCTGGACCCAAAGAAGTTCACCGACGAGACCTTCGGCCTGCCCACCGTGACCGACATCCTCCAGGAACTGGAGAAACCCGGCCGCGACCCACGCCCTGAATTCAAGACCGCCGAGTTCCAGGAAGGCGTCGAAGACCTCAAGGACCTGCAACCGGGCATGATCCTCGAAGGCGTGGTGACCAACGTCACCAACTTCGGCGCCTTCGTCGACATCGGCGTGCACCAGGACGGCCTGGTGCACATCTCGGCCCTGTCGGAGAAGTTCATCAAGGACCCGCGCGAGGCCGTGAAAGCCGGTGACGTGGTAAAAGTGAAAGTCATGGAAGTCGACATCCCGCGCAAACGCGTCGGCCTGTCGATGCGCATGAGCGACACCCCGGGCGAGAAAATCGATGGGGCCCGTGGCGCGCGTCCGGGCTCGGCGCCGCGCCCGTCGCAGAACACCGCGCCGCGCAAGGAAACCGCCACGGCCGCCCCGGCGAACAACGCCATGGCCTCGCTGTTCGCCAACGCCAAGCAGTTGAAGAAACGCTGATGGACGTGCCGGCCGGGTTGGTGGAAAGCGCGTTTTTCAAACTGCTCGGCTGCCGTCTGCACAGCCTCGGGGACGGCGTGTCGCAGGTCGCCCTGAACCTTGAGCCGCCGTTACGCAATCGCGGCGGCAAACTGCACGGCGGCGCGCTGTTCAGCCTGGTGGACATCGCCATGGGCCTGGCCTGTTCCAGTGTCCACGGCTTTGACCAGCAGAGCGCGACCATCGAGTGCAAGATCAACTACATTCGCGCCGTCTCCGACGGCGAAGTGATGTGCACCGCCCGGGTCATCCATCCAGGGCGACGCACCCTGGTGGTCGAAGCCGAGGTCACCCAGGGCGACAAGTTGGTCGCAAAAGCGCAAGGCACCTTCGCTGTGCTATAGCTCCCTGTCATCGATTTGGGTTAATTTCGGCGCTGCAAATGCGGCGACGAAATCCCCTTGTGGGAGCGAGCTTGCTCGCGATAGCGACGGATCAGTCACCTGAGTGTTGACTGACACTGCCCTATCGCGAGCAAGCTCGCTCCCACAGGACATTGCGGTGATCAGTCCATGACAGCACAAAAACCAGGCGAAAACGCCAGTTTTAACTTCACCCTTGTAGACCGTCTTGCCCACCCCCATATTGGGGCGACTGACGCGTGAAGGAATTCAACTTGAGCGACCTTTTAAACCGCCGCCTGGCCCTGCTCGGCGAGCGCGCCAACCTCTCCCTGCTCGAACAGTGCCTGCATGGCATCGAGCGTGAATGCCTGCGCGTCACGGAGAACGGGCACCTGGCCCAGACCCCGCATCCCGAGGCGTTGGGGTCGGCGCTGACCAACGAACAGATCACCACCGACTATTCCGAGTCGCTGCTGGAGTTCATCACCCCGGCATTGGCCAACCCGGCCGACACCCTGGCCAGCCTCGACAAGATCCACCGATTCGCCTACAGCAAGCTCGGCGGCGAGTACCTGTGGAGCCCCTCGATGCCGTGCCCGTTGCCGGCGGAAGAGGACATCCCGATCGCCTACTACGGCACCTCGAATATCGGCCGGCTCAAGTACGTCTACCGCAAGGGCCTGGCCCTGCGCTACGGCAAGACCATGCAATGCATTGCCGGGATCCACTACAACTTCTCCCTGCCGGAAAAACTCTGGCCGCTGCTGCGGCAGACCGAATCCGCCGACGTGAGCGACCGTGACTTCCAGTCCTCGGCCTACATCGCGCTGATCCGTAATTTCCGCCGCTACAGTTGGTTGCTGATGTACCTGTTCGGCGCCTCGCCAGCCCTGGACGCAGGCTTCCTGCGCGGCCGCCCGCACCAGTTGGAACAACTGGACCCGAACACCCTGTACCTGCCCTACGCCACCAGCCTGCGCATGAGTGATTTGGGTTACCAGAGCAACGCCCAGGCTGGCCTCACGCCGTGCTACAACGACCTGACAAGCTATACCGACAGCCTGCGCAAAGCGGTGGCGACCCCCTACGCGCCCTACGTCGAAGTCGGCACTCACCAGAACGGCGAATGGGTGCAACTCAACACCAACATCCTGCAGATCGAAAACGAGTACTACTCCAACATCCGCCCCAAACGCGTGACCTACACCGGCGAGCGCCCGATCCAGGCATTGATGGCCCGGGGCATCCAGTACATCGAAGTGCGCTGCCTGGACATCAACCCCTTCCTGCCGATGGGCATCGACCTCACCGAAGCGCGGTTCCTCGATGCATTCCTGCTGTATTGCGGCCTCAATGACAGCCCGCAACTGGAAAACAACGAATGCGGCAACGCCACGAGCAACTTCCTGACCGTGGTCAAGCAAGGCCGCAAGCCAGGCCTGCAGTTGCAGCGCCGGGGCCAATCGGTGGACATGCAGGCCTGGGCCATGGAGCTGTTGGACAATATCGCTCCACTGGCCGCGCTGCTCGATCAGAGCCAGGGAGGCGAGGCGCATCGCCAGGCACTGGACGCGCAACGGGCGAAAGTCCGTGATCCGTCCCTGACCCCTTCTGCCCGGGTGCTGGCCGCCATGGCCGAACATCAGGAAAGCTTCGCCGAGTTCTCCTTGCGCCAAAGCAAGGCTCACGCTCAATACTTCCGTGCCGAGCCCTTGCCTGCCCAGGAACAGGCCGCCTTCGAAACCGCCGCGCGCGAGTCCCTGGTCCAGCAAGCCGATCTGGAGCAGAACGAAGTGGGGGATTTCGACGTGTTCGTCGGTTCGTACCAGGCGAGCATTCTGGCGATCAGTAACTGATCGCTGTCGTGTCGATCCGTTACGGAACGGCTTTTGTGGCGAGGGAGCTTGCTCCCGCTCGGCTGCGCAGCAGCCGCAAAATCCTGGGCCTGCTTCGCAGTCCAGCGGGAGCAAGCTCCCTCGCCACAACAAGCTCCTCGCCACAAAAGGTGTGCTTGCCATTCGCTAAGTTTTTCGCTGATAAGCTCATTCTAAAAAGTTATTTATTTTTGAATTCTTAGATCATTTAGTCTCCTCCCACGCCACACATCCGGCGGCCTGTTGAGGAGCTTTCCCATGACTTTGCGTGTTTCCCTTCGCCTTCTCGCGGCCGCCACGCTGGCCGCGACCAGCCTGTTTGCCCAGGCGGCCGACCTGACCGTCGCCTACCAGACCACCGTCGATCCGGCCAAGGTGGCCCAGGCCGACGGCGCTTATGAAAAAGCCACCCAGGCCAGTATCGCCTGGCGCAAATTCGACAACGGCGCCGATGTGATCACCGCCATCGCCTCGGGCGACGTGCAGATCGGTTACCTCGGCTCCAGCCCGCTGACCGCCGCCATCACCCGCAAGGTACCCGTGGAGACGTTCCTCATCGCCACGCAGATCGGTGCCGCCGAGGCGCTGGTGGCCCGCGACGGTTCCGGCATCAAGACCCCACAAGACCTGATCGGCAAGAAAATCGCCGTGCCGTTCGTTTCCACCGGCCATTACAGCCTGTTGGCCGCGTTGAAGCACTGGAACATCGACCCGTCGAAAGTCACCGTACTCAACCTGGCGCCGCCGGCCATTATCGCCGCCTGGAAACGCGGCGACATCGACGCCACCTACGTCTGGGACCCAGCCCTGGGCGTGGCCAAGGAAAACGGCAAGGTGCTGATCACCTCCGCGGAACTCGCCCAGTTCGGCGCGCCGACCTTCGACGCCTGGATCGTGCGCAAGGATTTCGCCCAGAAGCACCCTGAAATCGTCACGGCCTTCGCCAAGGTCACCCTGGATGCCTACACCCTGTACCGCAAGGATCCACAAGCCTGGATCGCCGACGCCTCCAACATCGACAAGCTGGTGAAACTGTCCGGCGCCAAGGCCAGCGATATCCCGCTGTTGCTGCAAGGCAACGTCTTTCCCCTGGCCGCCGACCAGGTCGTGAGCCTTGGCGCACCGACCACCCGGGCCATCACCGACACCGCCGCGTTCCTCAAGGAACAAGGCAAGGTCGACGCCGTGCTGCCGGACTACGCGCCATACGTCAGCGCCCAGTACATCACTCGCTGAGCCACGGGAGACACTGCGATGGCCTTGCTACAGCTGGAGCGCATCAGCGCACAGTACCCCGGCGCGCCGGCGCCCGTGCTGGCGGATATTTCACTGACCCTGGGGCCACGGCAATTGCTGGTTGCCCTCGGTCCGTCCGGCAGCGGCAAGACCTCGCTGCTTAACCTGATCGCCGGGTTCGTCGAGCCCAGTGCCGGGCAGATCACCCTGGACGGCGTGCCGGTCCTGGGGCCGGGGGCCGAGCGCGGCGTGGTGTTCCAAGACGACGCGCTGCTGCCCTGGCAGGATGTGCTGGCGAACGTCGGCTTCGGCCTGGAACTGGCGGGCGTCCCCAAGGACAAGCGCGAAGCCCGTGCCCGGGAAATGCTGGCCCTGGTAGACCTGGCCGGTTTCGAGAAACGCCGCGTCTGGCAGCTCTCCGGCGGCCAGAAGCAGCGCGTCGGCCTGGCCCGGGCACTGGCGGCCGATCCACGGGTACTGCTGATGGACGAACCCTTCGGTGCGCTGGACGCCTTCACCCGCGAACAGATGCAGGAACTGCTGCTGCAAGTCTGGCAACGCACCGCCAAGCCCGTGTTCCTGATCACCCACGACATCGAGGAAGCGGTGTTCCTCGCCACCGACCTGATGCTGCTGGCGCCCGACCCCGGCCAGGTCGTCGAACGCCTCAGCCTGGACTTCGGCCGGCGCTACGGGGCCGGGGAGTCGGCACGGTCGATCAAGTCCGACCCGCGTTTTATCGAAACCCGCGAGCATGTGCTTGCCAGGGTGTTCTCTCAGCGCAGCGCCACTCGAACACAGGAGCGCCCATGAGCAGTTATGAAGTGCCAGCGGTGATCCGTACGCCTGCTGCCGGGCGCCCGGCGATCGGCCCGAAACTCAACCTGGGTACCCGATGGATCAGCGGCTTGACCCTGATTGTTTTGCTCGCCGCCTGGTGGGGCATCACTGCCAGCGGCCTGATCGAGCCGTTGTTCCTGCCCTCGCCGTCCGCAGTGCTGCAAAAAGGCTGGCTGCTGGCAACCAGTGGCTACATGGACGCGACCCTTTGGCAGCACCTGGGCGCCAGCCTCGGACGAATCGGCCTGGGTCTGCTGTTCGCGGTGTTGACGGCCGTGCCGGTGGGCATTGCCATCGGTGCCAACCGTGTTGCCCGTGGCGTGCTTGACCCGTTGATCGAGTTCTACCGGCCGATCCCGCCGCTGGCCTATCTGCCGCTGATCGTGATCTGGTGTGGCATCGGCGAGTTGTCGAAAGTGCTGCTGATCTACCTGGCCATCTTCGCCCCGATTGCCATCGCCACGGCCACCGGCGTGCGCACCGTCGACCCGGCCAAACTGCGGGCCGCACAGTCGCTGGGGGCCACGCGGGCCCAGTTGATTCGCCATGTCATCTTGCCCAGCGCCCTGCCGGACATCCTCACCGGCATTCGCATCGGCCTGGGCGTGGGCTGGTCGACGCTGGTGGCTGCCGAACTGATTGCCGCCACCAGCGGCCTGGGGTTCATGGTGCAGTCGGCGGCCCAGTTCCTGGTGACCGACGTCGTGGTGCTGGGGATCCTGGTCATCGCCCTGATCGCCTTCGCCATGGAGCTGAGCCTGCGCGCCCTGCAACGCAAACTGGTGCCATGGCACGGCCAGGCCCGCTGAAACCGACCACGCCGCCCCTTCGGCGCCCGAATTCGAGAATCTACCGATGAGCCGTCCGACCATTACTCCCTTGAGCATCGCCCTCGGCGCGCAGATTGACGGGATCGATATCAGCCAGCCATTGACCCCGGAACACCGCGAGCTCATCGAGCAGGCCCTGCTGGAACATCAGGTGCTGTTTTTCCGCGACCAGCCGATCGAGCCGCAACAACAGGCGCGTTTCGCCGCGTATTTTGGCGACCTGCATATTCATCCGATTTACCCCAACGTGCCGGAGCAACCCGAGGTGCTGGTGCTCGACACGGCCGTCACCGACGTTCGCGACAACGCCGTGTGGCACACTGATGTGACCTTCCTGCCAACGCCGGCCCTGGGCGCGGTGCTCAGCGCCAAGTCCTTGCCGACGTTCGGTGGCGACACCTTGTGGGCCAGCGGCATCGCGGCTTACGAGGCCTTGTCGACACCCATCAAACGCCTGCTGGAAGGCCTGACCGCGACCCACGATTTCACCCGTTCCTTCCCCTTGGAGCGCTTTGGCAACACCGCCGAAGACCTGGCGCGCTGGGAACAGGCGCGCCGGAAAAACCCGCCGCTGTCTCATCCGGTGATCCGCACCCATCCGGTGAGCGGGCGGCGCTCGCTGTTCGTCAATGAAGGTTTCACCACCCGTATCAACGAGCTGTCGGAAACCGAAAGCGAGGTGATCCTGAAATTGCTGTTCGCCCACGCGACCCGCCCCGAGTTCACCGTGCGCTGGCGCTGGCAGACCAATGACGTGGCGTTCTGGGACAACCGCGTGACCCAGCATTTCGCCGTAGACGACTACCGCCCTGCGCGGCGGGTGATGCACCGGGCGACGGTGCTGGGGGACGTGCCGTTCTTCAAATGAGGTCACCCGTGGCGAGGGCGCCAGCGCCCTCGCCACGGGTATCGTGTAACCGCTAGGCGTTACTCCGCCGTCGACGGTTTCTCCCAGAGGTTGATCCCGCCCTCCAGGGCAAACTGGTCGATTCGTGCCAGTTCCTCGGCACTGAACGCCAGGTTCTTCAACGCTCCGACGTTCTCGACGATCTGCTCGGGGCGGCTGGCGCCGATCAGGGCGGAGGTGACCCGCGGATCACGCAGGGTCCAGGCCAAGGCCATCTGGGCCAGGCTCTGACCCCGCTGCTGGGCGATCTCATTGAGGGCGCGCACGTGGGCGATGTTCTGCGGCGACAAGTGCGAAGCCTGCAACGAACCGCCGCCGGGCCGGTTGACCCGCGCATCGGCCGGAATGCCCTTGAGGTACTTGTCGGTCAACAGGCCCTGGGCCAGCGGCGTAAACGCGATCACGCCCGTCCCCAGCGCCTCGGTGGCGTCCAGCAGATCTTTTTCCACCCAGCGGTTAAGCAGGTTGTAGGCCGGTTGGTGGATCAGCAACGGCACCTTCCACTCCTTGAGCAACGCGGCCATTTCCCGAGTCTTCACCCCGGAATACGAAGAAATGCCGACGTACAACGCCTTGCCCTGCGCCACCGCGGTGGCCAATGCGCTGGCGGTCTCTTCCAGGGGCGTATCGGCGTCGAAACGGTGGGAATAGAAGATGTCGACGTAGTCCAGCCCCAGGCGTTGCAGGCTCTGGTCCAGGCTGGCCAGCACATATTTGCGCGACCCGCCGCCCTGGCCGTACGGGCCGGGCCACATGTCCCAGCCGGCCTTGCTGGAGATGATCAACTCGTCGCGATAGTGCTTGAAGTCTTCACGCAACAACCGGCCAAAGTTGATCTCGGCACTGCCGTAGGGAGGGCCATAGTTGTTCGCCAGGTCGAAGTGGTTGATGCCCAGGTCGAACGCCGTGCGCAACAGCGAGCGCTGGGTGTCGATCGGCGTACTGTCGCCAAAGTTGTGCCACAACCCCAGCGACAGCGCCGGCAGCACCAACCCGCTGCGACCGACGCGGCGGTAGGGAATGGACTCGTAGCGGTTTTCGGCAGCGGTGTAGGTCATGGAAAGCTCTCTTGTGCGAACGGCGGGTGCGGATGGCGAAGCTGACACTTCACAGACGCGCCGTTCAGGTGGAAAGTTCGCGCACATCTTACCCGCCCATTCATCCATCCGTTCTTTCAACGCGCGCCCTCGAACACCTGCGCCAACCAATCCACAAACACCCGGACCCGTGGCGACAGGTGGCGGTTGTGCGGGTAGAGCACCGAGACCGGCATGGGCGGTGGTGGGGTGGCGGGGAGGACTTCCTGGATCAGGCCTTGCTGGATCTGCGTCTGCATCCGGTACTGCGGGCATTGGATCAGGCCAAGGCCGGCGATGGCCGAGGCGGCGTAGATTTCGGCGCCAAATACCGAGAGCGCGCCTTCGATGGCGACTTCCTCGAGCTCGCCATCGACCATGAACTCAAAGGGGTACAGCTTGGCCGTGGTCCGCGAGACGTAGTTCACCGCCCGGTGGTGACGCAGGTCGGCGAGGGTCTTCGGTTCGCCGTACTGGCGCAGGTAGGCGGGGCTGGCACAGGTGATCTGCCGCAGGTTGGCGACGCGTCGGCCGATCAACGAAGAGTCCCCCAGCGTGCCGGCGCGCACCACGCAATCGACGCCCTCGGCGATCAGGTCGACGTAGCGGTCGGCCTCGCTGATGGACAGTTCGATGTCCGGGTAGCGCGCCATGAACTGCGGTAATGCCGGGATCACGAAGTGCCGGGCCAGGGTGCCGTGCATGTCGACGCGCAGGCGTCCCTTGGGCGCTACGCTGCGAAACGCCAGCTCGGCCTCTTCGAGTTCCGCCAGCAAGTGCACGCAACGCGGGTAGTAGGCTTCGCCATCGAGGGTCGGCCGCACCTTGCGGGTGCTGCGCTCCAGCAAACGCACGCCGAGCCAGGCTTCGAATTGATTGAGGGTGTGGGTCAACGTTGCACGCGGCAGGTTCAAGTCTTCGGCCGCCAGGGTGAAGCTGCTGCGTTCGTAGATGCGCACGAACACTTTCATTGCCTTGACCTGGTCCATTCCACACGCCCTGATTGTTGGTGATTATTGAATAGCCAAGGCAACTCTCGAATATTTATCGCCCGGAGTAAACATGTGAGTCTGGCGTCACCCTAACGCACCTCCACTTCAAAGGACCTCACCATGACGACCCAAACCTCCAAAGTTGCCATTGTCACCGGTGCCTCGCGTGGCATCGGCGCCGAAATCGCCAAGCAGTTGGCTCGCGAAGGCTTTGCCGTGGCGATCAATTTCGCCAGCAGCGCCACCGAAGCCTCGAAGCTGGTGGTGCAATTGCGCCAGGCCGGTCACCGAGCCATAGCGATCAAGGCCGACGTGTCTTCGGCCAGCGATGTGCATCGGATGTTCGATGAGGCCGAAGCGCAGTTGGGCAAGGTCGATGTGTTGATCAACAACGCCGGCATTCTCAAGGTCCTGCCCCTGGCGGAGCACAGCGACGAGCTGTTCGAGCAGACCTTCGCCATCAACACCCGTGGCACCTTCAACACCCTGCGTGAAGCCGCGACGCGCCTGAACGACGGTGGGCGGATCGTGAACTTCTCCAGCAGCACCGTGGGCCTGAACCTGCCCGGCTACTCGGTGTACATCGCCAGCAAGGCTGCTGTGGAATCCTTGACCCAGGTGTTTGCCAAGGAACTGCGCGGTCGGCAGATCACAGTCAATGCCGTGGCCCCCGGCCCGGTCGCGACCGAGCTGTTCCTGCACGGCAAGAGCGAAGAACAGATCCAGAACTTCGCCAAGATGCCGCCCCTGGAACGCCTCGGCCAGCCGGAGGACATCGCCCACATCATCGCCTTTCTGGTGAGCCCGGCTGCCGCTTGGGTGAATGGGCAGATCCTGCGGGCCAACGGCGGGCTGGTCTGAACCACCGCCTTCGTGGGCAGGCCCGATTACCCGCTGGATTGGGGGCTACCGCGAGAGTCAGGTTGGCTGTCAGGCCGCCTTCGCGGGCAAGCCCGCTCCCACAAGGGATCACGCTACAGCCGCAAGCGCCAAGCCGGCTGTCAGGCCGCCTTCGCGGGCAAGCCCGCTCCCACAAGAAACGGCAATCCCCCGATACACCACCACGAGACGATCAACGCACCAAATGCAAGAACTGCATATGCCGCTCGTACTGGTCGAGGATGTCGTTGATCACCTGCTCCTTGGTGTAGCCCACCAGATCGTAATCCTGACTGCCTTCACTCAAATGCACCTCGGCGCGGTAGTAGCGACGGTTGTTGAGCTCCTTGGACCCCATGCCACCGCGGGCGAAAGACGGCGTGAAATAGCCACGCATCTGCACCTGGTAGATGAACGGATGCTGCTCGCCATGGCCGATTTCCAAGCTGACACTGTCGTTGGCCGGGTCTGGCTGTGTCACGACCGCCAGGCCTTTTTCGGCGAACACCGCCTTCACTTCCTCGACGGCCGGGCGCACCGTGCTGTCGAGGAAGCGGTACACCTCGTCCCGGGACGGGAAGTGCACCGCCTGGCTCAAGCGCTGGCGCCAACCGCCCTTGCCCCGGCGTGCACCCGACACCGGCGCCAGAGAATACAACTGCGCGATCTGCTTCTGGGACTCCAGGTAGAACGCCTTATGCAGCCCCCACATCATCAACAGCAGGATCATCGAGAACGGCAAGGATGTCAGCACCACCGCCGACTTCAGGGCATCGATGCTGCCGGAAAACAGCAACGCACTGGTCACCAGCGCCGTCATCGTGCCCCAGAACACCCGCAGCCATTTCGGCCCGTCTTCGTCGGGGCTGCCGCCCTTGGCCGACAAGGTCGACAGCACCACGGTGCCGGAGTCGGCGGACGTGACGAAGAACACAAAGCTGATGAACACGGTGACGGCGATCACCGTCTTGCTCCAGGGGTAGGTTTGCAGCAGCAGGTAGAGGCTCATCGACGGGTTTTCCAGGGCGGACATGCCCAGGGCGCTCATGCCGTGGTTCAACACCTGGTCAATGGCGCTGTTGCCGAAAATCGACATCCACGCCAGGGTGAAGCCCAAGGGAATCAGCAGCACGCCAAACACGAATTCGCGAATGGTGCGGCCGCGGGAAATCCGCGCGATGAACAACCCCACGAACGGCGACCAGGCGATCCACCAGGCCCAGTAGAACACCGTCCAACCGCCCAGCCAGTCGCTGGGTTTGTTGTAGGCGTAGAGGTCGAAACTCTTCATCGGCAAGGCGCCGAGGTAGTCCCCCAGGTTCTGGATGAGGGTATTGAGCAGGTGCTGGGTCGGGCCGGCGAACAGGACGAACAGCAGCAATGCACAGGCCAGCAGCATGTTGATGTCGGACATGACCCGCACGCCCTTGTCGACGCCGGCCACCGCCACCAGGATCGCCGCCCCCATCATCAACACGATCAGACCGACCTGGATCCACTGGGTGTGGGCAATGCCGAACAGGTAATCCAGACCGGAGTTGAGGTGCAGTACACCGAAGCCCATGTCCGCGCCGAGGCCGAACACTGTGGCGATGATGCCAAAGCCGTCCACGGCGTAGCCGATGGGGCCGTTGATGCGTTTGCCGATCAGCGGGTACAGCGCTGAGCGCAGGGCCAGCGGCAAGTTGTGTCGGTAGGCGAAATACGCCAGGGCCATACCGACGAAGGCGAAAACGCCCCAGCCGTGCAGGCCCCAGTGCAGGAACAGGATCTGCATGGCCTGGCGCGCCGCATCCGCGGTGCCCGCTTCCCCTTGTGGCGGCTGTACCAGATGGGTCAGCGGCTCGGAGACGCAAAAGAAAAACAGTGTGATGCTGATCCCGGCGGCGAACAGCATGCCGGCCCAGGACAGGTAGCTGAACTCCGGCTCGTCGTGATCGGCACCGAGCTTGATCTTGCCGTAGCCGGACAAGGCCGTCACCACCACGAAGATCAGGTACAGGGTCATCGCCAGCATGTAGTACCAGCCGACCGTATTGGCCGCCCAGTTTTGCGCCGCCAGCAACCAGGCGCCGGCCTGCTCCGGCAGGGTAATCACCACCAGGCCGAACAGCAGGATGACGGTCGCGGCGAAGTAAAAGACCGGCGGGTTCACGCGGACCAGGCCGCTGGAAGGAAGGGACGAGGCGCTCATGGGCGCGGCGTCCCGAAGGGTGAAAAGACGAAGGTCAAAAACGGACTCGGCAAAGGCAAGCCTCCTGTTGTGAGCGGGCAGCAAACCGACGGTTTAACTTGAATGAACGTTCAAGTTAAACATGAATAGGGTGCTAAGGACTAATCGCAGGGCCCGACGGCACGTTTCCTACACTAGCCTACGGGAGGGTATGACGCTTATTGACCTACATTCGTTCAGCACCCCCGAACAACACCCCCGGCAGATTGGCGATTGCCCCTGAATATCGGTATGCCTATAGTCCAGGCATCTCCTGCAATCAGTACGGCGCAATGATCAAACAACAGCTGGCCCGCTTTAGCCGCCTTGAACTACTCGGCCACCCCACACCGCTGGAAAAACTCGAGCGCCTCTCCACCTGGCTCGGCCGCGACGTCTATATCAAGCGCGACGACCTGACACCCCTGGCGCTGGGTGGCAACAAACTGCGCAAGCTCGAATACCTGGCGGCCGACGCCATCGCCCAAGGCGCCGACACCCTGATCACCGCTGGCGCGATCCAATCCAACCACGTACGCCAGACCGCTGCCCTGGCCGCGAAACTGGGCCTGGGTTGCGTGGCGTTGCTGGAAAACCCGATCGGCACCGACGACAGCAATTACCTGGGCAACGGCAACCGGCTGCTGCTGGAATTGTTCGACGCCAAGGTCGAGCTGGTCGACAACCTGGACAACGACGATGAGCAACTGCAGGCCCTCGCCGCTCGGCTACGCAGCAATGGAAAAAAACCTTACCTGGTGCCGATTGGCGGTTCGAACGCCTTGGGCGCGCTGGGCTATGTCCGTGCAGGCCTGGAGCTGGCCGGGCAGATCAACGACACCGGGCTCGATTTCGCCGCCGTCGTACTCGCCTCGGGCAGTGCCGGCACCCACAGCGGCCTGGCGCTGGCGTTGAGCGAGGCACTGCCCCGGCTGCCGGTCATCGGCGTAACGGTTTCGCGCAGCGAAGAAGACCAGTTCCCGAAAGTCCAGGGACTGGCCGAGCGCACCGCCGAACTGCTGGGCGTGACGCTTGCGCAGGCCTTCAAGGTGAACCTGTGGGACGAGTACTTCGCCCCCCGCTACGGCGAGCCCAACGCAGGCACACTGGCGGCGGTCAAACTGCTGGCGAGCCTCGAAGGCTTGCTGCTCGATCCGGTCTACACGGGCAAGGCCATGGCCGGCCTGCTCGACGGCATCGGTCGCGACCGCTTCGACGAAGGTCCGATCCTGTTCCTGCACACCGGCGGCGCCCCGGCGTTGTTTGCCTATGGCGGGGCATTTTAGAAGTATTGGATATCCCTTTTGGGAGCGGGCTTGCTCACACAGGAATTCATTCCGAATAGATATATTTATTTAATTTAATATTATTTTCCAATCTAAAAGAGCCGCCCTATAGTCCCGCCGCAGGCGTATTTGCCGCGAGACGCCCGGGCTGCTTTTAGGGCAGGATGTGGCAATCTTTTCGGATCGCGTCTACGCCTTTCCCATCCAGATCGATGTCTTCATAAGAAAACATAGGGGCTTGTCATGAATTTTTCCGCACTACGTCGCAACCTGTTGGTAGGTTCGCTGGGCCTGGCATTGAGCGCCGGCCTGTTGGGGCAAGCGGTTGCCGGTGAGCAACTGCAGAAAATCAAGGATGCCGGTGAAATCAGGATTGGCCTGGAAGGCACCTACCCACCGTTCAGCTTCGTCGATGACAGCGGCAAGCTGACCGGCTTCGAAGTGGAGTTCTCCGAAGCCCTGGCCGAGGAGCTGGGCGTGAAGGTCAAGCTGCAGACCACCCCATGGGCCGGTATCCTCGCGGCGCTGGAATCCAAGCGTCTGGACGCCGTGGTCAACCAGGTGACCATCTCCGAGGAGCGCAAGAAAAAATACGACTTCTCCGAGCCGTACACCGTTTCCGGGATCCAGGCACTGGTACTGACCAAGAAAGCCGACGAGCTGAACATCAAGAAGGCTGCGGACCTGGACGGCAAGAAAGTCGGCGTGGGCCTGGGCACCAACTACGAGCAATGGGTCAAGGCAGAAGTGCCAGGCGCCCAGGTCAAGACCTACGATGACGACCCCACCAAGTTCCAGGACCTGCGTGTCGGCCGTATCGATACCATCCTGATCGACCGCCTGGCCGCGCTGGAATACGCCAAGAAAGCCAAGGACACCACCGTCACCAGCGAGGCCTTTTCGCGCCAGGAGTCCGGCATTGCCCTGCGCAAAGGCGAGCCTGAGCTGTTGGCGGCCGTGAACAAGGCCATCGAGAAACTGCGCGCCGACGGTACGCTGAAGAAGCTTTCGGAGAAATACTTCAGCGCTGACGTTACCCAATAATGGAAGCAGCTCTTCAACTCGCACTGGATTCCGCGCCCTTCCTGCTCAAGGGCGCGTACTACACGATCTTCCTCAGCCTGGGCGGCATGCTCTTCGGTTTGCTGCTGGGCTTCGGCCTGGCGCTCATGCGCCTGTCGCACGTCAAACTGGTGAGCTGGATCGCCCGCATCTACGTGTCGTTCTTTCGCGGCACGCCGTTGCTGGTGCAGTTGTTCGTGATCTATTACGGATTGCCGCAACTGGGCGTCGAGCTGGACCCGCTGCCGGCGGCCCTGATCGGCTTCTCGCTGAACATGGCGGCCTATGCGTGTGAAATCCTGCGGGCCGCCATCAGCTCCATCGAGCGCGGCCAGTGGGAAGCCGCGGCAAGCATCGGCATGACCCGCGCGCAGACCCTGCGCCGGGCCATCCTGCCGCAAGCCGCGCGCACGGCCCTGCCGCCGCTGGGCAACAGCTTCATTTCCCTGGTCAAGGACACCGCACTGGCGGCGACCATCCAGGTGCCGGAGCTGTTCCGCCAGGCGCAGTTGATTACCGCGCGAACCTTCGAAATCTTCACCATGTACCTTGCCGCCGCGCTGATCTACTGGATTCTGGCGAGCGTGCTCGCGCACTTGCAGAACGTCCTGGAAGCTCGAGTCAATCGGCATGACCAGGAGTCCTGACCCATGATTGTCGTGGAAAAACTGACGAAGCAGTTCAAGGGTCAGGTGGTGCTCAACGGCATCGACCTGAAGATCGAAGAAGGTGAAGTGGTAGCGATCATCGGCCCCAGCGGCTCGGGCAAGACCACCTTCCTGCGTTGCCTGAACTTCCTCGAGGAGCCCAGCAGCGGCCGGATCAAGGTCGGCGACATCGAAATCGATGGCAGCCGCCCGCTGAACCAGCAGCAAGGCCTGGTGCGCCGTTTGCGCCAGCAGGTGGGCTTCGTGTTCCAGAACTTCAACCTCTTTCCCCATCGCACCGCCCTGGAAAACGTCACCGAAGGCCCGATCGTGGTGAAGAAAACACCCCGGGCCGACGCCGAGGCCCTGGGGCGCAAGCTTTTGGCCAAGGTCGGCCTGGCCGGCAAGGAAGACGCCTACCCCCGGCGCCTGTCTGGCGGCCAGCAGCAGCGCGTGGCGATTGCCCGGGCGCTGGCGATGGAGCCGGCGGTCATCCTGTTCGACGAGCCGACTTCGGCCCTCGATCCGGAACTGGTGGGTGAGGTACTGGCGACCATTCGCGGCCTGGCCGAAGAAAAACGCACCATGGTCATCGTGACCCACGAAATGGGTTTTGCCCGCGACGTGGCGAACCGCGTGGTGTTTTTCGACAAGGGCGTCATCGTCGAACAAGGCGAAGCCAAGGCCTTGTTTGCTGCGCCCCGGGAAGAACGCACTCGGCAGTTCCTCAGCAAGTTCCTCTCCGCCGGACACGACAGCCACTAGTTAACTTTCATGCCCACACTTCCAGGGACGGAAGTGTGACGATTGGAAAACAGCACGGCCATATCCTGAAGATATTCATTCCGATACAACTTACAACTTGCACGCCGACTCGAAACAACGAACAACCGTATCCCCAGTGACATATTCCCTTCGAGTGGTTGCCAACCACCGCATAGCTTGAACACCCGCCACGCCGCTCAGAACACAGGAAAGACCGAGGAAAAGTACGTTTTCCGTCGAGCATTCCTAACTTCTGTTTGTAGGAACATTCTGAAGCCTGACTGAATGTTTTATTAGGCAAGTGCCTCTATTGACACTGAAACTGATGAGCCCTTATCTAGTGCCCTGTCTCACAGGCGAGGCACACTTTTCTAATTCTGCACGGCGATTAACCGTCATTAACTTCAATGACTGCGCCCATAAAAGTATGTCGCGAACACACGCGCCTTTGATCTTCCCGAAACGGACTTCGTTTTAAGCATCAAGGAGAACACCATGACATGTACGTCGAATCTTCCCGGGCTGGCCGCACCGACCCTGGCCAATGCCCACCCCGCCGGTATCAATATCACCAGCGCCGCCCGCCTGGAGGTCGCCATAGCCCCCTACCCCGGAATGGACGCCGGCGACCTGATCGAACTGTTCTGGGACAACTGCTACGTCGGCTCGCGCCTGCTGTCGTCGGAGGATGTGCAAAACAGCGTCACGCTGCGGGTGCCGGAGAGTTTCATCGTCAACGGCACCTCGTGCCTGCACTACCGGGTAATGCAAGTCGGGCGCGGGCCGGCGCTGTCGGCCACGCGCCGGATACAGGTGAAGCTCGACTGCCCCGGCGGCCAGCCGTCAGCCCTGAGCGGCGATGAAAACCAGGGGCTGGCGCCGGTGCGTATCCCCGAGACCATCCGCCGCAAGGGCGTGAACCCGAGCCAGATCAAGCGCGGTGTGCCGTTGACGATCGAACCCTACCTGAACATGGCCCCCGACGACGCGATCACCCTGCGCTGGGGCGATGTACGCATGGACCTGCCACGGATCAAGCCGAGCGAGGTCGGCCAGCCGATCAATGTCTGGGTGCCACCGCAGCTCATCCTGGAAGCCGGCGAGGACCTGCGCCTGGAAGTGAGCTACTGCATCCTCGACCGAGTGGGCAACAACTCCCAATGGGCGCCGCCGCGAACATTGAAGATCGGTTGCGCCAATCCCTACCTGAAAACCCCGCCGAGAGAGGCGCTCATGGCTGCCGAGCCCAGCCGCGGAATACGTTGAGAAACACGCGGGTGATGGATCTATCCGTGGCGAGGGAGCTTGCTCCCGCTGGGACGGTCCGATGTCTCGGGCGAAGCGGCCCCAAAACTTCAGGGCCGCTCCGTGCCCCATCGGGGATGACTCCCCTCGCCACAACAGCCCGCTGGAAAAATCTCTCTATTTATATTCCCAAAAGTTAGTTTGAAAATTATTTATACGCGTTTAGGGTATATAAACCGGACCACCGGACATTTCCTGATTTTTTTTTTCACAGGTGAGGTGGGTATGGTACGGAACACAAACACCCCAGCGCAGTGCGCCAAGGCACTGCCTGCAGCCACGGAGTGGCTGTAATGTCGGATCTGGCCCAGGCAAACGTCCACAGCGACCTGGACATCGCCCCGCTGTTGCTGCCCGCCCAAGTGCTGCGCAACGATGCCGAAGCGATCAAAGCCGCTCATGAACTGGCGCAAGTCGCCCGCCAGCAGGCCGCGCGCCGCGATCAGCAGCGCAAGCTGCCATGGTCGGAAATCGAACAGTTCACCCGCAGTGGCCTGGGCAGCATCGCCATCCCCCGGGCATACGGCGGCCCACAGGTATCCTTCGTCACCCTCGCCGATGTGTTCGCGATCATCTGCGCTGCGGACCCGGCCTTGGGGCAGATTCCACAAAACCAGTTCGGCGTGCTCCAGCTGATTCTCGGCACGGGCACCGAACGGCAAAAACAGATACTGCTGCAAAGCGTGCTCGAAGGCGCGCGCATCGGTAACGCCGGGCCGGAACGTGGCGTTCGCAATACCCTTGAACTCAAGGCACGGATCACCGCCGACGGCGACGACTACGTCATCAATGGCCAGAAGTTCTATTCGACCGGCGCGCTGTTTGCCCATTGGGTGGCGGTCAAGGCGCTGAATGACCAGGGCCGGCAGGTGCTGGCGTTCGTACGGCGCGGCACACCGGGCCTGCGCATCGTCGACGACTGGTCGGGCTTTGGCCAGCGCACGACCGCTAGCGGCACGGTGCTGCTGAACAATGTGCGGGTCGATGCCGAACTCGTCCTGGACAACTGGCGCATCAACGACGTACCAAACGTCCAGGGCGCGATTTCACAGCTGATCCAGGCCGCGATCGATGCGGGTATCGCCCGGGGCGCCATCGACGATGCCATCGCCTTCGTTCGCGAGCGGGCCCGTCCCTGGATCGATGCCAAGGTCGAGCGCGCCAGCGACGACCTCTACGTGATCGCCGACATCGGCAAACTGAAGATCGAATTGCACGCGGCCGAAGCACTGCTGCGCAAGGCCGGACGGGTACTGGACCAGGTCACGGCCGCCCCCATCACCGCGCAATCGGCCGCCCACGCCTCGATCGTCGTGGCCGAGGCCAAGGCCTTGACCACCGAGATCGCCCTGCAAGCCAGCGAAAAGCTCTTCGAACTGGCCGGCAGCCGCGCCACCCTGGCCGAGTTCAACCTCGACCGCCACTGGCGCAACGCGCGCGTCCATACCCTGCACGATCCGGTGCGCTGGAAGTACCACGCCATCGGCGCCTACCGGTTGAACGGCACCCTGCCGGCCCGGCATTCCTGGATCTGACCCGCCGATTTTCTGGAGCAGCACATGACGCTTTCCCAACACATCGCGGTGATCACCAGCGATGAACAAGCCCTGATCGTGGCCAGCGACCTGGCCGATGACTTCAAGCGCGACAGCGCCCTGCGCGACCGCGAGCGACGCCTGCCGCACCCGGAGCTGGAGGCCTTCTCCCGTTCCGGCCTGTGGGGCATCAGCGTACCGAAGGCCTACGGCGGCGCCGGGGTTTCCAACGTCACCCTGGCCAAGGTCATTGCGCTGATCGCCCAGGCCGACGGCTCTCTCGGACAGATTCCGCAAAACCACTACTACGCCCTGGAAGTGCTGCGGGTAAACGGCAGCGAAGCGCAGAAACAACGGTTGTACGCCGAGGTGCTGGCCGGCCAGCGCTTTGGCAACGCGTTGGCGGAACTGGGCACCAAGACCGCCCACGACCGCACCACCCAACTGCGCCGCGACGGCGCGGGGTATCGCATCAACGGCCGCAAGTTCTACGCCACGGGGGCGATCTACGCCCAGCGCATTCCCACCTCGGTGGTGGATGAAAACGGCGTGCAGCAACTGGCCTTCGTCCCTCGCGACAGCAAGGGGCTGACGGTGATCGACGACTGGAGTGGCTTCGGCCAGCGCACCACCGGCAGCGGCTCGGTGGTGTTCGAAGACGTTTACGTCGCCGCCGAAGACATCGTGCCTTTCCAGAGCGCCTTCGAGCGCCCGACCCCGGTGGGGCCGCTGGCGCAGATTCTTCACGCCGCCATCGACACCGGCATTGCCCGTGCGGCCTATGAAGACGCCTTGCAGTTCGTCCGCAGCAAGACCCGGCCCTGGATCGACGCCACCAGCGACGTCGCCACCGAAGACCCGCTCACCCTCAAGCGCTTCGGACAGTTGAGCGTGCGCCTGCACGCCGCCGAAGCCCTGCTGGAGCGGGCCGGCGAGTTTCTCGACCAGGCCCAGGCCGACCCACACGCCGACACGGTCGCCGCCGCCTCGATCGCCGTGGCCGAAGCGCGCGCCATCAGCACCGACATCTCCCTGGTCGCCGGCAGCACCCTGTTCGAACTGGCCGGCAGCCAGGCGACACTCGCCGAACACGGCCTCGATCGTCACTGGCGCAACGCCCGCGTGCATACCCTGCACGACCCGGTGCGCTGGAAGTACCACGCGGTGGGCAACTTCTATCTCAACGACGAGAAGCCGCCGCTGCGAGGGACGATCTGATGGCGGCCGGCAAGAAAAAGATCCTGCTCAATGCGTTCAACATGAACTGCATCGGGCACATCAACCATGGCTTGTGGACCCATCCCCAGGACACCTCGACCCAGTACAACACCCTGGAATACTGGACCGGCCTGGCGCAATTGCTTGAGCGCGGGCTCTTCGACGGGCTGTTCATCGCCGATATCGTCGGCGTCTATGACGTCTACCAGCAGTCGGTGGACGTCACGCTGAAAGAGTCGATCCAGTTGCCGGTCAACGACCCGCTGCTGCTGGTCTCGGCGATGGCCGCCGTCACCCGGCACCTGGGCTTCGGCCTCACCGCGAACCTGACCTACGAACCGCCGTATCTGTTCGCCCGGCGCATGAGCACCCTCGACCACCTGAGTCGCGGCCGGGTGGGTTGGAACATCGTCACCGGCTACCTGGACAGCGCCGCCAAGGCCATGGGCTTGAGCGCGCAGGTCGAACATGACCGGCGCTACGACCAGGCCGACGAATACCTGCAAGTGCTCTACAAGTTGTGGGAGGGCAGTTGGGAAGACGATGCAGTGCTCAATGACCGCGAGCAGCGGATCTACGCGCAACCGGAGAAGGTGCACAAGGTCCGGCACCATGGCGAGTTCTACCAGGTCGAGGGTTATCACCTCTGCGAACCGTCGCCCCAGCGCACACCGGTGCTGTTCCAGGCCGGCAGTTCGGAGCGTGGCCTGCAGTTTGCCGGGCGGCATGCCGAATGCGTGTTCATCAGCGGCCAGAACAAACCGGCGACCAAGCGCCAGGTGGACAAGGTCCGCGCCAGCGCCGTCGAGGCCGGACGCAACCCAGGCGACATCAAGGTGTTCATGGGCCTGAACGTGATCGTCGGCGAAACCGAAGCCGCCGCCTGGGCCAAGCATGCCGAGTACCTGAGCTACGCCAGTGCCGAGGCCGGGGTGGCGCACTTTTCCGCGTCCACAGGGATCGATTTTTCCGAGTACGCCCTGGACGAGCCGATCCAGTACGTGAAAAGCAACGCCATCCAGTCTGCGACCAAGACCCTGCAGAACAACGACTGGACGCGCCGCAAATTGCTCGAACAGCACGCCTTGGGCGGGCGCTACATCACCGTGGTCGGCTCGCCCGAGCAGGTGGCCGACGAGTTGGAGTCGTGGATCGCCGAAACCGGCCTCGATGGCTTCAACCTGACCCGCATCGTGACGCCCCAGAGCTACGCGGATTTCATCGACCTGGTGATCCCCGAACTGCAGAAGCGCGGCGCGTACAAGACCGAATACGACCAGGGCACCCTGCGCGAAAAGCTGTTTAGCGCAGCGGCTCATTTACCCGGACAACACACTGGTTCTACCTACCGACACTGACCCCTGTGGCGAGGGAGCTTGCTCCCGCTGGGCTACGAAGTGGCCCCAACGCTTTTTTGGGCGGGCTTCGCCCACCAGCGGGAGCAAGCTCCCTCGCCACAAAAGCTGTGCGCCATCCATTAATGACTGGAATATCCGACATGACCAAGCAACTCCTGACCCTGCCAGTCAAAGCCCTGGCCCTGACCCTCGGCCTGTTCAGCTCGGCCCTGTTCGCCGCCGATGCTCCCTTGAAGATCGGCACCACGGCCGCCTTCGCCATACCCCTGGAGGCCGCCGTCGAAGAGGCTGGCAAGCAAGGCCTGAAAGTCGAGCTGGTGGAGTTCAGCGACTGGATCGCACCGAACGTCAGCCTGGCCTCCGGTGACATCGACGTGAACTACTTCCAGCACATCCCGTTCCTGGAAAACGCCAAGGCCGCCGCCGGGTTTGACCTGGTGCCCTTTGCACCGGGAATTATCAACAACGTCGGCCTCTACTCGAAAAAGTACAAAAGCTTCGATGAGTTGCCCGAAGGGGCGAGCGTCGCCATCGCCAACGACCCGATCAACAGCGGTCGCGGCCTGCAACTGCTGGCCAAGGCCGGGCTGATCAGCCTCAAGCCAGGGGTGGGCTACAAGGCCACCGAAGACGACATCGTGGCCAACCCGAAGAAACTGAAGATCCTCCAGGTCGAGGCGGTGCAACTGGTGCGCGCGTACGATGACGCCGACCTGGTGCAGGGCTACCCCGCCTACATCCGCCTGGCCAAGACCTTCGACGCCGGCTCGGCCCTGCTGTTCGACGGCCTGGACCACAAGGAATACGTGATTCAGTTCGTGATCCAGCCCAAGAGCCAGCATGACCCACGGCTGATCAAGTTCGTCGACATCTACCAGCATTCGCCCGTCGTCCGTGCCGCCCTCGACAAGGCCCACGGCAAGCTCTACCAGGCCGGTTGGGAAGGTTGATCATGAACGCCGTCAACGCCAGGCTCCGACAGGAAGCCGCCGCGCCCCAGGGCGCCGACCCGACCGAACTGCACCCGGACCTGAACCGCGCGCACGTGCGCTTCATCGGCCTGGGCAAGACCTACACTGGCGCCCAAGGCCCGGTGGCCGCCCTGCAAGGCATCGACCTGGCGATTCAGCGCGGCGAGGTGTTCGGCATCATCGGCCGCAGTGGCGCGGGCAAGTCGTCGCTGATCCGCACCATCAATCGCCTTGAGCAGCCCACCAGCGGGCGAGTGCTGATCGACCGGGTGGACATCGGCCAATTCGATGAAGACCAGTTGGTGCAGCTGCGCCGACGGATCGGCATGATCTTCCAGCACTTCAACCTGATGTCGGCCAAGACGGTATGGCAGAACGTCGAACTGCCGCTGAAAGTGGCCGGCGTGCCCAAGGCGCAGCGCGAGCAAAAGGTTCGTGAGCTGCTTGAGCTGGTCGGCCTGCAAGGCAAGCACCAGGCCTATCCGGCGCAGCTCTCGGGCGGGCAAAAGCAACGCGTCGGGATCGCCCGGGCCCTGGTCCATGATCCCCAGATACTGCTGTGCGACGAAGCCACCTCGGCCCTGGACCCGGAGACGACCCAGTCGATCCTTGGGCTGCTACGCGAGATCAACCAGCGCCTGGGCCTGACCATCGTCCTGATCACCCACGAAATGGCAGTGATTCGCGAAGTCTGCGACCGGGTAGTGGTGCTCGAACAAGGACGGATCGTCGAGCAGGGACCGGTCTGGGAAGTGTTCGGCAACCCGCAACACGCGGTGAGCCGAACCCTGCTCGCGCCGTTGCAGCACGCGTTACCCGACGAACTGAAAAGCCGTTTGCAGGCGCAACCGGCCTCAGCCGAGGCCGCCACTGTGTTGCGCTTGCAGTTCACCGGCACGGGGCAGGACGAACCCGACCTCGCCGCCTTGTTCAGCGCCCTCGGCGGACGGGTGCGGCTGCTCCATGGCGGCATCGAACGGATCCAGGGCCACGGCCTGGGGCAATTGCTGCTGGCGGTAAGCGGCTCGTCGTGGGGCGCCGAGGAACTGCGGCAACGGGCGGGCGATTGGGCACAACAGGTGGAGGTGCTGGGCTATGTGGTTTGATCGGTTATTGCAGGGCTTTATCGACACCTTCCTGATGGTCGGGGTGTCGTCGTTGATCGCATTGCTGGCGGGCATACCGCTGGCGGTGATCCTGGTGACCAGCGGCAAGGGTGGCATCTTTGAGGCGCCCGCCTTGAACAAGGCCCTGGGCGCGTTCGTGAACCTGTTCCGCTCGATCCCGTTCCTGATCCTGATGGTGGCGCTGATTCCGTTCACCCGGCTGATCGTCGGCACCACGTACGGCGTCTGGGCGGCGGTGGTGCCGTTGACCATCGCCGCCACGCCGTTCTTCGCCCGCATTGCTGAGGTCAGCCTGCGGGAGGTCGACCATGGGTTGATCGAGGCGGCCCAGGCCATGGGTTGCCGGCGCTGGCACATCGTCTGGCACGTGCTGCTGCCCGAAGCGCTGCCGGGCATCGTCGGCGGTTTCACCATCACCCTGGTGACCATGATCAACTCCTCGGCGATGGCCGGGGCCATCGGTGCCGGAGGCCTGGGCGACATCGCCTACCGCTACGGCTACCAGCGTTTCGACAGCCAGATCATGCTCACGGTGATCGTTCTGCTGGTGGCGCTGGTGGCGGTGATTCAGCTCGGCGGGGACCGCCTGGCGCGGGGGCTGAACAAACGCTGACAGGCCGGCCCTTGTGGCAATGCTGTTCACTTGAGGTTTATCACGTGTCGCCCTTAAGTGAACGGCCAGGCTGGGGATGTGCGCTATAGTCCGCCCACGCTCCCTACCCAAGCCCACGACCATGAAACACTCCCCCGAAGACCTGCAAGCCATCACCGCCACCACCCTGGGCAACTACAACGCCGTCGCCGAAGACTTTCGCGAAGGCACCCGCGACCACGATGTCAGCCAGAACATCGACGCACTGCTGCGCCATATCCGGGCCAGCGCACCGTTGCACATCCTCGACCTGGGTTGCGGTCCCGGCCGGGATTTGCGCGCGTTCACCGCCTTGGGCCACGTCGCGATCGGCCTGGACGGCTCAGCCGAGTTCGTCCGCATGGCACGCCAGGACAGCGGCTGCGAGGTGTGGCAACAGGACTTCTTGCAACTCGACCTGCCGGCGCAGCGCTTCGACGGGATCTTCGCCAACGCCGTGCTGTTTCACGTTCCGCGACAGGAGTTGCCGCGGGTGCTCAGGCAACTGCACGCCACCCTCAAGGCTGACGGCGTGTTGTTCAGCTCCAACCCCCGGGGCGAAAATCAGGAGGGCTGGAACGGCCAGCGTTTCGGCGCCTACCACGACCTGGCGGCCTGGCGCGCGTTGCTCACCGACGCCGGCTTCGTGGAGCTGGAGCATTACTACCGACCGGCGGGACGGCCGCGCGAGCAGCAGCCGTGGTTGGCGAGTGTCTGGCGCAAGACTTGAAGCCCAGCAATCCTCACCACAAAGGCTGCGCTCACCCCGCTATTGCTGCTTGCCCAACCACTTCTGGGACAACTGCTCCAGCCGCCCGTCATCCTTGATCCGCGTCAGGGCGTTGTCCAGGCTGGCCTTGAACGCCGGGTTGCCTTTCTGGAAGGGGATCACCAGGTGCGGCGCCGGGCCGCTCTTTTCTTCCGGCTGGAAAGACTGCGCCATCATCAGCGGGCGCTGGGTTTCATCCTTTTTCGCCAACAATTGCGCATCCGGTTGACTGTAAGCGGCACTGGTGTCGAAACGTTCGGCCAGTTCCGGGGTCATTGCTATGTGGTTGATGGCAACGTCGTACTTGCCGCTCTCCACACCGGTCAGCAGGTCCGCAGCATCGGTGACCACGAAGTCGGCGCGTACATCGAGCTCACTGGCGAGCATCTGGCCCAGCTCCACTTCGAACCCGGTGAGCTTGCCGTCTTCCTTGAAGTTGAACGGCGCGGTATTGGCCTCCAGGGCGATGCGCAGCTCACCACGGTCGTTGATGTCATCGATCAATTCGGCATGGGCCAAAGGGCTCAAAAGGGGTAGCAGGCAGATCAGGCCAGGCAGGAAACGCATGGTCACTCCTTGGTATCGATACAAGCGACGCTCGTTTCAGGCTCGCTTTGCTATGGTTGTTGCAGGCTTCGACAACGATTGGTCATGAAGTTGTCATGACCGGGCGGATTTCATGAAAAAACTGGAGAAAAAAATGAAAAGCGTTATGTCTCGTGCCGCGTTGGCCGGCCTGTTGCTCGGCACTTCGATGCTGGCAACCGCCGCAACCCCTGCACCCAAGGGCGCAGAAGCATTCATCGTTTCCCCGGCCGACGGAGCCACTGTCGCCCAGGAATTCAAGGTCCAGTTCGGCGTCAAGGGTATCGCCCTGGCCCCGGCGGGTGACGTGACCAAGAATACCGGACATCACCATCTGCTGATCGACGTCGACCAATTGCCTGCCGCGGGCGCACCGATCCCGACCGACGCCAACCACATGCACTTCGGCAAGGCGCAGACCGAGGCCACCATCAAGCTGGCCCCGGGCAAGCACACCTTGCAGCTGGAACTGGGCGACAGTGGCCACATGCCGTTCGATCCGCCGATTGTCTCCAAGAAAATCACGGTAAACGTGAAATAACACCGCTTGGGGTGACGGAACATAGGTCTTGTGGGAGCGGGCTTGCTCGCGAAGGCGGTGTGTCACCAACAAATGTGTCACTGAACCGATGCCTTCGCGAGCAAGCCCGCTCCCACAGGTACAGCATCATGTCAGGCACAAAAAAAACGGGAGCCTTTGCGGGCTCCCGTTTTTCATTGCCAGCCAGCCTCGCGGCTTAGAACAGCACGCGCGACCGAATGGTGCCCTTGATGTGCTGCAGCTTCTCTTGCGCCAGGTCCGAGTATTCGGCGTCGACGTCGATCACGACGTAGCCGACCTTCTCGTTGGTCTGCAGGAACTGACCGGAAATGTTGATGCCGTTTTCGGCGAAGACCTTGTTGATCTCGCTCATCACACCCGGGATGTTCTCGTGGATGTGCAGCAGGCGGTGCTTGCCAGGGTGAGCCGGCAGGGCCACTTCCGGGAAGTTCACGGACGATACCGAAGTACCGTTGTCGCTGTACTTGACCAGTTTTTCCGCCACTTCCAGGCCGATGTTGGCTTGGGCTTCAGCGGTGGAGCCACCGATGTGCGGGGTCAGGATCACGTTGTCCAGGCCACGCAGCGGGCTTTCGAAGATGTCGTCGTTGGAGCGCGGCTCCACCGGGAACACGTCAATGGCGGCGCCGATCAGGTGCTTGTCCTTGATCGCTTCGGCCAGGGCTTCGAGCCTGACCACGGTGCCACGGGCGGCGTTGATCAGGATCCCGCCCTTCTTGATGGCGCGGATTTCCTTCTCGCCGATCATCCACTGGGTGGCAGCGGTTTCCGGCACGTGCAGGGTCACGATATCGGACATGCCCAGCAGCTCGTGCAGGTCATTGACCTGGGTGGCGTTGCCCAGCGGCAGCTTGGTCACGGTGTCGTAGAAGTAGACCTGCATGCCCAGGCCTTCGGCCAGGACCGAGAGTTGGGTGCCGATCGAGCCGTAGCCGACGATCCCCAGCTTCTTGCCGCGGATTTCAAAGGAGTTGGCCGCACTCTTGATCCAGCCGCCACGGTGGCAGGATGCATTCTTCTCGGGGATACCGCGCAACAGCAGGATCGCTTCGGCCAGTACCAGTTCGGCAACGGAACGGGTGTTGGAGTACGGTGCGTTGAACACCGCGATGCCGCGCTCGCGCGCCGCGTCGAGGTCGACCTGGTTGGTGCCGATGCAGAAGCAGCCGACCGCGACCAGTTTCTTGGCGTGGTCGAAGATCTCTTCGGTCAATTGGGTACGGGAGCGAATGCCGATGAAGTGAGCATCGGCGATCTTTTCCTTGAGCTGGGCTTCCGGCAGAGAACTGGTGATGTACTCAATGCTGGTGTAGCCCGCCGTCTTGAGGACGTCGACAGCCGATTGGTGGACGCCTTCGAGAAGAAGGAACTTGATCTTGCTCTTATCGAGAGAAGTCTTGCTCATCTGCGTAACCTGTGTCCCGGAGAAAAATGGCAGGGAAATGGGCAACGTCAGGCTGCCCACACGGCGTAGTCGCCGGCCCGCAGCGTGGCCTGTTAGAACGCCTCTGCGGGGGGCGTATGCTAGCATATGCGACCTTCAAACACTCATTCTGCGACGTGAAGCGTCTTCAGGGTGACCATGAATTGTTCGAGAGTTCTGTCGATGACTACTGCTGACCTGATCGCTGAGTTGAAGACCCTGGTCGAGCCGGGCAAGGTCCTGACCGATGCCGACTCCCTGGACGCCTACGGCAAGGACTGGACCCGTCATTTCGCCCCCGCGCCAAGCGCCATCGTCTTTCCCAAGAGCATCGAGCAGGTGCAGGCCATCGTGCGCTGGGCCAATACCCGCAAGGTCGCCCTGGTGCCGTCGGGCGGGCGCACCGGGCTTTCCGCCGCCGCCGTGGCCGCCCATGGCGAGGTGGTGGTGTCGTTCGACTACATGAACCAGATCCTCGACGTGAACCTCACCGACCGCACCGCCGTGTGCCAGCCGGGCGTGATCACCGAACAATTGCAGAACAAGGCCGAGGAACACGGGCTGTACTACCCGGTGGACTTCGCATCGGCCGGTTCCAGCCAGATTGGCGGCAACATCGGCACCAATGCCGGCGGGATCAAGGTCATTCGCTACGGCATGACCCGCAACTGGGTGGCGGGCATGAAGGTCGTCACCGGCAAGGGCGACCTGCTGGAGCTGAACAAGGACCTGATCAAGAACGCCACCGGCTACGACTTGCGCCAGTTGTTCATCGGCGCCGAAGGCACGCTCGGCTTCGTGGTCGAGGCCACCATGCGCCTGGACCGTGCGCCGAAAAACCTCACGGCGATGGTGCTCGGCACGCCGGACTTCGCCTCGATCATGCCGGTGCTGCATGCGTTCCAGGGCAAGCTCGACCTCACCGCGTTCGAATTTTTCTCCGACAAGGCCCTGGCCAAGATCCTCGGGCGCGGTGACGTGCCGGCGCCGTTCGAGACCGATTGCCCGTTCTACGCCCTGCTGGAATTCGAAGCCACCACTGAAGACGTGGCCAACCAGGCGCTGGAAACCTTCGAGCACTGCGTGGAGCAGGGCTGGGTGCTGGACGGCGTGATGAGCCAGAGTCAAACCCAGTTGCAGAACCTGTGGAAACTGCGCGAGTACATTTCCGAAACCATCTCCCACTGGACGCCGTACAAGAACGACATCTCGGTGACGGTCTCCAAAGTCCCGGACTTCCTCAGGGAAATAGACGCGATCGTCGGCAAACACTATCCCGACTTCGAAGTCGTCTGGTACGGCCACATCGGCGATGGCAACCTGCACCTGAACATTCTCAAGCCGCAAAACCTGAGCAAGGACGAGTTCTTCGCCAAGTGCGCCACGGTGAACAAATGGGTGTTCGAGATCGTCGAGGAGTACAACGGCTCGATATCGGCCGAACATGGCGTGGGCATGACCAAGCGCGACTACCTGGCCTATAGTCGTTCGCCGGTGGAAATCGAATACATGAAGGCCGTGAAGGCGGTCTTCGACCCGAACGGCATCATGAACCCGGGCAAGATCTTCGCGGTTTGAACCCTTTAATCACCCCAATCCCAGAGCAGGAGTCGGTAATGAGCTATCAGCACCAGTATGTCGACGGTACACGCATCCACTTTCCGGTGGGCAAAGTGGTGTGCATTGGCCGCAACTACGCCGAACATGCCAAGGAACTGGACAACCCGGTGCCCACCGAACCGCTATTGTTCATCAAGCCGGGCAGTTGCGTGGTGCCGCTGGAGGGCGGGTTCAGCATTCCGGCCGAGCGCGGCTCGGTGCACTACGAGGCGGAGATCGCCGTGCTGATCGGCAAGCCGCTGTCGACCCGGCCCAGCGCCGAGGAAATCCTGGACGCCATCTCCGGCTTCGCCCCGGCCCTGGACCTGACCCTTCGGGACAAGCAGGCCGAGCTCAAGGCCAAGGGCCTGCCGTGGGAAGTGGCCAAGTCGTTCGACGGCGCGGCCGTCATCGCCCCGTTCGTGCCAGGCAGCACGTTTACCGACCTGGCCGACATCCCGGTGCGCCTGACCATCAACGGTGAGGTGCGCCAGGACGGCAACAGCCGCCTGATGCTCAACCCCATCGTGCCGATGATCCAGTACATGGCCGGCTGCTTCTCGCTGCAGGCCGGCGACGTGATCCTCACCGGCACCCCGGCTGGCGTCGGGCCGCTGAATGCCGGCGATGAGCTGGTCCTGGAATTGCCGGGCGCGAGCCGCTTCGAGAGCAGCGTTCGCTAAAAGCGGCCCCAATCCTCATAGGAGCGAGCTTGCTCCTATGAGGATTGGGGAGCAGTCCATCCCGTGATTTATCGTTTTTTTCACATGCCATCCGGATAATTCCGGCGAATGCGGCATCTGAGCCAGCCATTCCCTTAGCCCGAATTTCCTGGAACGCATTCTCCCCATGGCCAAACCCCACGCGCTGTCCCCTGCCAAGCCCACCCGCCGCTCTCGCTTTGCCCTGCCCTGGTATGCCTGGTCACTGCTGGTCGTGGCCGCCGCTTATGGCCTGGCGTTCGCGATGCACTGGGACGACCGCGGCCTGCTCTGGCTATCGGAACGCTTCCAAAGCCCGGCCCAGCGCCAGGAGAGTGTCTGGCTGCCGGACTACCATGCCGTGATCGACGCCAAGCCGCTGCCGGGCATGGAGAAGGACGAAGCCTCCGATGTGACCTACAACCCGCAGACCAAAACCTTGTTCGCCGTCATGGGCAAAAACCCGTTCCTGGTGGAGCTGACCGTGCAGGGCGAGGTCCTGCGCAAGATGCCGCTGGTGGGCTGGAGCAATCCGGAGGGCGTGACCTACATGGAAAACGGCCTGCTGGCGATTACCGATGAACGCGATCACAGCCTGTCGATCATCCAGGTGGATGCCAACACCCGCGAGCTGAACAGCGCCGCCTTCCCTCGTTATGACCTTGGCGCATCGAAAAACCAGAACAAGGGTTTCGAAGGCATCGTCTGGGATCCGCGCAACCAGCAGTTGGTGCTGGGTGAAGAACGCCCGCCGGCGCTGTACACCTGGAAAAGCGACGGCAGCCAGCTGCTCAAGGGCGACAAGCAGATCCATGTCAGCAATGAGCTGGACCTGCGCAACCTCTCGGCGCTGGCCGTCGACCCTCGTACCGGTCACATGCTGGTGCTTTCGGCCGACTCCCACTTGCTGCTGGAGCTGGACGAAAAAGGCGAGCAGGTCAGCTTCATGACCCTGCTGGGCGGCTTCAACGGCCTGAAGGACACGATACCGCGTGCCGAGGGCGTTACCGTCGACGAGGCCGGCAACCTGTACATGGTCAGCGAACCGAATCTGTTCTATCGTTTCGAAAAACAACGCTGACCTTGTAGGATTATTCCTCCTTCGCTGTAGGGTGTGGCACACGGCCATTAAGCTTCAGTTCAGGTAGTCGTGATATTTCAGCCACCTGTTCTTATCCGAGCTCACCCCCAACATGCGTCGACTCGCCCGTCCCAAACCTCTGATCCTGATGTTGCTGGCCATCGCCCTGATCGCTTCGATCGCAATGGGACAGCGCCTGCGCCTGTTCGAGCGCGCCTGGTTCAATGTCAACAGCTTCTGGAATACCGCCCACGAGCAGGCCATTGCGCTGGACCAGTACCGGGTCACGGTCGAAGCGCAGGTGATCGACGGCCTGGCCGACGATGTCTCGGCGCTGACCTTCGATCCTATACGCAAGAGCCTGTTCACCGTCACCAACCAGAATCCGGAGCTGGTCGAGCTGTCACTCGAAGGCAGGATCCTGCGGCGCATCGCCCTGGTGGGCTTCGGCGACCCGGAAGCGGTGGAGTTCATCAGCGAAGACACTTACGTCATCACCGACGAGCGCCAGCAGCGACTGATCAAGATCCACCTGGACCAGGACACCCGCTTCCTCGACGCCGCCGACGCCGAGCAGATGACGCTTGGCGTGCACATGAGCAGCAACAAGGGGTTCGAAGGGCTGGCCTACGACTCGGTGGGCAAACGGCTATTCGTGGCCAAGGAACGCGATCCGATGCTGATTTATGAAGTGCATGGATTTCCCCATCAGAATCCAGAAAAGTCCTACGCGGTCCATGTCATCAACAACCCCAAGCGTGATGCCGGGCTGTTCGTACGCGACCTTTCGAGCCTGCAATACGATGAACGCAGCGGCCATCTGCTGGCGCTGTCCGAGGAATCGCGGTTGATCATCGAACTGGACATCAATGGCCGGCCGCTGAGCACGCTGTCCTTGAGCAAGGGCAGCCAGGGCTTGCAGCAGACCGTTCCCCAGGCCGAAGGCCTCGCCATGGACGACGACGGCACCCTGTACCTGGTGAGTGAGCCGAATCTGTTCTACGTGTTCAAGAAGCCGCAGCCTTGATCAACCGCCACTGACGCCATGTGGGAGCGGGCTTGCTCGCGAACGCGGTGCCACAGGCAACATTGATGTCGAATGTGATGACCGCTTCGCGAGCAAGCCCGCTCCCACAGGGGTTCGAGTCCAGCTCAATGATTTGCCTGGCTTCGGTTTATTCAGCCCGCAGGGTCTTGACCCCTTCAGCCGTCCCGAGCAACAGCACGTCCGCCGGACGCGCCGCGAACAGACCGTTGGTGACCACGCCGACGATGGCGTTGATCTGGCGTTCCAGTTCTACCGGGTGGGTGATCTGCAGGTTGTGCACATCCAGGATGATGTTGCCGTTGTCGGTCAGCACGCCTTCGCGGTACACCGGGTCGCCGCCCAGCTTGACCAACTGGCGGGCGACGTGGCTGCGAGCCATCGGGATGACTTCCACCGGCAGCGGGAAAGCGCCGAGCACCGGCACCAGTTTGCTGGCATCGGCGATGCAGATGAATGTCTTGGCCACGGCGGCGACGATTTTCTCGCGCGTCAGGGCCGCGCCGCCGCCCTTGATCAGGTTCAGGTGCGCATCACTTTCGTCGGCGCCGTCGATGTAGAACTCCAGGTCGCTCACGGTGTTGAGCTCGTAGACCGGAATCCCATGCCCCTTGAGCCGCGCAGCGGTGGCTTCGGAACTGGCAACCGCGCCGTCGAAGGCGCCCTTGTGTTTTGCCAACGCGTCGATGAAACAATTGGCCGTGGAGCCGGTGCCGACCCCGACGATGCTCTTGTCATCCAGTTTCGCAAGGATGAGGTCGACGGCGGCCTGGGCCACGGCCTGTTTGAGTTGATCCTGGGTCATGCGGGCTCCGAAGGTGCCGAGAGTGAACGAAAGGCCGGCATTATAGGCGTAGAAACCGTGGCGAGGGAGCTTGCTCCCGCTCGATGGCGCAGCTGTCGCAGAATCTTGGGCCTGCTTCGCAGTCCAGCGGGAGCAAGCTCCCTCGCCACAGCAAGCGCCCTCGCCACAGGGGGCCTTGTACCTTGAAACCCTTTAATTCGTATGGTCGCCCGGCCAAAAGCCGGGTTAGACTCCTTGGCCCTGCCCAACCCGCCCAGTGATGCTTTCCGATGCTTGAACAGTACGTCAAAAAGATCCTCACCTCGCGCGTTTACGACGTTGCCGTAGAAACCCCGCTGCAGACCGCTCGCCAGCTGTCCGAACGGCTGGGCAACGACATCTGGCTCAAGCGCGAAGACTTGCAGCCGGTGTTCTCGTTCAAGATTCGCGGGGCCTACAACAAGCTGACCCAACTCAGCGACGAAGAACGCGCCCGCGGCGTGGTCACGGCGTCGGCGGGCAACCATGCCCAGGGCCTCGCCCTGGCGGCCAAGGTGCTGGGCGTGAAGGCCACCATCGTGATGCCCAAGACCACTCCGGAAATCAAGGTCGAGGGCGTGCGCTCGCGTGGCGGCAAGGTGGTGCTGCACGGCGACTCGTTCCCTGAAGCCCTGGCCTACTCGCTGAAACTGGTCGACGAGAAGGGCTACGTCTACATCCACCCCTATGACGACCCCCATACCATCGCCGGGCAGGGCACGGTGGCGATGGAAATCCTGCGCCAGCACCCAGGGCGCCTGGATGCGATTTTCGTCCCGGTGGGCGGTGGCGGGCTGATCGCCGGGATCGCGGCCTACGTGAAATACCTGCGGCCGGACATCAAGGTCATCGGCGTCGAGCCAGACGACTCCAATTGCCTGCAAGCGGCCCTGGCGGCGGGCGAGCGCGTGGTGCTGCCGACGGTGGGGCTGTTTGCCGACGGCGTCGCCGTGGCGCAGATCGGCCAGCACACCTTCGATATCTGCAAGCACTACGTGGATGAGGTGATCACCGTCAGCACCGACGAGATCTGCGCCGCGATCAAGGATATCTACGACGATACCCGCTCGATCACCGAACCTGCCGGCGCCTTGGGCGTGGCCGGGATCAAGAAGTACGTCGAAACGCGCGCCATCAGCGGCCAGACCCTCGTGGCCATCGACTCCGGCGCCAACGTCAACTTCGACCGCTTGCGCCACGTGGCCGAGCGCGCCGAACTGGGCGAAGGCCGCGAAGCGATCATCGCGGTGACCATCCCCGAGCAACCGGGCAGTTTCAAGGCCTTCTGCGAAGCCATCGGCAAGCGCCAGATCACCGAATTCAACTACCGCTACAACACCGGCAGCGAAGCCCACATCTTCGTTGGCGTGCAGACACACCCGGAGAACGACCCGCGCACGGCGCTGATCGCCAGCCTGACCGCGCAAGGCTTCCCGGTGCTGGACCTGACCGACAACGAACTGGCCAAGTTGCACATCCGCCACATGGTGGGTGGCCACGCGGCCCATGTCATCGACGAAGTGGTGCTGCGCTTCGAGTTCCCGGAGCGCCCGGGCGCGCTGTTCAACTTCCTCAACAAGCTGGGCGGGCGCTGGAATATCTCGATGTTCCACTACCGCAACCACGGCGCGGCGGACGGCCGGGTGGTCGCGGGGCTACAGGTGCCGCACGATGAACGCCACCTGGTGCCGGCGGCGCTGGAGGAAATCGGTTACCCGTACTGGGATGAAAGCGATAACCCGGCGTATCAACTGTTTCTGGGGTGAATCCCGCCGTTGCGGCCGTTTGGACTGGGGACTGGGTGGACCTGTGGCGAGGGAGCTTGCTCCCGCTTGAGTGCGAAGCGCTCACTGCTTTTTTGGGGCCGCTTCGCGACCCAGCGGGAGCAAGCTCCCTCGCCACAGGGGGGGCTAAGCTGTGCTGGACAAGTCATGAGGAAATCGAACCATGGAAACCTTGACCATCCTGAAAGCCGCTCACGTCGTAGCCACAGTTCTCCTGTTGGCGGGGGCCCTTGGGCTGGCCGCCTGGGTCTGGCGCACGCGCCGCAACGGCGATGCCACGGCGGCGGCACGCACGCTGCAACGTCCGCGGCTGTTCATCTGGCTGGCGATGATCCTGGCACTGGCGAGCCTGCCGTTTACCGGCTGGTGGATGGTGCATCAGGTCGGCTGGCCACTGGGGCAGACCTGGCTGCTGGCTTCCAGCGTGCTCTACACCCTGGCGGCGCTGGCGGGGTTCTGGCTGTTGGTACGGCTGAACAAAGCGCGCAAGGCGCCGACGGCGGGCAACGGCCGGTTCACCTTTGCCCTGGCGCTGTTCGGTGTGGTCTGTTTTATCGCCATTGCCGGGTTGATGGGGGCCAAGCCGGTCTGAAGCTTGAGGACCGCGTCGCTTTCATCGCGAGCAAGCTCGCTCCCACAGGGATTGTATGATCGACACAAGTTTCCTGTGGGAGCGGGCTTGCTCGCGAAAGCGGTTTCAGCCGCGTAACGTAATCACCGGCCAGCCCCGCTTCTGCGCCTCGGCCCGCAAGTTCGGGTCCGGGTCCACGGCCACCGGGTGCGTCACCGCCTCCAGCAACGGCAAGTCATTCATCGAGTCGCTGTAGAAATAGCTGTCCTCAAGCGAATGTCCGGTTTCTTCCAGCCAGCGGTTCAGCCGGGTCACCTTGCCTTCGCGAAAGCACGGGATGTCGGTGCTGCGGCCGCTGTAGCGCCCGTCGACCATCTCGCATTCGGTGGCGATCAGGGTCTCGACCCCCAGGCGCTCGGCAATCGGGGCGGTGACGAAACGGTTGGTGGCGGTGATGATCACCAGCTTGTCGCCGGCATCGCGGTGTTTTTTCAACAGGTCGAGGGCCTGGGGCAACACGATCGGCTCGATGCAATCGCGCATATAGTCCAGATGCCACTGGGCCAGCACGTCCATCTCGGTACGGCCGAGGATTTCCAGGCAAAAATTCAGGTACTCGGCGTTGTCCAGCTTGCCGGCCAGGTAATCCTGGTAGAACGCGTCGTTGCGCGCCTTGTAGGAGACGGCGTCGAGAAAGCCGCGCTCACACAGGTAATCGCCCCACGCGTGGTCGCTGTCGCCGCCCAGCAAGGTGTTGTCCAAGTCGAATAAAGCCAGCCGCATTGCAGTTACTCGCTGAAAAATCTGAAGAAAGGCGTCCAGAATACGGACTTTTCACAAGAGTGCACATAAGGTAGGCCGGCGCGTTGCTGCTTTCACAACCTTTGTGGAACAATGCGGCGACATGCGTTTGCGAGGTTGTTGCCGTGATCGACCCCGATGGTTTCCGCCCCAATGTGGGGATCATTCTGACGAATGATGCAGGGCAGGTGCTATGGGCTCGCCGTATCAATCAAGACGCCTGGCAGTTTCCCCAGGGCGGGATCAACCCCCAGGAGACGCCAGAAGAGGCCTTGTACCGCGAGTTGAACGAAGAAGTGGGGCTTGAGCGAGAAGATGTCGAAATACTCGCCTGCACCCGCGGCTGGTTGCGCTATCGTTTGCCGCAACGCCTGGTCCGCACGCACAGCCAACCGCTGTGCATCGGTCAGAAACAGAAATGGTTTCTCCTGCGCCTGATCTCCAACGAGCAGCGGGTGCGGATGGATTTGACCGGTAAACCGGAGTTCGATGGCTGGCGCTGGGTCAGCTATTGGTATCCGTTGGGCCAGGTGGTGACATTCAAGCGCGAGGTGTATCGACGCGCTCTCAAAGAGCTTGCCCCGCGCCTGCTGACGCGCGACTGACGACGGAGTTCGACCCCGAGCCATGCTCAATACGCTGCGCAAGATCGTCCAGGAAGTTAACTCCGCCAAGGATCTCAAGGCGGCGTTGGGGATTATTGTATTGCGCGTCAAAGAGGCCATGGGCAGCCAGGTCTGCTCGGTCTACCTGCTGGACCCCGAGACCAACCGTTTCGTGCTGATGGCCACCGAGGGCTTGAACAAGCGCTCGATCGGCAAGGTCAGCATGGCGCCCAATGAAGGCCTGGTCGGCCTGGTCGGCACGCGCGAAGAACCCCTGAACCTCGAGAACGCCGCGGACCACCCACGCTACCGCTACTTCGCCGAAACCGGCGAAGAGCGTTACGCCTCGTTCCTCGGCGCGCCGATCATTCACCACCGCCGCGTCGTCGGCGTGCTGGTCATCCAGCAGAAGGAGCGCCGCCAGTTCGACGAAGGTGAAGAAGCCTTCCTCGTGACGATGAGCGCGCAACTGGCCGGGGTCATCGCCCACGCCGAGGCCACCGGCTCGATCAGCGGCCTGGGTCGCCAGGGCAAGGGCATCCAGGAAGCCAAGTTCGTCGGCGTGCCGGGTTCACCGGGAGCGGCCGTGGGTACCGCGGTGGTCATGCTGCCGCCGGCCGACCTCGACGTGGTGCCGGACAAGACCATCACCGACATCGACGCCGAGCTGGCGCTGTTCAAGACCGCCATCGAAGGCGTGCGCGCCGACATGCGCGCCCTCTCGGCCAAACTGGCGACGCAACTGCGCCCCGAAGAACGCGCGTTGTTCGACGTCTACCTGATGATGCTCGACGACGCCTCCCTGGGCAGCGAAGTGACCACGGTCATCAAGACCGGCCAGTGGGCCCAGGGCGCGTTGCGCCAGGTGGTGACCGACCACGTCAACCGTTTCGAACTGATGGACGACGCCTACCTGCGCGAGCGCGCCTCCGACGTCAAGGACCTCGGCCGCCGGCTGCTGGCCTACCTGCAGCAGGAACGCCAGCAGACCCTGGTCTACCCCGACAACACCATCCTGGTCAGCGAGGAGCTGACCCCGGCCATGCTCGGCGAAGTGCCCGAAGGCAAGCTGGCGGGGCTGGTGTCGGTGCTGGGTTCGGGCAACTCCCACGTGGCGATCCTGGCCCGGGCCATGGGCATCCCGACGGTGATGGGCCTGGTGGACCTGCCGTACTCCAAGGTCGACGGCATCCAGATGATCGTCGACGGCTACCACGGCGAGGTCTACACCAACCCCAGCGACGTGCTGCGCAAGCAGTTCGCCGATGTGGTGGAAGAAGAAAAGCAACTGGCCCTGGGCCTGGATGCGCTGCGGGACCTGCCTTGCGTGACGCTGGACGGCCATCGCATGCCGCTGTGGGTCAACACCGGCCTGCTGGCCGACGTGGCCCGGGCGCAGAAGCGCGGCGCCGAGGGCGTGGGCCTGTACCGCACCGAAGTGCCATTCATGATCAATCAGCGCTTCCCCAGCGAAAAGGAACAGCTGGCGATCTACCGCGAACAACTGGCCGCCTTCCACCCGCAACCGGTGACCATGCGCAGCCTGGACATTGGCGGCGACAAATCGCTGTCCTACTTCCCGATCAAGGAAGACAACCCGTTCCTCGGCTGGCGCGGCATCCGCGTGACCCTCGACCACCCGGAAATCTTCCTGGTCCAGGCACGCGCCATGCTCAAGGCCAGCGAAGGCCTGAACAACCTGCGCATCCTGCTGCCGATGATCTCCGGCACCCACGAGCTGGAAGAAGCCCTGCACCTGATCCACCGGGCCTGGGGCGAAGTGCGCGACGAAGGCACCGACGTACCGATGCCGCCGGTGGGCGTGATGATCGAGATCCCGGCAGCGGTGTACCAGACCAAGGAACTGGCGCGCCAGGTGGACTTCCTGTCGGTGGGCTCCAACGACCTGACGCAATACCTGCTGGCCGTGGACCGCAACAACCCACGGGTGGCCGACCTGTACGACTATCTGCACCCCGCCGTGCTGCAAGCGTTGCAGACCGTGGTGCGCGACGCCCATGCCGAAGGCAAGCCGGTGAGCATCTGCGGCGAAATGGCCGGCGATCCGGCAGCCGCCGTCCTGTTGATGGCGATGGGTTTTGACAGCCTGTCGATGAACGCCACCAACTTGCCGAAAGTGAAGTGGATGCTGCGCCAGATCAACCTCAGCAAGGCCCAGGAACTGCTGGCGGAAGTCATGACCATCGACAACCCGCAAGTGATCCACAGCTCCCTGCAACTGGCGCTGAAGAACCTCGGGTTGGCGCGGATGATCAATCCGGCTTCGAACAAGACGCTCTAATTTGCGGCGATCTCATCGCGAGCAAGCTCGCTCCCACAGGGATCTCGGTTGATCACAAGTGTGTGCTCGCCGAAAGATCCAATGTGGGAGCGAGCTTGCTCGCGATAGGGTCAGCAAAAACGCCACATGACTAAACCCTGACCTCCACCTCCCCCAAATGCCCCCCATGCGGCCCGAAGCTGCGTTCGACCAGGTGCCGTGTCCCATCGGCATGGACGATCAACGCCGTGCTCGCTCGCGTCCCGTAGGCGGGGCTGGCAATGAAGACACTCGACAACAGCCGCTCGGTCGCCAGGCCCACGCCGGTGTCCGGCAGATCGGCCACCGGGGCCGGCTGCGGGTCGTTGAGCAGTGCCAGCAAGGCGTGGGGTTGTGGATCGTCCAGCACCTCGGCGAGCGCCGCCCGGGCCTTGAGAAGCTTGGGCCAGGGTGTGTTCAGCCCGGCGTTCGACACCCCGTAAAGGCCCTCCGCCAGGCGTTGCGGACGGGCGTCGCGAGCATTGAAGTGCCAGAGCTCAGCACCGTCGCCAAGCAACAGGTTGAACCCACCATATTCGCCGGCACGGGGCACGACTTCGCTGAAATAATCGGCAATCGATTGGCTCCCGCCCAAAAAGCGCGCCACCAGCTCTCCCCGCGACTTGAAGGCCGGGCCCTGGCCCGGGTCACGGATGTTGGTCAGCGCCGCGAAGCGACCGCCGGCGCCAACACCAAGCCAGGTGCCACCGGCCTCCAGATCACGGCCGGCATGGACATGGGGTGCATCCGGCCACTGGGCCAGGGGCAAGGTCGGCCGGGCGTAGAATTCATCGCGGTTGGCCGCCACGATCAACGGCCGGGCGTGGCCAGGTCGCCAGGCAAATACGATCAGGCACATCAGGTAGTCCCCAGCCAGTTAGACGGATTTAGCGAAGACCCGTGGCGAGGGAGCTTGCTCCCGCTGGAGAGCGCAGCACTCCCCGGCGATTTTTGGGCTACTGCGTAGCCCAGCGGGAGCAAGCTCCCTCGCCACAAAAGCGATCGGTGTTCGAACCCACTCTACCCACACATCGCCCGCGCATCCATCGCCTTCAGTGGAGCCCGAGGCCATGGATCCGTTACCATGCCGCTCTTGTTTCGGGGATGGCTGGGGAGACGCTGGTGGAATTTGTGCTCTATCTGCTGCTCGGCGCCTGCGCCGGTGTGCTGGCCGGGCTGTTCGGCGTGGGCGGCGGGATGATCATCGTTCCCGTCCTGGTGTTCAGTTTCACCTTGCAGGGTTTCGACCCGCAGGTCCTGACCCACCTGGCCGTGGGCACCTCCCTGGCGTCGATCATCTTCACCTCGGTCAATGCCGTGCGCGAGCACCAGCGCAAGGGCGCGGTGCGCTGGCCGATCTTCGCCTGGATGACCGTCGGGATCCTGGTCGGGGCTGGCGTCGGAGCGGTCACCGCCGAGGCGATTTCCGGCCCGAACCTGCAAAAGATCATCGGCGTGTTCGCCATGGTCGTCGCGCTGCAACTGGCCCTGGACTTCAAGCCCAAGGCCAGCCGCACCGTGCCGGGCAAGGCCGGGCTGACCCTGGCCGGCACGGTGATCGGCTGGGCGTCGGCGATTTTCGGCATCGGCGGCGGTTCGCTGACCGTACCGTTCCTGACCTGGCGCAGCGTGCCGATGCAGCAGGCGGTGGCGACGTCATCGGCCTGTGGCCTGCCGATTGCCCTGGCCAGTGCTTTAAGTTTCATGATTTTGGGCTGGCACGATCCGCTGCTCCCAGCCCATAGTCTCGGTTTTGTGTATTTGCCGGCGTTGTTGGGCATCGCCCTGACCAGCATGGTCTTCGCCCGCTTCGGCGCGCGACTGGCCCATCGCCTGTCGCCGCGCTTGCTCAAACGGCTGTTCGCCGCTTTGCTGTTCTGCGTGGGCGCAAGTTTCCTGCTCTGACGCAATCCTGGCTTAATCCCGAGGTGGCAGCGTCGCCCGGGTATTTTTGACGTTTACGAGGAATATCAATGCTGCCTTACCCGCAGATCGATCCGGTGGCCCTGGCCATCGGCCCGCTGAAAATCCACTGGTACGGCCTGATGTACCTGGTCGGCATCGGCGGCGCCTGGCTGTTGGCGTCGCGCCGGCTCAACCGCTTCGACCCGACCTGGAACAAGGAAAAACTCTCCGACCTGGTGTTCTGGCTGTCCATGGGGGTGATTGTCGGCGGGCGCCTGGGCTACGTGCTGTTCTACGACCTGAGCGCCTACCTGGCCAACCCGACGCTGATCTTCGAGGTCTGGAAGGGCGGCATGTCGTTCCACGGTGGCTTCATCGGCGTGATGCTCGCGGCGGTGTGGTTCGGCAAGCGCAACAACAAGTCGTTTTTCGAGCTGATGGACTTCGTCGCGCCGATGGTGCCGATCGGCCTGGGTGCCGGGCGCATCGGCAACTTCATCAACGCCGAATTGTGGGGCAAGCCGACCGATGTGCCGTGGGCGATGGTCTTCCCGCCGTTCAGCGACCCGGCGCAGTTGCCGCGCCACCCGTCGCAGTTGTACCAGTTCGCCCTCGAAGGCGTGGCGCTGTTCCTGATTCTCTGGCTGTTCTCGCGCAAGCCGCGGCCAACCATGGCCGTGTCGGGCATGTTCGCGCTGTTCTACGGGATCTTCCGCTTCATCGTCGAGTTCGTCCGTGTACCGGACGCCCAGCTCGGCTACCTGGCGTGGAACTGGCTGACCATGGGCCAGGTGCTGTGCCTGCCGATGATCGTCGGTGGCCTGGTGCTGATCTGGCTGGCTTATCATCGTGCGCCGGCTGCGGCGGCCAAGGCTTAAAAAATTCGAACCCCGGGGCCCCAGCCTCGGGTTCAAGGACACAGGTAACCCATGAAGCAATATCTCGATCTGGTGGCCCACGTCATCAAGAACGGCACCAAGCAAGCCAACCGCACGGGCGTGAACACCATCAGTTTCCCCGGTGCGATGCTGCGCTATGACCTCAAGGACGGGTTCCCGGCCATCACCACTCGCAAGATGGCGTTCAAGTCGGCCATCGGCGAGATGTGCGGGTTCCTGCGCGGCGTCAACAATGCTGCCGAATTCCGGGCGTTGGGCTGCAAGGTATGGGACCAGAACGCCAATGAAAACGCCCAATGGCTGGCCAACCCATTCCGCCAGGGCGAAGACGACCTGGGCGAGATCTATGGCGTGCAGTGGCGCAAGTGGCCGGCCTACAAGCAGATCCCGGTGACCAACCGGGCGGCCATCGAGCAGACCCTGGCCCAGGGCTACCGGCAGATCGCCGAAGGCGAAGAGAACGGCCAGGCCTACGTGGTGCTGTACAAAGCCATCGACCAGGTCCGCCAGTGCGTCGACACCATCATCAAGGACCCGGGCAGCCGGCGCATTCTGTTCCACGGCTGGAACTGCGCCCAGCTCGATGAGATGGCCCTGCCGCCGTGCCATCTGCTCTATCAGTTCCACCCGAACGTCGAGACCAAGGAAATCTCCCTGACCCTCTACATCCGCTCCAACGACCTGGGGTTGGGCACGCCGTTCAACCTCACCGAGGGGGCCGCGCTGTTGAGCCTGATCGGCCGCCTGACCGGCTACACGCCGCGCTGGTTCACGTATTTCATCGGCGACGCGCACGTCTACGAAAACCACCTGGACATGCTCAACGAACAGCTCACCCGCGAGCCGTTCCCGATGCCCAGACTGGTGATTTCCGAGCGCGTGCCGGAGTTCGCCAAGACCGGCGTGTACCAGCCGGAGTGGCTGGAGCGAGTGGAGCCGGGCGACTTCAGCCTCGAAGGCTACCAGCACCATGCGCCGATGACCGCGCCGATGGCGGTCTGAAGCACACCACTGTCCATTCCTGTGGGAGCGGGCTTGCTCGCGAAGGCGGCCTATCAGATAAAGGAAACTTGTCTGATGTATCGCCTTCGCGAGCAAGCCCGCTCCCACATTGGATCTTCATGACCTTCAATGCCCATGACTGCGCCCCACATGCGAAGGCTCCGTCTCCGGCACCACCGCTCCGCTGACCTCCAGCCGCTGCAAAATCCCACATTGCTCCAGGTCCGGCCCTTCGCCACAGCGATGGCGCAGGTCGATCAGTTGCGCCTGCAAGGCCAGCAGGCCATCGATGCGCGCCTTGACGTGGTGGATGTGCTCATCGATCAGGGCATTGACGCTTTCGCATTGGTCCTGGGGGCTGTCGCGCAGGGTCAGCAGGCTACGGATTTCCTCCAGGGTCATGTCCAGGGTGCGGCAGTTGCGGATGAACGTCAGCCGCTCGGCATGGGCCTGGGTATAGACGCGGTAGTTGCCGTCGCTGCGGGCCGGCTCCGGCAACAGGCCTTCGCGTTCGTAGTAGCGGATGGTTTCGACCTGGCAGTCGGTGATTTTCGCCAGTTCGCCAATCTTCATGGCGGTGTCTCCCAAATAGGTGCTTGACCCTATAGTGGCTACAGGGTCTTTACTGTGCAACAGGCACTTTTCATGGACGTCACCCGATGAGCGATTCCCTTCACATCCACAAGCCCAACCATGGCCATGACCACGGGCATTCCTGCTGCGCCTCGAAAGCGGCACCGTCGGTGGTCAACCTCGGCCACGCACCGACAGACGGCGCACGGCTGAGCAGTTTTCGCATCGAGGCGATGGACTGCCCCACCGAACAGACGCTGATCCAGAACAAGCTCGGCAAGCTTGAAGGCGTGCAGCAGTTGGAATTCAACCTGATCAACCGCGTGCTGGGCGTCACCCATGACTTGCCCGACGATGCACCGATCATCCGCGCGATCCAGTCCCTGGGCATGCAGGCCGAGCCGCTGACACCGGGTCAGGAGAAACCTGCCAACCCACAACCCGCCCCCGCCAAGCCCTGGTGGCCGCTGGCGTTGTCCGGCGTCACGGCCCTGGGCGCCGAGGTGATCCATTTCACCAATGCCGCACCCACCTGGGTGGTGGCCGTGGTGGCGCTGGTGTCGATCCTCAGCGGCGGCCTTGGCACCTACAAAAAAGGCTGGATCGCCCTCAAGAACCGCAACCTGAACATCAACGCGCTGATGAGCATCGCCGTGACCGGCGCCGTGCTGATCGGCCAGTGGCCGGAAGCGGCAATGGTGATGTTCCTGTTCACCGTGGCCGAGCTGATCGAGGCCAAATCCCTGGACCGGGCGCGCAACGCCATCAGCGGCCTGATGCAGATGGCCCCGGAACAGGCCACCGTGCAACAGCCCGACGGTAGCTGGCAGGTGCAGGAGGTCAAGGCCATCGCCCTGGGCGCGCGGGTCCGGGTTCGCCCCGGCGAGCGCGTCGCCCTGGACGGAGACGTGGTAGCCGGGCGCTCGACCATCGACCAGGCCCCGATCACCGGCGAAAGCCTGCCGGTGGAGAAAACCGTCGGCGACAAGGTGTTTGCCGGCACCATCAACCAGGCCGGCGAGCTGGAGTACACCATCACCGCCGCGGCGGACCAGTCCACCCTGGCGCGCATCATCCACGCCGTGGAACAGGCCCAGGATTCGCGGGCACCCACTCAGCGTTTCGTCGATCAATTTTCAACCTATTACACCCCGGTGGTATTCGCCCTGGCCCTCGCCGTGGCCGTCATCCCACCGCTGTTCATGGGCACGGCGTGGTTCGACTGGATCTACCGGGCGCTGGTGCTGCTGGTGGTAGCTTGCCCTTGTGCGCTGGTGATCTCCACGCCGGTGACCATCGTCAGCGGCCTGGCGGCAGCGGCGCGCCGAGGCATCCTGGTCAAGGGCGGTGTGTACCTGGAAGGTGGCTACAAGCTCGACTACCTGGCCTTGGACAAGACCGGCACGATTACCCACGGCAAACCGGTGCAGACCGACTGCGTGGTGCTGGACCCCACCGTGGAAACCACCGCCCCGGCCTTGGCCGCGAGCCTGGCCGCGCGTTCCGACCACCCGGTGTCGCGCGCCATTGCCGAGGCGGCGACGGACAAGCAACGGCCGGCGCAGCCTGTGGATAACTTCCAAGCCCTGGCGGGACGAGGGGTGCGTGGCGACATCGACGGCCAGACCTATCACCTGGGCAATCACCGCCTGGTGGAAGACCTGGGCCTGTGCTCGCCGGCGCTGGAGGAGCAACTCTTCGCCCTGGAAAAACAAGGCAAGTCGGTGGTGCTGTTGCTCGATGCCAAGGGGCCCCTGGCGCTGTTCGCCGTGGCCGACACCGTGAAGGAGTCCAGCCGCGAAGCCATCCGGCAATTGCATGAGCTGGGCATCAAGACCCTGATGCTCACCGGCGACAACGTTCACACCGCCGAAGCGATTGCGACCCAGGTGGGCATGGACCAGGCCCGGGGCGACCTGTTGCCGAACGACAAGCTGCAAGCCATCGAAGCGCTGTACGCCAAGGGGCACCGGGTGGGCATGGTGGGTGACGGCATCAACGACGCGCCGGCCCTGGCTCGCGCGGAAATCGGCTTCGCCATGGCAGCGGCCGGGACCGACACGGCCATCGAAACCGCCGACGTCGCCTTGATGGACGACGACCTGCGCAAGATCCCGGCCTTCATCCGCCTGTCGCGGCAAACCTCCAACATCCTGAAACAGAACATCGCCCTGGCGCTGGTCATCAAGGCGATCTTCCTCGGCGTGACCTTCGCCGGCCTCGCCACCATGTGGATGGCGGTGTTCGCCGACATGGGGGTGAGCTTGTTGGTGGTGTTCAATGGGTTGCGGTTGTTGCGTAAGTAAAGGTCACGGTCGGCTGGACGGACGCCTTCGCGGGTAAACCCGCTCCCACAAAGGCGGTGGTGTGAATACAGAGTCTGCATCCGCCCGCGTCCCCTGTGGGAGCGGGTTTACCCGCGAAGGCGTCGGCACAGTCAGTACCCATTTATCAGACCCGCCCTCCCTCGCCACAGGGGCCGAGTACAGCCCCTTCAATCGCGCTTCGGCTCGCGGATCTTGTACCAGGCTACATACAGCGCCGGCAGGAACAACAGCGTCAGCAGCGTGGCGATGATGATCCCGCCGATCATCGCGTAGGCCATCGGCCCCCAGAACACTTCGCGGGCAATCGGGATCATCCCCAGGCTGGCGGCAGCAGCCGTGAGCAGGATCGGCCGGCGCCGGTGCTCGGTGGCCTCCACCACGGCATCCCAGGGCTCATAGCCGTCGCGTTCATACTCGTCGATCTGGGTCACCAGGATCACCGAGTTGCGGATGATGATGCCGATCAGCGCAAGGATCCCCAGGATCGCCACGAAGCCCATGGGCGTGCCCGTCGGCACCAGCGCCAGGACCACGCCGATCAGGCCCAGGGGCGCCACGCTCGCCACTAGGAACAGCTTCTGCACGCTGTGCAGTTGGATCATCAGGAAGGTCGCCATCAGGAACAGCATCAGCGGCACGACACTGGCAATCGGCCCCTGGGCCTTGCTGCTTTCCTCCACCGTACCGCCCGTGGCGACCTTGTAGCCCGCCGGCAAGCCGGCGGCGAACTTGTCGATGTCCGGTTGCAGTTGCTTGACCAGGTCGGTGGGCTGGATTTCGTCGCGCACCGCGGCCTTGATGGTGATGGTCGGCTTGCGGTCGCGCCGCCACACCAATGGCTGCTCCAGCTCATAGCGTACGGTGGCGAACGCCAACAGCGGGATCGAGGCGCCGCCGGGGGTGACAATCTGCAGGTTCTGCAAGGTTTCCGGCGAACCGCGCTCGGCGTCGACGGCACGCCCCACCACGTCGATCAGGTAGATATCGTCGTCGACCTGGGTCACGGGCGAGCCACTGACGATGCTGTTCATCAGCCGGGCGACGTCATCGGAGGACAAGCCGAGTTGCCGCGCCTTGTCCTGGGCAATGTCGATGCGCAGCACCTTGCCCGGTTCGTTCCAGTCGTAAATGATCTCGCCGATGTGCGAGTTCTTGTCCAGTTCGGTGGCCAGCTCGATGGCATGCTTGCGCACCTGGTCGATGTCCTTGCCGCTGACCCGGTACTGGATCGGCCGGCCCACCGGCGGGCCCATTTCCAAGGCTTGCACGTAGCTGCCGATACCGACGAAGTCCTCGCGCAAGCGCTTTTGCAGGCGCTCGGTGAGGGCCGTGCGCGACTCCAGGCCCTTGCTGACGATCACCAGCTGCGCGTAGTACGGGTTCTGCAACTGCTGGTCCAGGGGCAGGTAGAAGCGAATCGCGCCTTCGCCGATGTAGGTGCTCCAGCGCTCGATGTCCGGGTCGCCCTTGAGGGTCGCTTCCAGGCGATCGACCGTCCGGCGCGTCTCGTCCATCGAGGCATTTTGCGGCAGGTTCAGGTCCACCAGGATTTCCGGTCGGTCCGAGGAGGGGAAGAACTGGTTCTGCACGAAACGCATGCAAAACACCGCCAGCACGAACAGCAGCACCGTAATGCCGATGGCCCACCAGCGATTGCGCATCGCCCACAACAGGCCGCCGTTGAACGCCCGGCCGATCCGGCCCGGCTCGGCGCTGTGGGGCTTCACGTTGGTGCTCAGGATGTGCACGCCGATCACCGGGGCAAACAGTACCGCGACGATCCAGGACACCAGCATCGCCACGGCGATCACCGCGAACAGGGTGAAGGTGTACTCGCCGGCGGAGCTGGCGTTCAGGCCGATGGGCACGAAACCGGCCACGGTCACCAGGGTCCCGGTGAGCATCGGGAACGCGGTGGAGGTATAGGCGAAGGTGGCGGCCTGGTCCTTGCTGTCGCCTTTCTCCAGGCGCGTGACCATCATCTCCACGGTGATCATGGCGTCGTCCACCAGCAGCCCCAGGGCGATGATCAACGCCCCGAGGGAGATCCGCTGCATGGTGATGCCGCTGTACTCCATGAAGAGGAAGACCATCGCCAGCACCAGCGGGATCGAGCAGGCCACCACCAGCCCGGCGCGTATGCCCAGGCTGATGAAGCTGACCACCAGCACGATGACCACCGCCTCGAACAACGCACTGGTGAAGCCGCCGACAGCCTCCTCCACCACTTCGGCCTGGTCCGACACGGTGTGCACGCCGACGCCGACCGGCAGGTCGGCCGTCAGTTCGTTCATGCGCGCATGCAGGGCCTTGCCAAACTCCTGGATATTGCCGCCCTTCTTCATGGCGATGGCCAGGCCGATGGCTGGCGTGCCGTTGAAGCGGAACATCGGCGTGGCCGGGTCGACGTAGCCGCGACTGATATCGGCGATGTCAGCCAGGCGGTAGAACCGGTCGTTGAGCCGCAGGTTGACGTTGGCTAGGTCTTTTTCCGACTGGAACTGCCCGGACGTGCGCACGGAAATCCGCTCGGGACCGGCATCGATGACCCCGGCGGGTGTCACCGCATTTTGCGATTGCAGGCTCTGCACCACCTGGCGCTGGTCGATGCCCAATGCGGCGAGTTTGCGCGTGGAGAAGTTCAGGTACAGCACTTCGTCCTGCTCGCCGATCATCTCCACCTTGCCCAGGCCTGGCACGTCGCGGATTTCGGCGCGGACCTGCTCCACGTAGTCGCGCAACTGGCGCATCGACAAGCCGTCGCCGGTGAAGGCATACACCGAACCGTACACGTCACCGAACTCGTCGTTGAACCCCGGCCCTTGCAGGCCTTCGGGGAAGTCGCCACGAATGTCGTTGATCTTCTTGCGCACCTGGTACCAGATCTCGGGAATGTCCTTGGCACTGGTGGTATCGCGCAGGTACACGAACACCGTCGACTCCCCCGGACGGGTGTAGCTCTTGACGTAGTCGAGGGAGTCGAGCTCTTCGAGTTTCTTCTCGATGCGGTCGGTGACCTGCTTGAGGGTTTCCTCCTGGGTCGCACCGGGCCAACGGGTCTGGATGACCATGGTCTTGATGGTGAACGAAGGGTCTTCTTCGCGCCCCAGGTTAAGGTAGGAAAACACCCCCATCAGCAACGCGACGAACATCAGGTACCAGACGAACGACTGATGCCGCAGGGCCCATTCGGATAAGTTGAAAGGCCCTTTCATCGTGCGTCCTCGTCGAGTTTCACTTTCTGCCCCGGCTTGAGGCTGTTCACGCCGGCGCTGACCACGCGATCGCCCGGTTTGATGCCATTGGCGACCAGCACCGAGTCCGCCGAACGCTCGATGATCCGCACGTCGCGAGGCGAGACCGTTTGGTTCTGCGGGTCGATCAGCCAGATCCGGGCCTTGCCATCGACCTCTTGCAGCGCACTGAGGGGCAGCTCGATCCGCGGTTCAATGGCCGAACTCAGGGTGACGCTGATGGCCGTGCCCAGGCGAAAGCCCGGCGGCGTCTCGGCCAGCGTCAGTCGCGCGCGACGCGTGCGCGTTGCACTCTGGGCCTGGGGTTCGATCTCGCGGACGGTGGCGGTGGTGTGGGTGGCCGGATCCAGCTGCGCGGCAACTTCGAATACCACGCCGGTGGGCAGCCGGTCGACCAGGTCGGCCGGCAGGTCGATCACCGCTTCCTTGATGTCCGGGCGAGCCAGGGTCACCACTTGCTGGCCGGCGGTGACCACCTGCCCGGCTTCGGCATTCCAGGCCGTGACCACCGCATCGTGATCGGTGTGCAGCTCGCTGTAGTTGAGTTGGTCCCGGGCCTGTTGCACCGCTGCCTTGGCCTGTTCAAGCGAGGCTCCGGTGGTCTTCAGGTCGGTCTGGGCGATGTCCAGTTGTGCCTGGGCACCGACGCCACGGTCGAACAATTGCTGCTGGCGGCGGGCATTGGCCTGGGCATTGATGTACTGCGCCTCGATCCGCGCCAGGTCGCCCTGGGCGGCAAGCAACTGGTTCTGCTGGTCGGTGGGGTCGAGGGTGGCGAGCAGGTCGCCCTTCTTCACTTCGGCGCCGACATCGACATTGCGCCTGGCGATTCGCCCGGGCACGCGGAAACCCACGTTGGTCTCGTAGCGCGCCTGGATGTTCCCGGCAAAGCGTCCGAGGGCCTGTTGGTCCAGGGCCTGCACTTCAACGAACAGCACCGGGCGTACCGGCTCGGGCGGGGCTTCTTCCTTCGAACAGGCGACCAGCAGCAGCGCCATCAGGAGCGTCCATGGACCTTTCATGGCTGGGCTCCCGTCGGGGTTTTCGCGGCGGTGTTTTCAGCGATCTCGACGCGTACGCCGGGGTGCAGCAACTGCCCGCCGGCAGTGACGACTTTCTCGCCGCCCTTGAGCCCGTCGCTGACGATGACCTTGCCGGTCAGGTAGCGACCGACGGTGACCGAATGCAGTTGCGCCTTGCCCTCGCCGTCCACCAGCCACACGGCCGGCTCGCTGAGGTTCTTGGTCAATGCCGACCAGGGCAGCTCGACGGCGGTCTGACCCGCGGATTTGGCCGTTGCGCTGACCACCGACCCCAGGCGCATGCCTTCGGGCAGGTCATCGAGGGTGACCTTGACCTGCACCGTGCCGGTCTGGGCGGACACCGCCGGGGTGATTTCGCGCACCTTGCCCGTGGTCTGGACGGCCGGGTTGTCCAGCAGGCTGATGACAATCGCCGGATCCGAGGGTGGTTCACGCAACAGCGATTCGTAGATGTTGAACACCGCGTCGCGCGCGCCGTCCTGGGCCAGGCTGAAAATCGGCTCGGTGGCCTGCACCACCTGCCCCACCTCGGCTTGGCGCGCCGTGATGATGCCCGGCGCCTCGGCGACCAGTGCGGTGTAGCTCAACTGTTCGCGGGCGTTGGCCAACTGGGCCTGGGCCGCGGTCAAGGCACTCTGGCTGCTGCGCAACTGCGCCTGGGCCGCGTCGTATTCGCTCTGGCTGGTGTAGCCCTTGGGCAAGAGTTTCTGCTGGCGCACGAACGCTGCCGCACTCTGCTTGACCCGCGCCTGCTCGGCGGCCACCTGGGCCTCGGCGGAGTCGACGTTGGTCTGCAAGTCCCGCGGATCGAGGCGGGCGAGCACTTGTCGTGCCGAAACCCGGTCGCCGACATCCACCTTGCGCTCGATGATCTTGCCGCCCACGCGAAACGAAAGGTCGGTCTGCACCCGCGCCTGGACATCACCGGTCAGCGTCACCGAGGCCGCATATTCGCTGGGCACGACCTGCTGCACGAAGACCCGTGGCAAGGCTTTTTCAACAGGTTTTTCATCACCGCATCCCGCCAACAACGCACACAAGGCCAAGCCAACAACCCGTTTGATTCGAGGACCAGCCATGCAGACTCCTTGCATTGCACGAACGTGCCAGTGACGATACGACTGTGAGCTTAGAACAGGGTTCCACGGATGCACAGACGCTAACCCGACAGCAGGAAATCGCCCATGCTCAGAACACTCGCGGTGGCCAACTACCGCTCCATCAACAAGCTGGTGATCCCCTTGGGGCGGCTGAACCTGATCACTGGCCCCAATGGCAGCGGCAAGTCCAATCTGTACCGCGCCCTGCGCCTGCTGGCTGAAACCGCGCAGGGTGGCGTGGTCAACGCCCTGGCCCGCGAAGGTGGCCTGGACTCGACCTTCTGGGCCGGGCCGGAGGAAATCAGCCGACGCATGCGCAGCGGCGATGTGCCTGTGCAGGGCATCGTGCGCCAGGGCACCAAGCGCCTGCGCCTGGGCTTTGCCGGGGAAGACTTCAGCTATTCGATCGCCCTGGGCCTGCCGGAGCCCAGCCTCTCGGCGTTTTCACTGGACCCTGAAATCAAGCGCGAATGCATCTGGGCCGGCCCGGTCTTTCGTCCCGCCAGCCTGCTGGTGGACCGCAACGGGCCAATGATCCGTGCCCGCGAAGGCCGCGCCTGGGATGTACTGGCCCAGCACACGCCCACCTTCGACAGCCTGTTCGACCAGGTCGGCAGCTTGCGCTCCTCGCCGGAGGTGTTCCAGATGCGCGAATTCATCCGACGCTGGCGCTTCTACGACCACTTTCGCAGCGACGCCGACGCCCCGGTACGCCAGCCACAACTGGGCACTCGCACGCCGGTGCTGCACCACGACGGCCGCGACCTGGCCGCCGCCCTGCAGACCATCCTTGAGATCGGCGACGTCGAGGCGTTGCACGCCACCATTGGCGATGCGTTCCCTGGCGCCCGGCTGCACATCGAAAAACTCCAAGGTGGGCGTTTCGCGATCGCATTCCAGCAGCACGGCCTGCTGCGTCCGCTGTCCGCCGCCGAACTGTCGGACGGCACCCTGCGCTACCTGTTGCTGGTCGCCGCCCTGCTCACACCGCGACCGCCGTCGCTGATGGTGCTCAACGAACCTGAAACCAGCCTGCACCCCGATCTGCTACCGGCCTTGGCACGCTTGATCATCCGCGCCTCGGCCAATTGCCAGATCTGGGTGGTGTCCCATGCCACGCGCCTGATCGCCGCCTTGCAACAAGACGAGGACTGCAATTGCATCGTGCTGGAAAAAGACCTGGGACAGACCGCGGTGGTGGGCCAGGGAATGCTGGATATGCCGGCCTGGAACTGGCCGGATTGACCGGCAGGATTTGCACAAGCCTTGCAGGAGGACTATTTTCCTTGCGCTGCAGGACGGGTTTGATCGCCCGCCAAGGAAACGCAGCCAACCGCCAGCCTCTCTGGCGACACACACAAGGAGAATTGAATGGCCAACGTGAAAGCCCCCCAACCACTCGCCCCGCAAGACGTGGTCAAACTGCTCGTGGCCCTGCGCCGAGCGCTGAAGAACAGAGCTGCGTAGCGCAGCAGAATCGATGTGCCATTGTGGCGAGCGGATCAATCCCCTCGCCACAAACGCGTCAGCTTGGCTCGATCAGAACGCCGGCAATACCGCGCCACTGTATTTCTGCTCGATGAACGCCTTCACTTCAGGGCTGGTCAGGGCCTTGGCCAGTTTCTGGATGGCCGGGCTGTCCTTGTTGTCAGGACGTGCCACCAGGAAGTTCACGTAAGGCGAATCCGAACCTTCGATCACCAAAGCATCCTTGGCAGGGTTCAGACCCGCTTCCAGGGCGTAGTTGGTGTTGATCATGTCCAGGTCGACCTGGTCCAGCACACGCGGCAGCATGGCCGATTCCAGCTCCTTGAACTTGAAGTTGTGCGGGTTCTTGGCGATGTCTTTCGGCGTGGCCAGGGCGTTCTTCGGATCCTTGAGCTCGATCAGGCCCGCCTTCTGCAGCAGGATCAGGGCGCGACCGCTGTTGCTGCCTTCGTTGGGGATGGCAATGGTGGCGCCGTCTTTGAGCTCGGCCAGGCTTTTGACTTTCTTCGAGTAGCCGCCGAAGGGTTCGACGTGCACGCCGATAACGGTCACCAGGTTGGTGCCTTTGCCTTCGTTGAAGCTCTTGAGGTACGGCAGGGTCTGGAAGTAGTTGGCGTCCAGGCGCTTCTGGTCGACCTGTACGTTGGGTTGCACGTAGTCGGTGAAGACCTTGATTTGCAGGTCCACGCCTTCCTTGGCCAGGGCCGGCTTGATCAGTTCGAGGATCTCGGCGTGGGGCACCGGGGTGGCGGCCACGACCAGTTTTTCCGCCGCCTGGGCCAGGCCCGAAGTCAGGGCTGCCGCCAATGCGGTAAACAACAGAACCTTTTTCATGCAGTGTCCTTATCGAGAATCACCGTCGCCCGCGGCGACAGCCAGAAAGTGAGAGTGCCAGCGAAGTGCTATCGCTGGCGTGAGACGGACAATACCGATATTTTTTATGCCTTAACAATATCTTTTATTCAAGTTCATATTCATTTTGCTCATATAAATAACCGACCGTGGCGAGGGAGCTTGTTCCCGCTGGGACGGTCCGACGTCTCGGGCGAAGCGGCCCTGAAAATATTATGGCTGCTGCGCAACCGAGCGGGCGCCAGCGCCCTCGCCACAGGTTTTATAACGCTTGGTCCAGCCGGGCGAGCAGCGCTTTGAGCGCCGTGCGTTCAGTGTCGGTACCACGAGCAATGACCTGCGCCACCTGCTGCTCGATCAGCGCCAGCACCGATGGCTGCGCCGGCAGGTTCAAATGTTCCGGCAGGATCTCCTCCCCGGTGCTGACCAGCAGCGCAAAATGAATGACGTTCTCCAGCTCGCGGGTGTTCCCCGGCCAACTGTGTCGCTCCAACGCACGCTGGGCTGCCTCGCTGATCAGCGGCACCGCCAGGCCAAGGCGCTGGCTGTAGATGCCCAGGAAGTACTCGGCCAGGGACAGGATATCGCCCACCCGTTCGCGCAGGGCCGGCAGTTCCAGGTGCCCTTCACTGAGGTAATGGTAGAGCCGCTGATGAAACTTCCCGGCCTCCACCGCCTGCGCCAGGTCGATGCTGGTGGCCGCGACCAGGCGTACGTCCACCGGGCTGGGTTGGTGCGCACCGACGCGAGTGACTTCATGGTTTTCCAGGGCGGCGAGCAACTTGACCTGGATCGGCAGCGGCAAATCGCCGATCTCATCCAGGTACAGGGTGCCGCCGTTGGCCGAACCGAACCAACCGGCCCGGCTGCTGGCCGAACCGCTGTAGCTGCCGGCGGCATAGCCGAACAGTTCGGCATCGGCGTAGGTCGGGCTGATGGCGCCGCAGTTGACGGACACGAACAACCCGCCGCGCTCGCTTTCTCGATGGATGTGCCGGGCCAGCAACTCCTTGCCGGTGCCGGTTTCACCGCGTATCAGCACCGAGATCGCCCGCGGCGCCAGTTGCTCCAGGGCCTGGCGCAACTGGCGCGAACGTGGATCGACGAACACCAGCGCCTTGGCACGGATGCTCAGGGGGCTTTTTTCCGCCTCGGGAAAGGTCAGCAATGGCTGACCGAAGGTTTCATGCAAACTCATGGCAATCTCCGCGCCATACCGCCGGCAGACGGAGGGGCACTCTTGAATTCAGGGCAGATACAACGCAGCGTCAGGCGCGACGCAGGGCGTGATGCTCCATGCGGTTCTGCAGGCGATAGAGATAGGCGAAACCCTGCTCCCAGCGCTGGTGGCCGGACTTCACATTGATGTGCCCGGCCCCGCCCAGGATCCCGGCTTCGGCGCCCCAGTGGCGCGCCAGTTCCAGGGCCCGCGAGGCACTCACGGCAGGGTCGTTGTCAGAGCCCACCACCTGGCTGGGAAACGGCAGCAGGTCCATGGGGATCGGCGCGAAATTGCGCAACGCCGGGGTGCAGGCCGGCCGCTCGACATCCGCCGGGGCCACCAGCAACGCCCCGCGCACTTGCCGCAGGTACTGCGCTGGCGCGGTGGCGGCCCAATGGGCGACCGTGATGCAGCCCAGGCTATGGGCAATCAGGATGACCGGCGTACTGTCGCTGGCGATGGCCTCGGCCAGCGCCGCGACCCAGTCCTCGCGCCGAGGCGTCAACCAATCGGCCTGCTCGACCCTGACGCTGTTGGGCAGGCTGTTCTGCCAGTGGGTTTGCCAATGTTTTTCCGGCGATCCTTGCCAGCCCGGCACAATCAGGTAGCGAATCGATTCGTTGCGCATGGGGATGCTCTCCTGCGTGTCTGTTCCCGGACGAGTATAGGGAGGAGAGTTATATTATTTAAGGAATAAGAAGCTATTTATTAATAACCATAAAGAATAATTGTCATTTCCCACAGGTTTTCTGCATCACTCGCTGCGCCCCTTGCGCAACAACACATCCAACTGGTCTATCACTTCCGCCCAGTCCGCATCCTCGAGGAGCTCGTCGCGCAGCATCTGCCGCTGACCCTCGCTCCAGAAGAACGCATCGGCCAGGTGCAGCTCAGGCTTGAGGGGTGAATGGCTGGTTATAAATTGATCAATACCCTGAGCGTCATCGGGCAAGCCCAGTTGCTTGAATAATGAGGAAAGAGGGTGAATTGGGGTGTGCATACGGGCCTCCTGAACATCATGGGGATGGCGGGGTGTTTCTTCGCAGTCTAGCCCCTCGCCGACCGCCAGACTGATCAAAATTCAATCAGCCCCGACTAGACTAGACTTTGAATAAACATCCCGACAACGACACGTTGCGGAGGATCCCGTGAACATTCACTGGTTGACGGTTGCGCTGCTGGCGATCAGCGGGCCCGCGTTCGGTGCCGATGGCCTGGTGCCGTCGGGGGTCGATCCACTGGGCTTCTGGCTGATCGCAGTGGGCGTGGCCTTGCTGGCCGCCGAGGCGGCGCTGCCCAACTACGGCATTGCAGGACTGGGCGGGATTGTCTTGTGCGTGATCGGCGCAGTGATCCTGACCAACGCCGAGGTCCCGGTGCCCTTGATGATGGGCCTGGGCGTGATCAGCGCCCTGCTCTTGGTGGCGCTGGTGATCCGGGCGCTGAAAACCCGACCACGCCAAGCGGTCACCGGCGATGCTGCGCTGCTGGGCAACGTCACGACGGTGACCGCGTTGCAGGCCGGCAACCACCATCATGGCTGGGTCCAGCTGGAAGGCGAACGCTGGCAGGTGAACTGCGTCACGCCGCTGCGAACCGGGCAGGCGGTGCGGGTCATGGCCCGCAAAGGCCTGCTGCTGGAAGTGGCCCCGGCTGATTCACAAGGAGCATGAGATGGGTATGCAGATCGGTTTTACGCTGCTGCTGTTGCTGGTCATCGCACTGGCGGCCTCGACCTTCCGGATCCTGCGCGAATACGAACGCGCAGTGGTGTTCCAACTGGGCCGGTTCTGGCAGGTCAAGGGGCCGGGGCTGATCCTGCTGATTCCGGTGGTGCAGCAGATGATCCGCGTCGACTTGCGCACGATTGTGCTCGACGTGCCGCCCCAGGATGTGATCACCCGGGACAACGTGTCGGTGAAGGTCAACGCGGTGCTGTACTTCCGCGTGCTCGACCCACAGAAGGCAATCATCCAGGTCGAGAATTTCCTCATGGCCACCAGCCAACTGGCCCAGACCACGTTGCGCGCGGTCCTTGGTAAACACGACCTGGACCAGTTGCTGGCTGAGCGCGAGCAGTTGAACAGCGACATCCAGCAAGTGCTCGATGCCCAGACCGACGCCTGGGGCATCAAGGTGGCGAACGTCGAGATCAAGCACGTGGACCTCAATGAGTCGATGATCCGCGCCATTGCCCGCCAGGCCGAGGCCGAACGGGAACGCCGGGCCAAGGTGATCCATGCCGAAGGTGAGCTGCAAGCCTCGGAAAAACTCATGCAGGCCGCTGAAATGCTCGGGCGCCAACCGGGCGCCATGCAACTGCGCTACATGCAGACGCTGGGGTCGATCGCCGGGGACAAATCCTCCACCATCGTCTTCCCCCTGCCGATCGAGTTGCTCAAGGGCATGGCTGAGTTGTCACCAAACAAGCCTTGATGGACGACTGATAAAGCATCGGCGCCGGACCTGTGGCGAGGGAGCTTGCTCCCGCTCGGCTGCGCAGCAGACGCTGTTTTTTTGAAGAGGCCGAGCAAGCTCCCTCGCCACGGAAAGACTGCCGGCCCCGCTACGGGATCAACGTCTCCAGGGCCTCATACGCCCCCTGCGCCCACGCCTGCACCCGCTCGCGCAGCCATGGCGAGGCCTCCAGTCGCTTCTCTTCGCTATCCCCGGTAAACCCCTGCGCCGGCTGCTTGGCGTGTCGCCCCACGGTGGCGAACGCTTGCCTGCGCTGCGCCTCATCAAGCTGGAAAAAATCCGCTAGCCTGCCCGCCATGGCCTCGGGCAGCTCGGTGTAGTTCGCGGCCACTCCGGCGGAGGCCTGGCACTGCTCAAGCCCAACCTGCAGCAATTTCCCGACCCTGCGCGCAATGAAATCTTCCGGGCCGGCGTACGGCACGCCATCGTCCAGCACGCTCGGGCCGATCATTCCCGGCACCATGTGCATGCCGGGGCGGCGCAGGTGAGACACGGCGATTTCCAGCGGATCGCGGTACACGAACAGCCAGGGCGTGTCGGGAAAACACTCCCGCAGCCGCGACAGCTCACCAATGTTCCAGGCGTCGAGCTTGATCACCAATCGTCGCTCCACACCGCAACGAGGCTGCCCGTAGGCCGACAGCAAGCCCTTGAGCGCCGCGCAACGTTCGGCGGCAGGCAGGTCACTGCGCAGCAGCCGATCCAGCGGTGGCGGTTCGGAGATGACGATGTGATCGTCCAACTGCGCCAGCATCTGGCTGATCAGCGTCGAGCCGCAGCGCGAGGCATGGAAGATGAACGCACTGGGGGCGAGGCCCGGGCTCTGGTGCTGCCACTGGGCGAGTGCGTGCAAGGGAGTCTGGCGCCGGAACGCCTGGTTGAAGGGCAGGCGCAAGGCGTCTTCCACGGCATCGCCAAAGAAAGGTTGCGACAAGGGCTTGTCGCCGAACCAGCACCAGTCGACCCACCACTGCCCGGCCTCTTGCCACACGCGAATCGGCAGCCAGCCTTGCAGGTTCAGGCCTTCCATTGATCGCTCCACTGCCGTCGACCGTGGCGCATGGCCGTGCGCAATTCTTCCCGGGAGAAGTGCAAGCCTTGCCGGGCACCCAGGGCGAGGGCGCATTCGATGAACGCCTCGACGTCCTGCACGCCTTGCAGGGCCTGGGCGAGGTTCGGGTCGCCCGCCACGCATTGCTGGAACCGGGCCAGGTCGCTTGGCCCGTTGCCCGGCACGGGCGTGGTGGGCAGCCCATCGGCAATCTGCTGCTCCAGCCAGGGGCCGGGGCGACAATCGAGCACCAAGTGAACCCGCGGCCAAGCGCTGCGATTGACCACCCGATGAGGACGCGCCAGGTCAAGAAACCAGCACTCGCCCACCGCCATCGGAATGATTTGCCCCTCCAGCCAGAAGTCCACGCCCGGCGCGCTGAGCAACGGCACATGCAGGCGCAGGTCGGCGTCCGGCCCGCCCAGGTCATAATCGCGATGTTCGTGGATGCAGCCACCGGGCCCCAGTCGCAACAACCGGGCCGATACGATCTGAAGGGGCCAATCGCCCAGCGCCGCCTGCCATCGCTCATCCCTGGACCACGGCTCGCGGATCACGGGCTGGCCGCGCCCCGGCGACAACTCGGTCAAGGCATCCGCCGGCGTAATCAGCGCCACGCCACTCCAGTCACCGCTGTAGTAGGCGCTGTTGAAATGGCCCTGCCAGCGCGCCTCGGCAACACCTGCCAAGGCTTGCAACAGCAATGGCAGGTCAACCGTCAGCGGCAGCCGGGAAAACGCCGGGCGCATCCTGGGCGCGCGCCGTTACTTGGGCACCGCGGCCGTCGGTACGGCGATATTGCCCTGGGCCCACGCCGCTTCACGGCTGGCCAACGCCGTGGCAATCGACTGGACCTCGGTCGATTGCACTTCGTTGGGCAGTGGGTCGAGGCCGGCGCTGGCGAATATCTGGCCGTAGGCGTTGCGCAGGTCGGCATAGGCCAGGTCCCGGCGCAGATCAGCCTGCAAGGTGTTCAATTCGCCTTGGATCAGGTCCAGCTCGCCAATGCCCGCGGCCTGGTGACGGCTGCGCAACTGGCCGACGATCTGCCCGTCGATGTCCGACAGCTGCTGGCTGGTCTTGAACTGTCGCAGCGCCTCGCGATAGTTGGCGTTGGCGACGTACAACTGCGCCAGCACCGCGATCGACATCGCCTGGCGCCGCGCCGACGCCACTTCCTCGCCCGCCTTGGCGACGTCGATGGCCGCCGGGGCGGAGATCACGTTGAACAGGTTCCAGGTGACCTTCACGCCATAGTCGGCCCAGCCCTGCTCCACCAGGAACGAGTTGCTGTCGTAGTGCCCGCCGGCGGAGAACTCCAGCCCCGGCAACAGGCGCAGCATGGCCTTGCGGGTTTCAGCGGCGGTGATGCGCGTCTGGTAGTCCTGCTCGCGCAGTTCCGGGCGGCTGGCCAGGGCTTCCTGTTCGAGACGGGACAGGTCGACCTTGAGCTCCGGAATCTCGTACTCATCCTGGGTCGCCAGGGTCAGCTCGGTGCCCAAGGGCAGGTTGATTAAGGTTGCCAGTTCGGTCTTGGCCAACGACAGCGCCCGGCGCTGCTCTTCGAGCTGGCGGGTCGCCTGGATCAGCGAGCGCTGGTAACCCAAGGCCTGCACCGGGTCACCGATGCGTTGCTCGCTCATGCTCTGGCTGTTGCCGCGCGCCGACTCGACCCGCGCCATCAGGCTGTCGATCTGTTTGAGCAGCCGTTCGGCGGCCATGGCGCGCCAGTAGGCCGAGCGCACGTCCTGGACGATGGTGTTGATCACCTTGCGCCGGCGTTCCTGGACGATCAGACGCTGGTCGCCGGCCTGCTTGGCGCTGATGTAGCTCACGCCGAAGTCGAGCACGTTCCAGACCATGGTCAGGTCCGCCACCTCACGGTCGCGATCCTGGGAGGTCGACGGTTCCAGGGACTGGGTGCCGGTTTCGACGCTCTGGCTACTGGAGGCGCTGACATTGTTGCGGCCCACATAGCCGGCATCCAGCGCCATGCGCGGCAGCATGTCGAAACTGGCGAGGTCCAGCTGCCGCTTGGCCAGGGCCTCCTCCATGATCTTCAAGCGGCCTTCAAGGTTGTACTTCACCGCACGGGCCATGGCCTGGTGCAGGGTCAGCGGGCCACTGAGGGGCTCCTGGTCCTTGTACATGTTCTGCAGATCGGTCCGGGCGCGCTGTTCGCTGACGCTTCGATCGATCGGCTCACTGGTGACGGCACATCCGCTGACCACCAACGCCAGCGCACTGACTGCGAATAACTTCTGACTTCTATTCATTCCCTGGATTGCCCCTGGCTGCCCCAATTTTTTAGTTTTATCAGGCCTGCACCTGGCTGATGCCGACCTGTTGCAAAGCCATTGCCAGGCTATCCACCTGACGTTGTTCTGTGTCCTTGAGGTATTGCAGTTGCTGGCCCAAGGTCGGTGCGCCAAACATTCCACGCAGCCCCTGGGACACATCGCCACCCTGCATCGATGAATTGCCGAAGGCGTTCATCGACTCGCTGTCGGACGCGGAGTCGTGGTTGAACAGCGTCGCCAGCGTGCTGCTGCCGAATACGCCGCCATCGCCACCACCAAAGCCCAGGAACCCATGGCCCGAGCCATCGCCGGCAGCGTCGCTGCTGAAGACCTGGGCGATATAGCTCGGTGCCAGTTCACCGCGATTGATGAAAATATCGCCTATCGGATCCAGCCCACCGCCCACGTCCCGCTGTTCGAACAGCGGCGGGAAGCCCAGCGGCGAGCCCAGGTTGCCGGTGGGCGGCGTGAAGACCACCGGTTGCAACGGCACTTCGGTCGCAGGCACCACGGTGACCGGGTCCGAGATCAGGAACTCCGGTGGCGGCTTCACGTCGTTGGGCACCACGGTGTCGATCGCATAGTTGTTCGACACCGCCACGCTGGCCCCGGCGTTGCCGGACTGGTCACTGACGTTGCTGGTGTCCAGGGCGATGAAGTTGCTCGGGTCGGTGAGGTTCACCGTCGGCTTGAACGTCGCCGTCCAGGTCCTGCCGCCATCGCTGGTGGTCAGGTTGGTCAGTTCACCGTTGGTGACGCTGAGGTCCGACAGGTCGAAATTGGTCACCGCTTCGCTGAAGGTGAACGTCACCTGGGTCGTCTCGCCCACGGTCAGGTTCGAGTCGGCCACGACGATGGTCGCGGTCGGCCGGGTCGCGTCGAGGGCGTAGTTACTGGAGATCGCGACGCCCACACCGGCGTTGCCGGCAATGTCCTGCACCGTGCTGGCGTCCAGCAGGATCAGGTTGGTGGCATCGTTGACGCCCGCGGTAGGCGTCAGGGTCGCGGTCCAGGTCAGGCCGCCGTCGCTGCTGGCAAGGTTGGACAGCACGCCATTGGCGACGCTGAGGTCCGACAGGTCGAAACCGGTCACCGCTTCAGTGAAGCTGATGGTCACGGTGGTGGTCTGGCCGATGCCCAGGCGGGTATCGGCCAGAGTAATGGTGGCGCCTGGGCGCACCGTGTCGATCGCGTAGTTGTTGGAGTTCACCACCCCGACGCCACTGTTGCCCGAGACGCTGACCACGCCGGCGGTGTCCAGGCTGATCAGGTTGCTGGTGTCGGTGATGTTGCTCGCCGGCGTGAACGTCGCGGTCCAGGTCACGCCGCCATCGCTGGACGAAACGTTGCTCAGGGTGCCGTTGCTCACGTTCAGGTCGCTGTTGTCGAAGCCGCTGACCGCTTCCGAGAAGGTGATGGTCACCAGCGAGGTCTCACCGATCCTGAGGGCGTTGTCGGCCACCACGATCGTGGCGGTGGGCACGCGGGTCTCGACCGCGTAGTTGGCCGAATCGGTGGTTCCCGTACCCGCGTTGCCCGCCGCGTCGCTCACCCCGGTGTTGTCCAGGGTGATCAGGTTGGTGGCGTCGCTCACGCCCTGGGTCGGGGTGAACGTGGCGGTCCAGGTCAGGCCGCCGTCGCTGCTGCTGACGGCGCTCAAGGTGCCGTTGGCCACCGTCAGGTCGGCGTTGGTGAAACCGGTCACCGCCTCGCTGAAGGTGATGGTCACCTGCGCGGTTTCACCCGGCCGGAGCGTCGTATCGCTGAGCACGATGGTGGCGGTCGGCAACTGGGTGTCGACGGCGTAGTTGTTGGAGTCGGTGGTGCCGCTGCCCGCGTTGCCCGCCAGGTCGGCCACGCCGGTGTTGTCCAGGGTGATCAGGTTGCTGGTATCGGAAATGCCGGCACTCGGGGTGAAGGTCGCCGTCCAGGTGATGCCGCCATCGCTGCTGGTCAGGCTGCTGAGCGTGCCGTTGGCCACGCTCAGGTCAGCGTTGGTGAAACCGGTCACCGCCTCATTGAAGGTGATCGTCACCAGTGACGTCTGGCCGACGGCAAGGGCCGTATCGGCGACGACGATGGTCGCGGTCGGACGCACAGTGTCGATGGCGTAGTTGTTGGAATCGGTGGTGCCGACCCCGGTGTTGTTCGCGCCATTGCGCACGCCCGTGTTGTCCAGGGTGATCAGGTTGCTGGTGTCGGAAACGCTGGCGTTCGGGGTGAACGTCGCGGTCCAGGTCACGCCGCCATCGCTGGACGACACATTGCTCAGGGTGCCGTTGCTGACGCTCAGGTCGCTGTTGTCGAAGCCATTCACGGCTTCGCTGAAGGTGATGGTCACCAGCGACGTCTCACCGATGCTCAGCGACGGATCGGCCACCACGATGGTGGCGGTCGGTACCTGGGTGTCGATGGTGTAGTTATTGGAGCTGGTCGCGCCGGTTCCGGCATTGCCCGCCCCATCGCTCACGCCGGTGTTGTCCAGCACGATGAGGTTGGTCGTGTCCCGGATGCCTAAGGCCGGGGTGAACACCGCGGTCCAAGTGATACCGCCATCGCTGCTGCTGACCGCGCTCAAGGTGCCGTTGGCCACGCTCAGGTCCGAGTTGTCGAAACCTGTGACCGCTTCGGAGAAGGTGATGGTCACCAACGACGTTTCGCCAACGCTCAGCGCGTTGTCCGCCACCACGATGGTGGCGGTCGGGAGCAGCGTATCGACGCCGTAGTTGTTCGAGTCGGTGGTGCCGACGTTGACGTTGCCGGCCAAGTCAACGATGGCGCCGCTGTTGAGCGAAATGACGTTGCTGGTGTCCGTGACGCCCGCGGTCGGGGTGAAGGTCGCGGTCCAGGTGATGCCACCGTCACTGCTGCTCAGGCCGGAGATCACACCGTTGGCAACCGTCAGGTCGGCGCTGGTGAACGCGGTCACCGCCTCGTTGAAGGTGATGGTTACCTGTGAGGTCTGGCCAGCGGCAATGGCCGTGTCGGCCACGACGATGGTCGCCGTTGGGCGCACGGTGTCGATGGCGTAGTTGTTCGAATCGGTGGTGCCGACCCCGGCGTTGTTCGCGCCATTGCGCACGCCGGTGTTGTCCAGGGTGATCAGATTGCTGGTGTCGGAAATGCCGACGCTCGGGGTGAACGTCGCGGTCCAGGTCACGCCGCCGTCAGAGCTGCTCACACTGCTCAGGGTGCCGTTGCTGATGGTCAGGTCGCTGTTGTCGAAGCCATTCACAGCGTCGTTGAAGGTGATGGTCACCAGGGACGTTTCACCAATGCTCAGCGACGTATCGGCCACCACGATGGTCGCCGTGGGCACGTTGGTGTCGACCTGGTAGTTGTTGGAGTTGGTGGTGCCGGTGCCGGTATTGCCCGCCGCATCGCTGATACCGGTGTTGTTCAGGGTGATCAGGTTGGTGGCGTCGCTGACGCCCAGGTTCGGGGTCAGGGTGGCGGTCCAGGTGAAGCCGCCGTCGCTGCTGCTGACCGCGCTGAGCGTGCCGTTGGCCACGATCAGGTCCGAGTTGTCGAAACCTGTGACCGCTTCGGAGAAGGTGATGGTCACCAGGGACGTTTCACCAACGCTCAGCGCGTTGTCCGCCACCACAATCGTGGCGGTCGGGCGCAGGGTATCGACCGCGTAGTTGTTCGAATCGGTGGTGCCGGTGCCGGCGTTGCCCGCCCCGTCCACGACACCGGTGTTATCCAGGGTGATCAGGTTAGTGGTGTCACTGATGCTCGCGCTTGGGGTGAAGGTCGCGATGTAGGTGATGTTGTCACTGGTGCTCAGGCCGCTCAGGACACCGTTCGCCACCGTCAGGTCGGCCAGGGAGAAGCCCGTCACCGCTTCGCTGAAGGTGATGGTCACCAGCGACGTCTCGCCGATGCTCAAGGTGCTGTCGGCGACCACGATCGTCGCGGTAGGCCGCACGTTGTCGATGGCGTAGTTGTTGGAGCTGGTGGTACCGGTGCCAGCGTTGCCCGCGGCATCGCTCACGCCGGTGTTGTCCAGGGTAATGACGTTGCTGGCGTCACTGATGCTGGCGGTCGGGGTCAGCGTGCCGGTCCAGGTGATGCCGCCGTCACTGCTGCTCAGCGCGGACACGGTGCCATTGGCCACGGTCAGGTCGGCCGTGGTGAGGCCGGTCACCGCCTCGTTGAAGGTGATGGTCACCAACGACGTTTCGCCAATGCTAAGCGCCGAATCGGCCACGACGATGCTGGCGGTCGGGCGCTGGGTGTCGATGGCGTAGTTGTTGGAACTGGTGGTACCGCTGCCGGCATTACCGGCGGCGTCGGACACGCCTGTGTTCGCCAGCACGATCAGGTTGGTGGCGTCGGTGATGCTGGCGGTCGGTGTGAGCGTCGCGGTCCAGGTAATGCCGCCGTCACTGCTGTTCAGGCCACTCAGAGAGCCGTTGGCGACCGTCAGGTCGGCCAGGGTAAAGCCGCTCACGGCCTCGCTGAAGGTAATGGTCACCAGTGAAGTTTCGCCGGCCGACAGTGTAGGGTCGGCCACCACGATGGTGGCGGTCGGACGTGCCGTGTCGATCGCATAGTTATTGGAGTCGACAGTGCCCAGGTTGGCGTTGCCGGACAGGTCGACAACGGCGCCACTGTTGAGCGTGATCACGTTGGTGGTGTCACTGACGCTGGCGGTCGGCGTCAGGGTCGCGGTCCAGGTGATGCCGCCGTCGCTGCTGCTCAACCCGGTCACCGTGCCGTTGGCGACGGTGAGGTCGGCGGTTGTGAAACTGGTCACCGCTTCATTGAACGTAATGGTCACCAGGGACGTTTCACCGATGCTCAGCGACGGATCGGCCACCACGATGGTGGCGGTCGGGCGCAGGGTATCGATGGCGTAGTTGTTGGAGTTGGTGGTGCCCACGCCGGCGTTGCCCGACAGGTCGGCGACACCGGTCTTGTCCAGCACCACCAGGTTGGTGGTATCGGTGATGTCGGCGGTCGGCGTCAGGGTCGCGGTCCAGGTGATGCCGCCGTCGGCGCTGCTCAGGCCGGTGATCGTGCCGTTCGCCACCGTCAGGTCGGCAGCGGTGAAGCCGGTCACCGCCTCGCTGAAGGTGATGGTCACGGCCGAGGTTTCGCCGCTGGTGAGCGTGGTATCGGCCACCACGATGGTCGCGGTCGGCGCCACGGTGTCGTTGACCACATAGTTGTTCGAGGTGGTGGAGCCTACACCCGTGTTACCCGCCAGGTCCGCGACACCGGTGTTGTCCAGAGTAATCACGTTGGTGGTGTCGGCAATGTTGCTGGCCGCCGTCAATGTGCCGGTCCAGGTGATACCACCGTCGCTGCTGCTCAGGGCGCCAATGGTGCCGTTCTGCACCGTCAGGTCGGACGTCGTGAGACCCGTCACGGCTTCGGAGAAGGTGATGGTCACCAGCGACGTGCCACCGGAGTTCAGGTTGGGATTGGCCACCACGACAGTCGCGGTCGGTGGCGTGACGTCCGGCACATAGTTGGTGTTGATGGTCCCGCCATCGCCATAGACGTTCGCCACCGAGGCCGGCGAAGTACCCGCAGAGCCGGCACTGCCGCCGCCGGTACCGCTGCCGCCGACGTTACCCGACAGCGCCGCGAAGTTGGCGGCGGTGATCAGGATCGAGCCTTTGTTCCAGATGGCGCCAACGCCGACGCCGCCCGCGCCGCCGTTATGGGTGTAGCCACCGCCGGCACCGCCGCCACCGCCGCCGCCCCCGGCGCCGATGTTGTTGGAAATTACCGAGTTGCCGATGATGCGCAGGGTCGCGCCGGTGTCGTTGTAGATACCACCGACCGCGCCGCCACCCGCACCGCCCACGGCGTTGTAGCCGTCACCGCCACCGCCACCGCCAATGGACAGGCCCGCGCTAGCCGCCGTGCCGCCGGCCGAGCCGGTGCTGTAGCCCGGATACGCCGCACCACCGGCGCCGCCGGTGGAATTGCCGCCCCGCCCGCCCATATTGAAGAAGCCACCGCCGGCGCCGCCTTGTCCGGTCGACCCAACGGAGCCTGTGGCATTGATCGTATCGCCGCCCCGGCCACCCGTTCCGCTGCCGACCGCCCCGCCACCACCGCCGCCACCACCGGCATATTGCGGCGTCACGCCGCCACCGCCGCCACCGCCCGACGCAGCGTTCGCGGTGACCGTGACGTTGCGCAGGGTCAGGGTCCCGGCGTTGTAGATCCCGCCGGCCTTGGCGACCGCCGCATCGACGCCGCCATTGCCCCCGTCGCCCGCCACCATGCCGCGGGTAATCACCAGGCCATCGAGGGTCGCCGTCGTACCGGACGTCACGTTGAGGACCTGGGTGCGGAACTGCCCATCGAGGGTGACATCGGCCACGTTGTCGTTATTGAGGTCGCCGTCGATGGTCACGTTCTTGTTGACCACCAGCACCTGGGTCAGCGCGACGGTCATGCCGCTGCTGAAGGTCACGATGTCACCGTTCTGCGCCGAAGCCAGGGCCGCGCGCAACGAACCCACGCCGGTGTTGGCGTTATTGGTGGCGGTCCAGGTAGCGAGGCCCCACTGGTATTGGCTCATCGCGCTGGCGGACAGCACGTTGGTGCTTTCGATAGTGCCGGTGGCGATTTCCAGGTCCCAGTCGCCGCCCAGGCCTGTGCGGTCATTGGAGGCCGCCACGTCGCGGCCGGTCAACTGCGCCAGCGAATCGACCAGCGCCAGGCCCCGGTCGCCCTCGGCGGTGTAGCAGCCGTAGATCAGGATGTCGCCACCGACGTTCATGTCCTGGCCGATCTGCGCCAGCACTTCGCTGCGGGCCTGGACGTTGTCCGCCGACAGGTAGGCGTTGCCCAACCACAAGTCGCCGGCGTTGCCGTGGGCGATGATTTGCACCGAGCTCACGCCCTGGTGGCTGTCCAGGTAATCGGCAATCTGTTGCAGGCCGTCCTTGGTCGCATCGAGCTGCACCACCTGGGTACCGGCCGCGACGCCATCGAGCAGGCTGGCCGCGTCCTTGACCCGCGAATCGATGAACACCACGGACTTGCCCGGAACGGCCGCCTCGGTGGCATCCACCTGGCCCTGGGGCGCGTGGGTATCGGCAGGCTGATCGGCCGTCGGCGCCTTGGCGGCGTCCGCCGTGGGATGAGCCTCCGGCTGCGCGGCTTCGGCCACGGTCGCGGCCACCGCGCCGTCGAACAGCATGCGCGGCTCCAGCGACATGATCATTGGCGATGCCAGGGCCTGGGTGCCCTCGATTACCCGCGATTTACCTTTGCTCCACCACATGACGTTCACCTGGACTCGAACTGCTTGAACACGCAAATGAAAAAAACCGCGATCAGCTGAGCGCGGCGTCGGTTTTCATACGGATGACATTGGCCGCGCTGGCAGACCCATCGCGCCAGAACGACAACTCGGAAAATCTTTCGAACAGGTCCGGCGGCAGCAGGGTCCGCCGCACTTGCGGCGCAACCTTGGGCTTGACCTTGTGCAGGCCGGCAACGCCCAAGGCCTGGTCGAAGGCCGGTGCGTCGTAGGTCAAGTGATTGAAGTCGTGCTCGAACCAGGGCTCGCCGATGAACTCGTAGACCAGCCGCATCACCCGCTCGGGCGCCTGGCTCAGCAGGTCGTAATCGACGATCAACAGCGACTCGGCGTGCTCGCCGTAATAGGCTTCCTTGAGCGCCGTCCAGGCGAACCCCACCAGGCGGTTGCGCTGGGCCAGGGTTTCGCACCGGCTGTAGACGGTGTTGCGTTCGTCATCGTCGTTGAACAGCTTGGTGTTCTCGAAGGGATTGGCGCGATACAGCCGCTCCAGGCTGTCGAGCACCCAGGCGACGTTGCGCACGCAGGCGATGGTCTTGGCTTGGGGAAACAGGTCTTGCAGGGCCGGCAGGCGCGCGCACCACTGGCGATTGGTGTCGAAGATGACGGGTTTGTCGGCCTTGTCGGCGTAGTAGGAATCGAACAGCCCGCGCAACAGACGGCGGCGCAGGTCCGTGTCGATCACCGAACCAAACTCGCTGCCGGCGCTGCATTGTTGCAGCACACTGCTGAACAGCGAACCGACGGGGCTGGTCATGCCGGCGTGAAAGCGCGGGTTCTGCAGCAGAATCGCCGACAGCAGGGTCGAGCCTGAGCGCGGCAGGCCGGAAATAAAGTGAAACTGCGACAATCCCTTCACCGTGTGTAGTCCTTTTGTGTCCGAAGCGTAGCTTAGGAAACAAACGCCGCCTAGTAGTACTTTGATATCAAATTAACTTTGTCCTACAAAAAAGATGGGCGGTAGAAGCGCGGGCGCCACTGAATCGTTTTAGCCGATCCAGGAGAATTTTCCTCGTGTCTTCCCCGGCAAAATCAGACATCCCCGTCTACGCTCAGCCGTGCGTTGACAGGCCAGGGAATGGAGGCGTCGGGCTGATCGCTCCCTTCCCCAGCCTGGCGGGCACACGCCAGACCAATCACCTGAGGAATGAGGCATTTATGGAAGTATTCATCGGGACTATCCAACCCTTCGCTTTTAACTTCGCCCCCAGGGACTGGGCCCTGTGCAACGGGCAGACGCTCAGTCTGGCCCAGTACCAGACACTGTTTGCCCTGATCGGCGTGACGTACGGGGGGAATGGCCAGACCACCTTCCAGTTGCCCAACCTGCAAGGCCGCCTGCCCATGGGCCAGGGCAGTGGCCTGGGCCTGACGCCACGGGTCATCGGCACCATCGCCGGCACCGAGAACGTCACGGCGACGCTGAACAACCTGCCCAACCACACCCACGCCCTCACGGCGATCACCGCCGCCACCACCGTGCAGTTGGCGAACCCGGCCAGCAACCCGGCGAACGCACCCACGCCCACCAATTCGTTCATTGGCACCTCGGGCACCGGGCCGGGTGCGGCGAATATCTATTCCGACCAGGTCGGCGCCACACCGGTGCCACTCAAAGGCGTGACCACTACGGTCAGCGGCACGCTCGCCCCCACGGGCGGTAGCACGCCAATGCCGATCATGAACCCGTTCCTGGCGATCAACTTCAGCATCGCCCTCCAAGGTTACTTCCCGACCCGCAATTGATGACCTACCGCCGGGCCATGGCCCTGCGGTCCGTTGGAGTATCGACATGCTGCAAGCGGTTCATAGCCACCATTTCCAACCCTTGCTGGGCCAGACCAGCCGCCTGACCCTGCCCGACGGCAGTTGCCTGCCCATACAGTTCGAGACCCTCGATCAAACGCCCAGGGCCAAGATGCCGAACACCGAGCGCATGCCGTTCAGCGTGGCGTTCAACAGCCTGCAAGCCACCGAGTTCGTCGATGGCCTGTGTGCGCTGGACGTGCCTGAACTGGGCCGGCTCGAAGGGGTGTTCGTGTCACGGGTGCCCCCCATGGGCCGTGACCCCTCGCTGGGCTATTACTACATCGCGTTCAACTAGCCCTGTGGGATCTGTGGTGTACACAGGTCTTGCAGCGATCCGCCAAGGCCGCCGGCAGAGTGCCACAACCGCGTCTACGCTCAGCCGTGCGTGATCAGGCCAGGGAACAGGGAATCGGGCTGAACGCAATCTTCTTCTCTGGCCACACCAGACCAATAACCTGAGGGATGAGGAATTTATGGAAGTATTCATGGGCACTATCCAGTCTTTTGCCTTTAACTTCGCACCCAGTGGCTGGGCGCTGTGCAATGGACAGACGCTCGCCATTTCGCAGTACCAGGCGCTGTTCTCGCTGCTGGGCACCTATTACGGCGGCAACGGCCAGACCAACTTCATGCTCCCCAACCTGCAAGGTCGCCTGCCGATGGGCCAGGGCAACGGGCTGGGCCTGACCCCGCGGGTCATTGGCGAGGTCTCCGGCACCGAGAACGTCACCGCGACCCTGAACAACCTGCCCAACCACACCCACACCCTCACGGGCATCACCGCTGCCACCACCGTGCAGTTGGCGAACCCGGCCAGCAACCCGGCGAACGCGCCCACGCCCACCAATTCGTTCATTGGCACCTCGGGCACCGGGCCGGGTGCGGCGAATATCTATTCCGACCAGGTCGGCGCCACACCGGTGCCGCTCAAAGGCGTGACCACCACGGTCAGCGGAACGGTGGCTCCGACGGGCAATGGCCTGCCGATGGCGATCATGAACCCGTTCCTGGCCATCAACTTCAGCATCGCCTTGAACGGGCTCTTCCCTTCGCGTAACTGAGGCCGCCGCAAAGCTGTGCTTTTTGTGGAACGGGCTTGCTCGCGAATGCGGTGGTTCAGATAAAAATCTGCTGACTGACACACCGCTTTCGCGAGCAAGCCCGCTTCCACAGAAGCCGGTGTTTTTGTCAGTCGCCTTTCGGATACCACACCAGCCGCTCAGCCGCCGGGCTGCGCTCTTGCACCTCGAAGCCCAGCGCCAGGTAGTGCCGCCGGGCATGGGGGTTGCTGGTCCAGACCACAGTGGCCACCGGGCAGCGGATGTGTTGCGCGGCTTTCTGCACCCCTTGCAGCACCGTCCGGCCGTAACCCTGCCCCCGCGCCTGGGGGATGAAGGCCAGGTACAGCACGCGGATTTCATTTGGGCCGAAATCCGTGCTCAGGGCGCCGATGGCGGTGCCGAGCTTCTCCACCACGTAATGCATGGCATTGGGAAAGTTCTCCCCCAGGCCCTGTTCCTGCACCTGGAACTGCTGGGCGATCACCTGCTGCACTTGCTCGTGCTCGCCGTCGATCCATTGCAAATCCGGACGCGCCGCCTGGTAAAGACGCTGCAGGAACGGACCATCGCTGACCCGCGATGGCCGCACCACCAATCCGTCCGCCGCCACTGAATTCATGTTCGCTCCTTAAAATCCGCTTTCCCTCACGCCCAGCGCCGCCAACCGGCGCCAAGCCGCTCCCAGCACCGACTCGCCATGCCCCTGCAACACCACCACGCCACGCAGCGGTTGCAGCGGCGCAGCCCCGTCCTCGACCGCGCTCAAGCGCACGCCGTATTGCGCCTGCACGGGCTCGGCCCGCTGCTGCGAATCACGGCGCACCGCAATCGGTCCGTGATGATCGGAGGTCAGCGCCTGCTGCTCGACCCAGGCCACGCCATTGGTGTCGATCTCATCCAGTTGCACGGCAATCGACGGGTGCATCGGATCGTCGGCAATGAACCGCCCCGTGGCACCGGCACTGACTCGCCACAGCTCGGCCTCGGTCAGGTACCCACGCAGGCGAGAATCGGTCTGCACCACCCGCGCCAGCGGCTGCGTGGGCGACAGCCAGCGCCCCACCGAAAGTTGCGGCAGCAGGTCGCGCACTTGGCCGGCATGAGGCGCACGCAGCAACAGGCGCTCGCGCTGGGCGACCAGGCCCCGGTACTCCGCCACCGCCTCGGCCAACTGCTGCTCGACGATGCCGGCATCGGCGGCGGTCTCGCTGCGTCCGGCCTGACGACGCATCTGCAACTGCTGGATCTCGATTTCCCGACGCACGATGACCAGGCGCGAAGCCATGTCCGGCGACTCCAGTTCAATCAGCACGTCGCCTTGGGCCACGGTCTGGCCGTCGCGCACATTCACCTGTTTGACCCGCGCTGCCACCGGCGCATACAACGCACTGGCGCGCCCGGCTTCGAGCATCGCCGGCACCTCCACGGCGCTGCGCCAGGGCAGCAGCAACGCCAGCACCAGCGCGAGCAAGACCAGGCCGCTCAATAGCACCCGCGGCCCGTGGGCCTGTTCACGGCGACTCCACCATTGCCGCCATTCATTCACGATGGGCATAAAAATGAACCAGACCAATTCCACCATCATCAGGAAAATGCCCAGCACCTTGAAAAACAGGTGATAGACCGCCAGGGCAATGCCGAAAAACAACGCCGCCCGCCATAACCACGAGCCATATCCCCAGATCAGCAAGCGACGGCGCATCTTCGGCGACCAGGGTTCCGGGGCCGCCACGCCATAGCCGAACAAGGCTTCGCGCAAGCGCCAGCGACACAGGGCGAATGCACGCCCCTGGAGGTTATCCACCGCCCAGAAATCACTGAGCAGGAAATACCCGTCGAAGCGCATGAAGGGATTCAAGTTGATCACCAGCGTGGTGATCCAGGTGGCGCTGGCCAACATGAACGCGGCGGTGCGTGCCGGCCCGTCGGGCAACAGCGACCAGGCCAGCAGGGCGATGCACGCCAGCAGCAATTCGGCCAATACGCCACCGGCGCCGATCAACAACCGCGCCCGCCGGTCATTGATCCGCCAGGCGTCGCTGACATCGGTATAGAACATCGGCAACAGCACCATGAACGCCACGCCCATGCTCTGAACCCGACAACCGGCGCGCTTGGCCATGAACGCATGGCCGAACTCATGGCACAGCTTGGCAAAAAACAACGCCGCGCCGAACGCCAATGCCCCGCCCAGGCTGAACAGGTGCGGAAACGTCGCCAGGAACCGCTGCCAATCGCGCGACACCAGGAAAATGCCCAGCCCCAGGGTCAGCGGCAGTCCATAACGCAAGAGCTTGGGCCCAAAGCGTGCCAGCCAGGGCCAGGCACGATTGAGGAAGGCGTCCGGGCGCCACAGCGGAATCCGGAAAAACAGGTATTGGTGCAACAGCATCTGCCACAGGCTCTGGCGCCGGGCCGCCGTCTTGAACAGGTAGCTGTCGCGCTGTTGCGGGTCCATCGCGCTGATCAGATCATGGCCCCGCAGAAAACCCAGCAACTGCTCCAGCGACTCACCGTTGAGGGGCAGGCCCGGCTCGCGATTCGCTGCTTGCAGCACCCGCTCCGGGTCGCCCAGGGACCAATGCCGCAACATGCGCATCGCCGCCGCACCCAGCTTGAAATAACGCCCACGCACCGGGTCGGCGAGGGTCCATTGCGGAGAACCGTCGGGGTCTGGAGCCGCCGGGGACAATTGCAAGTCTGGCCGCAGGCTCGGCAGGTCCATGCTACAGGCCTACGCTCTGGCGCAGCCCGGCCAGTGGCCGACGCAACAGGTACAAGGCCAACGGGGCGCGCTCGCCAAAGACCTTGGCCGTTCCCCGCAGGCCGATGCGCGGCGCCGTGGCGTCGAAACGCGCATCCAGTCGGTAGGCCAGTTGGCCGCCCGCCGTGGGCTGCGCTTCATAAGCCGAACGTTCGAGCCAGGCCAGGTGCCGCTGCAACGGATCGCTGTCGAGAAACAGCGCCACTTGTGCGCCGGGCTCCAAGGCAATCGCATCGCCCACCGCCAGCTCGATGCGCAACTCGGCCTGGTTCGGATCGGCAATTTCCATCAGCCGCTCGCCGGTCTGCACCGGCTTGCCGAGCCAGCGCTCGGCATCGGCAAACACGGCAATACCGTCGCGCTCGGCACGTACCTCACTGCGTTTGAGCAGCTCCATCGCATAGTTGCGTTCGGCCCGTTTCTGTTCGACACGGGCGGCCAGCAGGTCCACCTTGGAACTGGACTCTGCATCGGCAAACGAGCGCTGGGAATTGGCCTTGAGTTCCGCTTCGGCCACCCCCAATGCCCGCTCGGCAACATCGGCCTGGGCCTTGAGGCTGGTGCTTTCGAAACGCAGCAACAGGTCGCCATTCTTCACGGCCTGGTTGGGCTTGACCATGAACTCGGCGATCACGCCGTCCAACGGTGCCGCCACCACTTGCCCGCCCAGCGGCACCACTTCGGCCGGGGCCAGGACCGATTGACGCACCGGGATCAGCAGGCCCAGCAACAGCACCGCGACCAGCGCCACCTGGCGCTTGCGCGTCCAGCGCAGGCGCCACGGCTTGCGCGGTTGCAGGGCCAGCCAGGCATGGCTGTAGGTGTCGCCCAGTTGCGACAAGAGCACTTGTTCAGACGGCGTCCACGGCAAGTCGCGGGCCAGCCACAAGCCGCCGAACACCTGGCCCTGATGATCGACCAACGGCAGCCAGAACACCTGCCCGGCCGACAGGCTGCGCCAATCCGCGCGGATGGATTCGCTGACCCCGTCGGCGGCGATCACCCGGGCCTGGTTCAGCAGCCCCTGCTTGAACAACTGGGCCACCGCCTGCTCGACGAACGCCACGAACGGCGCGTTGGGCTCCACGGCACTGACGCCCGTCACCGCGTGCACCTTGCCGGCAATCAAGAGCGCGGCATGGCGAAACCCGAACAACGCCTGGCCGTCATTGACCAGGCTGTAGCTCAACTGCGCCGGGGTACGGGCTGCCCGCGTCTGGCGCTCAAGGTCGAGAAAGCGGGCGAACACCTGCTCGGTGCTGCCCGTTATCGGCGCGTTCACTTGGGCTCCGCAAAACGCGCCGTACCGCTCATGCCGGACAACAAGCCGCTGGCATCCGGCACGCTCGCCACCAACAGCAAGGTCTGGCTGCCCTCATCGATGCGCGCGCCCAGGCGCTTGACCGTCGCCTGCAACGGCTTGCCGGTTTCATCGGGGATAAACGTAAACGGCTGGCCGGGCTTGAGCCGGTCCATCCAGCGCGACGGCACCAGCAGATGGATTTCCAGGGTGCGGTTGTCGACCACATCCAGCAACGGCGCGCCGGCCGCCACGCTTTCATAACGCTGGACCTTGCGCGTCACCACCTGGCCGTCGAACGGCGCGATGACACTGCAACGCTTGACCTGTACCTGGTACACCTGGGACTGCGCCTGCGCCTCGCTGACCCGGGCCTCGGCCCGCGACACTTCGAAACGCCCGACCGACTTCAATGCCTCCAGTTGCCGGTTATGCGCCAACTCTTCGTTGGCCCCACGGCTGGCCGCCTGGGCCGCATTGAGCTGGGCCTGATAGGCCGAGCAATCGAACCGCGCCAGGGTATCGCCCTTCTTGAACGACTCGCCCTCACTGAATGGCAACTCGACAATACGCCCGGCCAATTCACTCGCCAGCACCGCCTGGTCCCGCGCCCGAAGCACCCCACGCGCCTCATTGCCAGCCGGTGCACTGGCCGCCACGTTGCTCTCAAGCAACGGATCGCCTGCATCAGGCGTTTGCGCCTGAACGCCGCACGCTACAAAGGTCAATCCCACAACCCAACTACTCAAACGCCGCATGACCGTTTTACTCCCTGACGGATGGGCGGAGTCTACGACAGCGGTGGGGGGCGTCAAGGGAGCAACGGTGAGAGTGAGCAAACTCTTGTTTCAAAAAGGCTGGAAAAGAGCCATAAGAAGCTCAGCTCTTTTCCCGACATGGGCAGGGAATGGATCCTGCAAAAGATTAGGAGCCGTCATTCGTTCGAAAGGGTTTTCGGTGATGGATTTCTTTGATGGCTCCCAAGACGACGCCACCGCGAAACAACTGCTGACAGAACAGCTAACGAATGGTTTGACCTGCGGGCAGAAACACGCCCAACACTGTTCGGCCGGTGAGAAGAGGGAGGCCAGACAGGGGTTGACGTCATGAAAAGCCCAACCTAGGATGGCCCTACTCAACCCCGTACGCAGAGATTCAGTTCTCTGGCCGTTGGGGTGAAAAAACCGGCTCCGGCCGGTTTTTTCGTTTCTGGGGGATTGAGTCTGTGCGCACGGCATTTTTTGTTGATGGCTATAACCTGTTCTATGGACTGCTCGCAGGCACGCCTTACAAATGGCTGGATCTGCGAAGCCTGTTGTCACATATCGCGCATGTCGAAAACCCGTGTAGCACAATGGCGTCAGTCGATTACTTCACGTCGTCGATCAAACCCTCACTGGCTACCCGAGGCCGGATATCAAAAGAAGCTCAAGACGCTTACATCCGTGCACTGAAGACGACCTGCATCCGGGTCCACTACGGTCATCATCAGCTCGAACCTGCCAAGGCCCCTCGTTTTGTCGATAAAAAGACCAAAGCGTCTCGGACGGACAAAGTCGACATCTGGAAACTTGAGGAAAAGGAAACGGATGTCCACATAGCAATCAGCATGTACCGAACCGCGGCAAAGCAAACGACCTTGAAACAACATGACCGTCTGGAGCAATTGGTGCTTGTATCCAGCGACACCGATATGACACCCGCCTTGAGAGCCCTGCGGGAGGATTTCCCCGAAGTCACCATTGGCGTCATTCTTCCCCATCGTGCCGAGTTGAATCGTCCATCTCCAGGCTCCTTGAGAGAACACGCCCACTGGATGCGCCGCGTCGTCACTTGCGACGAGCTTCAATCCCACCAGTTCCCCGACCGGGTCCCCACGCGCAAGGCGCCGGCCATCAAGCCGGATTATTGGTAGCGCCCGCCGGGTACACCGACTCCCATCCCCCACCCAGCGCCTTGTACAACCCGACCATCGCCAACGACACGCCCGTGGCGCTTTCCACCAGTTGCTCCTGGGTGGCCAACAGCGCGCCCTGGACCGTGAGCACGGTGACGAAGTCCACCACGCCTTCCACGTATTGCTGTTGCGCGGTGCGCAAGGCGATCTGGTTCTGGCGCACGGCCTCGGCGAGGCTGTCGCGACGCAGTTGGCTGGCGTTGTAGGCGCTCAGTTGGTCATCGATTTCATGCCAGGCCTTGAGCACGGTCTGCTGGTAGGCGACCGCCGCTTCCTGTTGCTGGGCCTCGCGCAACTGCAGCATGCCGCGCAGGCGTCCACCGTCGAACAACGGCAGGTTGAACTGCGGGCCGATGCCGAATGCACGGGAGCCCCAGGAACCGAACTCACTGAGTTGCATGGCTTGGGAGCCCAGGTTGCCCGACAACGTGATGCGCGGGTAGAAATCGCCCTTGGCCACGCCAATGCTTGCGGTGGCGGCATGCAGCCGGGCCTCGGCCTGGCGGATGTCCGGGCGCCGCTCAGCCAGCTGGGAGGGCAGGCCGATGGCGACCTGGCGAGGCGCCTGGGGCACCGGGGCGTCGGCAGCGAGTTCGGCCTGCAACGCTTGCGGAGGCTGGCCCATCAACAGGCTGAGGGCATTGATCAGTTGAGCTTGGCGCTGCTGCAACGTCGGCAACCGCGCTTCGATGGCCGCGACCTGGGCCGCCGCTTCGGCCACGTCCAGATCCGTAGCGACTCCATCGGCCAGACGCAATTGGGTGAGCTTCAGGCTGTGGCGGGCCACGTCGAGATTCTGCTCGGTGACCGCCCGGGTGCTCTGCACGCCCCGCAGTTGCAGGTAGTCGTGAGCCGTTTCGGCGAGTACCGCCAACAGCACACCGCGCCGGTCGTCCTGCGCGACTTCCAGGTTGGCATCCGCCGCTTCGGCCTCACGCCGTACCCGGCCCCACACATCCAGCTCCCACCCCGCGGAAAAGCCCGCGTCCCACAGGTTGAAAGCCGAATCGCCGTTGTGGCCCGACGGGTCATTGAGCCCTTCACCGCTGTTGCGTTTGCGGCCATAACTGCCGCTGGCGGCGGTGTTGGGGTACTGCGCCGAGGTGATGACCTGGCGGGCCGCGCGACTCTGCTGCAAGCGACTGCCGGCAAGTTTCAGGTCGAGGTTATCGGCCACGGCACGACGGGTTAGCGCCGACAGCACCGGGTCATCGAAGACCTCCCACCAACGCTCGCTCATGTCCGTGGTGACCACCTGGCTGGCAGCGGCGTTGGCCGGCGTTGCCCATTGAGACGGCGAGGGTGCCACGGGGCGCTGGAAGTCCGGGCCGACAGTGCAGGCGCATAGCGCCGATGCCACACAGACCAGCAAGCCTTTGTGGCGAGGGAGCTTGCTCCCTCGCCACAGGGCAACTAAGGGGCTCGATTTCATCGCTGCGCCACCTCCCGCCCATCATCCTCCGAACGGGCGGTATCGATACTCGCTTCCACCGACATGCCCACCCGCAACCGCTGCGCCAGCGGCTGGTCCGGGTCCAGGACAATCTTTACCGGGATGCGCTGGACCACCTTGGTGAAGTTGCCGGTGGCGTTGTCCGGCTTGACCGCCGCGAACGTCACGCCGGTCGCCGGGGCAATGCTCTGCACACGGCCCAGCAACGCTTGCCCGCCGAAGCTGTCGACCCGCACGCTCACCCGCTGGCCCGGCTGCACATCGGTGAGCTGGGTTTCCTGGAAGTTGCCCACCACATAGGCCTGGGCCAGCGGCACCACCGCCAACAGCTTGCTGCCCGGCGTCACGTAGGCGCCGACCCGCACCGCGCGCTCACCGACCATGCCGTCCTGGGGCGCCACGACGCGGGTGTAAGACAGTTCAAAACTGGCGATTTCCAACGCCGCCTGGGCGCGTTTCAACCCACCTTCGGCGGCGTCACGCTGGGCCGTGAGAATCTCCACCTGCTTGCGCTCGGCCGCCAACACCGCCGTGGCACTCGCCAACTGCGCGGTGGCCTGGTCGATCCGGGTCTGGGCCTGTTGGGCGTTCTGCACGGTACCGGCCCCGACGCCGGCCAGGTGTTGATAACGGTTGCGCTCATGTTCGGCAAAAGCCATCTGCGCCTTGGCGGCGACCACATTGGCCTGGGCCTGGGCAATCACCGACGCCTGGCGCTCCAGTGTCGCCCGCGCGTTTTCCAGCTGGGCGCGGGCAACCAGGGTCTGCGCGTCGGCGGCCTGGGCGGCGGCGTGCAAGTCGCGGTCGTCGATCAAGGCCAACAGTTGCCCGGCCTTGACTTGCTGGTTGTCTTCCACCAGCACTTCTTTGATGAAACCGGCAACGCGCGGCACCACCAGGGTGTAGTCCGCCGAAACAAAGGCATCGTTGGTGCTCTGCTGCTCGCGTTTACCGAACAGTCCCGGTGCCAGCAGATAGGTCAGCCCGCCGAGCACGAGGGTTGCCGCGAGGGTCAGGGCTATGGGCTTTTTCAATTGAGTCATGATGGAAACCTTCAGGGTTCAGCGCGGCGCACGAGGCGGATAGATCCGCGTCGGCAACCAGAAAATAAGCAGGATCAGGGCGAGCGCGACGCCCGCCATGCACAGGTAAAGATCGGAAGAGGTCAGCACCACCGCCTGCTGGTGCAGGCGGTGGGCAAGCCCGGCGCTGTCGTTGTCCAACAGCGGGGAATTGCCGAGGCTGTCCACCAGCATCGTCGAATGAAAATGCAGGCGTGCGGTGGTCAACGCGTCCAACACGCCCGTGGCGATCACCGCCGCCATGCCCTTGACCGTGTTGAACCACGCCGAAGCGAACGGGCCTTCCAGGGGGGAAATACTCCCGGTCGACAGCATCAGCAGCGGCAGCACCGCCATGGGCTGGCCGAAGATCTGCAACAGTTGCAAGACGTAGAAATCGTCACGGATCCAAGCCGACGTCAGTTGCGAACCACCCAGGCAGGACAGCGCCAACAGGCCCAGGCCCAGCCCCAACACCCAGCGACAATCGACCCAGCGCAGATTGCACAGCGCCGCCACCAACGGCAGTGCGAGCAACTGCGGCAGCGCCATCAACAGCATCACCGGGGCGGTCTGGACCGGGCGATAGCCTTGGACCTGGGCCAGGTAGCTGGACGGAATGATGATCACCGCCAGCAGCACCACCAACACACCCGCCAGGGTCATCAGGGCGAAGGCCAGGTTGCGGATGCCGAGCATCTGCAACTTGAAGAACGGCACCGGCTGCGACCACTCGTTGACCAGGAACAGCACCAGCAACACCAGCCCGCCGCCGAGCAAGGTGCAGATCAGGCTCGACTCGAACCAGTCGAGCCGGTTGCCCTGCAGGATGCCGATCACCAACATGCAGATCGCCGGAAAACCCAGTAGCAGGCCTCGCCAGTTGAACTGCTTGAGGCGTTCCAGGCGCGGCGGGTCCTGGGGCAAACCATAGGCCACCGCGGCCATGGCAATCAGGCAAGGCACGATGATCTGCCAGAAGGTCCATTGCCAGCCGAGGTACTCGGTCCACAGGCCGGCCAAGGGCGTGCCCAGGCCAGGGCCGAACGTGGCGGTCAAGGCGTAGCCGGCCAGGCCGTAGAGCTTCACGCCCGGCGGCAAAAAGCGCAGGGCGACGGTCATCAGCATGGGTGGCAATGCACCGCCGGCCAGCCCTTGCAGGGTGCGCATCACCAGCAGGCTTTCGTAGTCCGGCGCAAACGGGCACAGCGCACCCAGCAGGGTGAACAGGCTGATGGCCCACAGCGTGAAACGGCGCAGCGAGAAGGTCACCGAGCACCAGGGCGCGAAGGCCATGGCGGCCACTGACGTCGCGGCGTAGCACGCCACCACCCAGGTGCCTTCGTCATACCCGATGGCCATGGCCCCGCGGATATCGGCCAGGGCCACCTTGGTGACCATCTCGTTCAGCCCCGACACCAGCACCGCCAGCAATACGCCCACCAGGCCGATGACGATCCTCGGGCCGAACGCCGGCGGCGCGGCCGCTGCCGTCGGTAGCGCCGTGGTTGTGAGGGATGTCATTGGGGTTAACACTCCAGTGAGAAATACCGGAGCAGTTTAAAAAGCAGCAGTGCTGACAAAAAGTGACTTATTGGCAGTTTATAAGTGCGTTTAACGCAGCAATTGAAACCCTCTGCCACCAACGCCAAAGCCTGGCGATCAACCCGTCTGCGCTTCCAGCCAGGTCTCGTCGCAACAGGCCTTGAGGGTTTCGCGCAGCCAGCGGTGGGCCGGGTCGTTATCGTAGCGCGGGTGCCAGGCCTGGGTCAGCATGAGCGTGGGCAACGGGACCGGCAGCGTGAAGGAGCGCAGGTGCAGCCCCAGGCGCCTGACGCTCAGCAACGCTTCCTTGGGCACCGGCAGGATCAGGTCCGAATCGGGCAAGGCGAACATGGCCGCATGAAAGCTCGGCGCGATGACCGCCACCCGCCGCTCCAGCCCCAACGCGTTGAGCGCGGTGTCGATGGGGCCGCGAGCAATGCCGCGGCGGGAGGTGCTGATGTGGGAAAACCCGGCGAACCGCTCGGCGGTGATCTCGCCATCGAGCAAGGGGTGGTCTTCGCGCACCAGGCCGACGAAGTGGGTGGAGAACAGGTTCTGCACCTTCACTTCCGGCATCACTGGCCGAGTGTTGCTGATGCTCAGGTCGATCCGCCCCTCACGCAGCGCCTCATCATCGCCGTCGCCTTCCGGGACATAGCGCAGCTCGCAATGCGGGGCCTTGCGTTCGAGGGTGTCGAACAACTTGCCGCCATAGACGCCGACGAAGAAGTCATTGGCCCGGACATTGAAACGCCGCCGCAAGGTGCTCAGGTCCACCGCATCGGCCGAACGGAAGACCAGCGCCGCCTGCTCCACCACGTCACGCACCTGCTCGCGCAGGGCCTGGGCCTTGGGTGTCGGCACCAGTCCACGGCCTGCGCGCACCAGAATCGGGTCACCCACGGCCTCGCGGATTCGCGTCAAGGTACGGCTCATGGCTGCGGGGCTCAGGTTCATCCGTCGCGCCGCGCCGACCACGCTGCCCTCGTCGAGCAGGGCATCGAGGGCGACCAGCAGGTTCATGTCCGGGAGTTGCATGCTGAGCACTCGTGACAGATCAACATTGATCCAGACGCAATGCTAGCAGATCACCCCCCGGCCGCTGGCGACTCGTCCAACAAGGTCAGCTCACCGTCGCGGTATACCACCTCCCGCCCGAGCCACGTGGCATCCACCTGAGGCAGTACCGCCGAAGGCTTGCGCAGTTCGCGCAACAAGGTCGAACCGTGGGACAGGCGACCGCCCATGCGCGCGATCACGGCCCGGGCACGCTGATAGTGCGCGTGGCGACCGGGGTCCAGGGTGTCTTCCAGCAGGATGTCCGCGCCCAGGATGCCTTGTGCCTGGCCCGGGTAGATCAGGAAGCCCGCTGCCTGCTCGGTGCCCTCGCGACCGTCCTGCCAAAAACTGCCGTCACGACTGCGAATGTCCGGGTGCGGCGCGAACCAATGGGCGCGGTCAGCCAGCGGCATGGCGTGGTGCAGGCGAAAGAACATTCGCATCAGGTTGTCGCGGTACCATTCGCGCACTTGCAGATAGTAGCCACGCAACCCCGGCAGCCCCGCCGAATGCGCCAGGCGTACGGGCAGGGACCAATGGGGAAAGGCTTGCAAGGGCAACTCGGTCGGGGCCGGACGCGGGGTGGCCGGGTCGGTTTCCCAGGGCAACCGATGCGGGGCGGATTCGAGGTTGTCATAGGCGGTGGGTGGCCGGCCGAGCCAGGCGCCACCGCTGCTGGCCAATGCCGTGGCGATGCACAGGTTGCCCTGCACCACGAACACATAGAAGCGGGTGAACCAATCGGCCAGTGACTGACCTCCGGCGCCCTGCCCGGCCAGTTGCGCAAGCTCATGATCGAAACGGCGCAAACCGGCTTCGAGCGTCAACAGGTGCCCACGGGCCATGTGCTGCATGCGCAGGAACAACGGCACTGATCGGACCAGGCGCAACGGTCGCCAGGACAACCGCGGGGTCGCCCCGCCGACCTCCCCCGCGTAGCTGCTGGAGCGGATGCCCCAGTCGGCGAGCCGGGCGAGAAACAAGTCGTTGTTGATGTACGACGCGCCGCCAAACACGGCCGTGAAAGGCTCGTTGTCTTGCAACACCCGTGCATCCCAGCGCGCCATGATCGCCGGGATGCTCGCCGCCGCACGGCGCTGGGCATACTCCACCAACACACTGGGTTGGGGCGGCAGAATTTCGGCGATGTTGGCCGCGGTCAGGTGCCGACGCCAGCCGTAATCACTGATCGGGCGGTACTGCAACAGCCAGAGTTGCTGGCCGTCCCAGGCCCATTCGATGTCACCGGGCACGTAATGGAAAACCCGCAGCACACCTTGCAGGAAGCGCCACAACTGGTCCGCGTCCAGACCGTGAGTGGGTTCGAACGCACCGCAGTTCCAGGCCGCTCCCAGGCGGGAAATGACCGCGCGCCGGGGGCTTGCGTGGCCATCGGCCAACGACTCGAGGTGCCCCTCGACCCACTCCAGCTCGACCGCCAGGTGACGCACGAAAGCGATTCCGGACAGCTGCGGCGTGATGAAGCGTTGCACCACCACTTCCTCGACGCCCATCGCCGTCAACTCAGCGATGCGCCCCGGCACCTGGCTCGCCGGCTCGCGCAGGAACGTACTGCTCAGGCCGGCGTTCGCCGCATCGGCTTGATCCTCGCCATAACTGGACGAGCGGACCGCCCACGTGGCGTGCGCTTGGCTGGCCAGAAACGCCGGCAGGCGCGGGTCGTGGCACTCATTGAGGGTCAGCGCCGGCGGCACCGCTTGCCCGGCCAACGCAGCCAGGCGCAAACGCCCGCCCTTGGTGTGCGCGACAAACCCACGCGCGCCCGACTCCAGCCAGGCGGCGAAATCGGCCGGCGCGTCGATCCAGGGGTAATGGCCCCAGCCTGGCTTCAGGCTGATGGTCAGGTCGGCGCGGGCGAGAATCGCCGACCAGGCCGCCGCCTGCTCGACACCCAGCATGTTGTCCTGGTCGCCCCAGACCAACTCGACCGGGTCGGTGATCCATTCCAGCAGCGGCAACGCGGTGTCCGCCCGCACCAGGTCCCAGTGCGGCACGAAGGCACGGCAGCGGGCGTAGCCAGCGCCCATGCGTAGGTATTGCGCAGGCGTCCAGGGCCGGTTGGAGAATTTGCGTGCAAACAGCGTCGGTTTGTTCGCCAGCAACCAATGGATGGTTTTGCGCACCGGCAATGGCGACATCAGTGCCGGCAGGCGCCGTTGCCACAGGAACGCCCCCACCGGCGCCAGCAATACGCTGCGCTGGAAGTGCCCGGGCTGACGTTGCAAGGCGTGCAGCACCAACAACGCATTCACCCCGACCGCGGTGATCGCGCTGCCCCTGGCCGTCATCGCCAACAAAGCCTCGGCGTAGGCGGCCAGGTCTTCGCAGGGCGCCTGTGGGTTGTCACCGAAACCGGGCAACTCCAGCGGCACCACCTGGTAGTGCGCAAAATACGGGAGCACGTCATCCCACCAATCGGCGGCGCTGCCGTTGCCCGCCAGCAGGTACATCAACGGTTTGCCTGCCGATGCCAGATCAACCATGGCGGGCCTCCCGGGCTGCACAGCCGTTGCCGTCGTGGCGATAGAGCCAGAGCAACGGCGGCAGCAGCAGAAGCAATGCCACGCCATCGAGCCACAGGTGCGACCACATCCGCGCCTGGGCGGAGATCAACATGTCCTGGGGCGCCCAGAGCAGGATGCCGGCGATGATCCAGCCCCAGGGCGCGGCGCGTTTCATTCGATGGCCGATGTGCACCAGGGCGAGCATGTACAGGGCATAGCTCTGCAACGTTGCGCCGAACAACGCCAGCCACCAGACCTGCTGCGCCCTGGCCGCCGCAGGCGCCGCGTCAGAGGCCCAGAACGCTTGTTCGAGGGTGAGCAAATAGTCATCGAACACGCCCGAATGCCCGGCCCAACTCAGCATGAAACCGGCGAGCAGATGCAACAGCGCCAAGGCATACAGCCAGGCGATCAGGGCTTTGCGAAGGGTGTGGCGAGGGCTTGGCATTCCGTGTCCCGAAGGCGTGCTTGAGGGCTGCAAGTCTAAAGGAAAAGGCCGCGGCTTTACCCGGCCGACGGGGTGCGGCCGATAAATAAACCTGTGCGAAGGCGGTCGCCCAAGCCCGGAATGCTTATCCGAACAGCTCGCCAGCACCGCTCAACGCTGCATCCCCCAACGCTTGACCGTCACCCGTTCCAAGCTGTCGAAGACCAGGTTTTCCACCAGCAAGCCAATCAGGATCACCACCGCCAGCCCGGCGAAGACCTTGTCGGTGTACAGCTCGTTGCGGTTCTGGAAGATGTACCAGCCCAGACCGCCCTTGCCGCTGGTGGCGCCGAACACCAGTTCGGCGGCAATCAGCGTGCGCCAGGCAAAGGCCCAACCAATCTTCAGCCCGGCGAGAATCGACGGCAGCGCCGCCGGAATCAGGATGAACAGCACGAAGCGCAAACCCTTGAGCCCATAGTTGCGCCCGGCCATGCGCAAGGTGTCGGACACCCCGAGAAAGCCTGCGTACATGTTCACCGCCAACGCCCACAGCACCGAGTGCACCAGGACGAAAATCAGGCTGTTCTGCCCCAGGCCAAACCACAGCAACGCCAACGGCAACAAGGCAATGGCCGGCAGCGGGTTGAACATCGACGTCAACGTACTGAGCAGGTCGCGGCCCAATTGAGTCGACACCGCCAGGGTGGTCAGGCCGAACGCCAGGACAATGCCCAGTAGATAGCCCTTGAGCAGCACCACCAGGGAAATCCAGACCTTGCCCAGCAGCTCGCCGCTGACCAGGCCCCCGTACAGCGCGCTGGCGGTTTGCAGGAACCCCGGCAGCAGCAGGTCGTTGTTCTGGTAGCGGGCCACGCTTTCCCAGAGCACCGCCAGCAACAGCAAAATCAGGCTTTTGCGCAACCACCCCTGCTGCCAGAGGCGCTGCCTCAACGGCAAGGCCCGCTCCAGCGGGATGTGGGTCAAGGGTTGCAGGTCGACTTCGTATTCTTCGCGCACAGGCGATAGATGGTTCATGGACGCTTCCCTCAGTACGCGATGCGAATGTCGGCGAAATCCAGCTCACGCTCGGTCTGCGGCGACTGGCCCGGTTCGAACAACAGCGAGTGGATCCGCCGCGCCGTGTGCTGGAACGCCCCACCCCCGAGGCTGTGCAGGTCGTACTGATGGCTGTGGATTTCTGCCCGTACGCGGCCCGGATGGGGCGACAACAACAGGATCCGGTTGCCCACCACCAGCGCTTCCTCGATCGAATGGGTAACGAACAGCAGGGTGAAACGCACCTCTTCCCAGAGCAGCAGCAATTCTTCCTGCATCTTGCGTCGGGTCAGGGCATCGAGGGCGGCGAAGGGCTCGTCCATCAGCAGGATTTTCGGTTGCATCGCCAATGCCCGGGCAATGGCGACCCGGGCTTTCATGCCCCCGGACAACGTATGTGGGTAGGCATCGGCGAATGCCGCCAGCCCGACCTTGTCCAGATAGTGCAACGCTCGCTCCTCGGCCTCGCGGCGCTTGAGGGTGTGGGACGCCAGCAACGCGAACATCACGTTCTGCTTGACGGTTTTCCACGGCGGCAACTGGTCGAACTCCTGAAACACCACAATTCGATCCGGCCCCGGAGCACTGACGCGCTGGCCCTGCAAGCGAATCTCGCCCTCGCAAGGCGCGATGAAGCCGCCGACGGCCTTGAGCAGCGTGGACTTGCCGCAACCGGACGGGCCGAGCAGGACAAACCGGTCCGCCGGATCGACCTCGAAACTCACCTGGTGCGTCGCCCGCACCACCCGTTGCGGCGTGCGGTATTCGAGGCTGACGCTGTTCACCGAGAGCAATGCCGCGTCGGTGCGACTGGGGTTGCTGGCCGCGTGGCCTTGCAGGGGGGCGTTCATGACCATCAACTCCCTTGCAACGGCTGGGCGTCCTGGAAGAAGTAGTCTTCCCACGACGCCGGCTTGTGCTTGATCGCGCCGACACGGTAGAGGAACTCCGCCAGCGGGTAGGTGTTCTTCGGCGTGACGGTGAATTCGATCTGCGGATTCTCGATGATCTTCAGCAACGTGGCCCGGTCGATCTTGGCCTGGGTGACGCGCAGATACGTATCCGCCGCCCCCTCTTTATCCTTCTGGGCGAACGCCGCCGCTTCCGTCAGGGCCTGGATAAACGCCTTGTAGGTCTTGGGGTTTTCATCGCGGAATTTTTCCGTGGCGAACAGCACGGTGGGCGAGTTCGGCCCGAGCACATCATAGGAATTGAGCACCACGTGAACGTTGGGGTTCTGCAGGGCCTGGTCCTGGAACGGCGGGTTGGAGAAGTGCCCGGTCAGTTCCGTCCCGCCGGCAATCAGCGCCGCCGTGGCGTCCGGGTGCGGCACGGCCAGGGTGTACTTGTCGAGGCGATTGAACTCCTTGTCGCCCCATTGCTTGGCGGCGGCGTATTGCAGGAAGCGCGACTGCACCGACACCCCCACCGCCGGCACCGCGATGCGGTCGTGCTCGGTGAAGTCGGCGATGGTCTTGACCTTGGGGTTGTTGCTCAACAGGTAATAGGGAAAGTTGCCCAGCGAAGCCACGGCCTTGACGTTCTGCTTGCCGCGCGTGCGGTCCCAGATCGTCAGCAGCGGCCCGACGCCAGCCCCGGCGATGTCGATGGAGCCCGACAGCAACGCGTCGTTGACCGCCGCGCCGCCGGACAACTGGGTCCAATCGACCTTGATGTCGAGGCCTTCCTGCTTGCCGTACTTCTCGATCAACTGCTGATCGCGGACCACGTTCAGCAGCAGGTAAACGATGCCGAATTGCTCGGCGATGCGAATCTCGCCCTCGGCCTGGGCGCTGGCGGGCGCCACCAGGCTGCCGGCCAGCAGGCTGAAACCCAGGCCGATGGCGGCGGCCAGCGGTGCAAAGGCAATGCGTTTGGACATGGTGATTCTCCGGGCTGTTTGCGCGAGGCGCGGCCGATCAGAAAGGGGCATCGCCCTGGATGGTGGTGCGGTACAACTTGCGACGCAGGTGACTCGGGCAACCGGCAGCCAGGTGGATCAGCGAGCGGTTGTCCCAGAACACCAGGTCATGGGGCTGCCATTGGTGGCGATAGATGTTCTGGGGCCGCACGCTGTGGGCATACAGTTCGGCCAGCAGCGCGGCGCTTTCATCCTCCGGCAGGCCGACGATGCGGGTGGTGAAGCCCTCGCTGACGAACAGTGCCTTGCGCCCGGTTTCCGGGTGGGTGCGTACGATGGGGTGCACCACTTCGGTGACCTGGGCCAGTTGCTCCGGGGTGAGAGTCGGGCGCCAGTTGCCTTCGAATTTGTTCTCGCTATAGCGCGCCGTGTAGGAGTGCGCCGCCGAACGGCCTTCCACGACCTTGCGCAAGGCCTCGGGCAAGCCCTCCCAGGCTTTGTGCATGTCGGCGAACAATGTGTCGCCACCCTCGCTCGGCAATTCCTGGGCATGCAGCATCGAGCCCAGGCTGGGCAGTTCTTTATAGGAGAGGTCGGAATGCCAGAACTTGCCGGCATCGCCGAGGCCGATGGATTGGCCGTTTTCGATGATGTTGGAGACGATCAGGATTTCCGGGTGCCCGGCCAGTAAAAACTGCTTGAGCACATGGATCTGCAGCACGCCAAAGCGACGGCTGAAGGCGATGTGTTGTTCGGGGGTGATGTGCTGGTCGCGAAACACCACCACGTGGTGATCCAGGTGGGCGCGATGGATGCGGGCAAAGTCGCGGTCGTTGAGCGGCCGGGACAGGTCCAGGCCGACGATTTCGGCACCGACGCTGTCGCCGAACGGGCGGATGTCGAAGGCCTGCGGCGCGATGTCGGCGGCACTTGAAGCAAGGTGATCCGGAGAATAGGAAACGGCTGGCATACATCACTCCCACGCACAGCGCGCTTCAATGGCGCGCGTCGATCAAAACTCACGGCGTTGCCGTGTCGGTTCGTGTCGTGCGGCGTGCCGATTGGTCGGCAGGTACGCAGGGGAGTGACTTTATAGCTATAAGAATTGAAATTTAAATACCGTTAACGAATAACGATATGGAGTTTTGGCAGGGGTCTGGTGGGGCGGGAGGCCCCCTTTCCACAGGACGTCAGTGTGCAAGCCGTGGCGAGGGAGCTTGCTCCCGCTGGGGCGCGCAGCGGCCCTGAACAGCGATGAGCGCTTCGCACTCAAGCGGGAGCAAGCTCCCTCGCCACAAGGGCCTCAAGCTCTCAGCTCTCAGCTCTCAGCTCTCAGCTCTCAGCTCTCAGCTCTCAGCTCTCAAGCCTCAAGCCTCAAGCCTCAAGCCTCAAGCCTCAAGCCTCAAGCCTCAAGTCGCTAGGGTCAGGGCGCCTATCGCTCGTGCAACGCCTCGGCCCGGGCCTTGATGATGGGCTTGAGCAGGTAGCTGAGCACGGTTTTCTTGCCGGTGATGATATCCACCGAGGCCACCATGCCGGGGATGATCAGCAGGGGCTTTTCATCGGTGCCCAGGTGGCTGCGCTCGGTGCGCAGCTTGATGATGTAGTAGGTGGTTTTCTTGTCTTCATCGGTGATGGTGTCGGCACCGATCTGTTCCAGCTTGGCTTTCAGCCCACCGTAGATGGTGTAGTCGTAGGCGGTGAATTTCACCGTGGCGTCCTGGCCGGGGTGCAGGAAGGCGATGTCCTGGGGGCGGATTTTCGCTTCCACCAGGATGGTGTCGTCCAGCGGCACGATTTCCACCAGGTCGCTGCCGGGCTGGATCACCCCACCGATGGTGTTCACCAGCATCTTGTTGACGATGCCCCGCACAGGCGAGGTGACCAGGGTCCGACTGACCCGGTCCTCCAGTGCCTTGCCGGTGGCCTGGGCCTTGTTCAGGTCGGTGCGCGCCTCGTTGAGCTGGGTCAGGGCCTCACTGCGGAATTTGCCGCGGGTCTCGTCGATCTTGCGCTGCACTTCCTTGATCGCCGATTCGGCGCGAGGGATCGCCAGCGTCGTCGCGTCCAGTTGCCCACGGGTTTCGACTTCCGCACGCTTGAGCCGCAGCACTTCCACCGGAGAGACAGCGCCCTGGGCCACCAGCGGCTCGGACATGTTGATTTCCTGGCGTTGCAGCGCCAGGCCGGAGCGGTACTGGGCCTGCTTGGACACGAACTCGCGCAGCTCCTGTTGGCGCTGGACCAGCTGTTCCTGCAAGCCGCCGATCTCGTCGTGCAACTGCTGGCGCCGGCTGATGTACAGCGACTCCTCGCTGGCGGCTTGGCCGGGCACGGCCTTGAGCACATCGGCCGGGAAATTCAGCGGTCGGTCTTCGACTTCGGCGCTCAAGCGCTCGACCCGCAGCAGCATGGACAAGCGATCGGCCTCGGTTTCCCCGACGTTGGAGACAAACCGTGTGTCATCCAGGCGAATCAACGGCGCGCCGGCCTCGACGATCTGCCCCTCCTTGACGAACAGCTCGGCGACGATACCGCCCTCCAGGTTCTGGATTTTCTGGATCTTGGACGACGGAATCGCCTTGCCATCGCCCTTGGTCACCTCGTCGAGCACGGCGAAGTTGGCCCACACCATCAGGAACACGAAGAAGCCGATGATCCCCCAGATCGTCAGGCGCACCACCCGCGGGGCGTCTTCGATCAGGGCCTTGTTGACCTCCGGCAGAGGCTGGCCCTGCAACGAGGCCGAGCCTTTGAAGTAACGACCGACAGATTCCTTGAAACCCGATTTAAGCAACACTGATCTGCCCCTTCTTCAACGCTTCCATCACGACCGCTTTCGGGCCGTCGGCCAGGATCTGCCCGCGATCGATCACCAGCAGGCGATCCACCAGCGACAGCAGCGATGCCCGGTGCGTGACCAGCAGCACCGTCTTGTTTTCCACCACGGCGGACAGGCGCTGCTTGAGGCGTTCTTCACCGGTGTTGTCCATGGCACTGGTGGGTTCGTCCAACAGCAGGATGGGCGGGTTGAGCAGCAGCGCCCGAGCCAGGGCAACGTTCTGGCGCTGGCCGCCGGACAGGTTCTGCCCGCGCTCACCCACTTGCAGCTCGTAGCCTTGCGGATGCAGGCGCGCGAACTCGTGCACGCCCGCCAGCTCGGCGGCCTGCAGCACCAGCTCGTCTTCCACGTAGCGGGCGCCGGAGGTCATGTTGTCGCGCAGGGTGCCGGCCAGCAACTGGATGTCCTGGGGTACGTAGCCGACGTTGTAGCGCAGTTCACTGACGTCGATCTGGCGGATGTCCACGCCGTCCACCAGCAACGCGCCGGCATCGGGCTGGTACAGGCCCACCAGCAACTTCGCCAGGGAGCTCTTGCCCGAGCCGCTGCGGCCGATGATGCCGATCTTCTCGCCCGGCTTGATCACCAGGTTGATGTTCTTCAGCGCCGGGTTCTGCTGGTTCGGGTAGGTGAAGTCCAGTTGGCGGCATTCGATGGCGCCCTGCAGGACCTTGCGGCTCAGCGGCCGCTCTTCGAAATTGCGCTCCTGGGGCAGCTCCATCATCTGGTCGACCGAGGTCATGGTGACCCGCGCCTGCTGGTAGCGGGTCAGCAGGCCCGACAACGACGCCAGCGGGCTGAGGGCGCGGCCGCTGAGCATGTAGCAGGCGATCAGGCCGCCCATGCTCAGATTGCCGGCGATGATCTGGTAGACGCCGAAGATGATCATGATCACACCGGCCAGTTGCTGGATCAGCAAGGTGATGTTCATCGCCAGGCCGGACAGCATCTTCACCCGCAGTTCGAGGCGGCTCAGGGTTCCGATGGTCTGTTCCCACTGGTACTGGCGCTCGCTCTCGGCGTTGTTGACCTTCACGGCGTCCAGGCCGGCCAGGGTTTCGATCAGGCTAGACTGACGCTCGGCGCCCAGGGCCATGGTCCGCTCCATGGTCGCCACCAGCGGCTTCTGCAACGCGTAGCCGATCAACAGGGCAATCGGGAACGCCAGGACCGGAATCCACACCAGGTGCCCGCCGAGGATCGCGATCACCAGGAAGATCAGCAGCGTGAACGGCAAATCGATCACGCTGGTCAGCGTCAGCGACGCCAGGAAGTCCCGCAGGCTCTGGAACTCATGGATGTTCTGGGCAAAGCTGCCGACGCGCGCCGGACGAAATTTCATGGCCATGCCGACGATACGCTCGAACAGCGTGGCCGAGATGATCAGGTCGGTTTTCTTGCCGGCCAGGTCCAGGCACAAACTGCGCAGCATCTTGAGGATCAGGTCGAACAGATAGGCGCCGGTGATACCCACGGCCAGTACCCACAGGGTCGATTCGGCCTGGTTCGGCACGACGCGGTCGTAGACGTTCATCACGAACAGCGGCGCGGCCATGGCAATGATGTTGATCAGCAGGCTGGCGGCGATAGCATCGGCGTACAGCCAGCGGGATCGCTTGAGGGTGTCGCGAAACCAGGAACGCGCCCGAGGGATCAGCGTGCCGTGGTTCACGTCAAATTTATGTTGCGGCTGCGCGAAGAAGACCTTGCCGCTGTAGTCGTCCGCCAGCAGTTCGCGGCTGATGGTCACTTCGCCGCCATCGCTTTCGCTGAGCAGCAAGCGCGCCTGGTCATCACCGACCCAGCCCAGCAGCACGGCACTTCGACCGTCCTTGAGCAACAACAGGGCCGGCATGGCAATGGTCGGAATCTGGTCGAGCTTGCGTTGCAGCACCCGCCCTTGCAGACCGGCACGGGCCGCCGCGCGCGACAATAATTCGACGCTCAACCGCTGCTTGGGCAACGGCAAGCCGGTGGTGAGCATCGCCGCGCTGGCCGGCTTCTGGTGGAGCATGCAAAGCGCCAGCAGACCGTCCAGCAACGGGTCATCGTGCAGCGTGCGCGGATCATGGCTGAGTTCGACTCGACTGACTTCTGATTCCACGCTCGGCACTCTTGCTGGTTAAAACGGATGGGGAGCTTAATTCATCCCAGGCAACTGGACCTTGGGTTTCACGTCGTTCTGCACAACCGATGCCAACGGCGCGACGACCCCCTGACTTTTGAGCAACTGGCCCATGGTCGCCTTGATCCGGTACTGGGTGAACAGCTGCACGTTCTTGATTTCCACCAGGCGCCGGGAGGCGGTGAACAGCTCGTTTTCGCTGTCGAGCAAGTCGAGCAGGGTCCGCTCACCGAGGCTGAACTGCTTCTGATAGGCCGTGCGCACGCTGGTGCTGCGGTCCACGTACTGCTGGGCGATCGGCACCTGGGCATTGGCGTTGTTCATGGCGTTCCAGGCCAGGCCCAACTCTTCGTTGAGCTGGCGCAGGGCGTTGTTGCGGATGTCCAGGGCCTGGTTGGACAGGTACGACTTGGATTCCAGGTCAGCCTTGTTGCTGCCGCCGGCATACAGGTTGAAGCGCATGCGCAGCATGGCCTGCCATTCATTGTTGTGGCCGTTCTGGCCGTCCAGGTCGTTGTCGGCGGTGCGGCCCAGCTCTGCATCGAAGCGAGGGTAGAAGCTCGACTTGGCGGCTTCGTACTGCTTCTCGGTGGCAACGATGTCCGCCTCGGCCGAACGCAGCACCGGGCTGTTTTCCAACATCTGATTGCGGGCTTCGTTGAGGTTGGCCGGCAGCAGCGCCATAAAATCGGCGGGGCGTTCCAGTTGGTCGGGCAGTTGGCCCACGGCGCTGAGGTAGTTGGTCTCGGCATCGGCCAGGTTGGTCTGCTCGGTGATCAGGTTGTTGCGCGCCTGGGCCATGCGCGCTTCCGCCTGGTCGAGGTCGGCGCCACTGCCTACGCCACGGCTGGTGCGCAGCTTGATCTGGTCGAAGATGCGCTCATGGCTCTTGAGGTTTTCCTCGGCCAGGCGCACGAATTCGCGGCGGGTCAGCACGTCCAGGTACACCTGGGCGACGGTCAGGCCGGTGCGCTCGGAGGTGTCCAGCAGCGAATACGCGCGGGCGTTGACGGTGGCTTGTTGACGCCCCACTTCGCTGGACGTCGCAAAACCGTCAAAAACCATTTGCGTCAGGCGCAGGCTCGACTCGCTACGGTTCAGGGTTTCCCAGTGATTGTTGCTGCCCGAGCGGGTGGTGACGCTGTCGGTGCCTTCGCGACCGTACCCGGCTGCAAGGTCCACTCTAGGCAGGTAGCCGCCCTTGGCCGCCTTGAGTTGATAGTCCGCCGCAAGACGACTGTTAACGCCAGCCTGAATTTCAGGATGAACATCCAGCGCCTGTTGCATGGCCTGCGGCAAGGTTTGTGCTTGTACGAAACTGGCGGCGAGGGCGAAGGGTAAAGCCTTGAACAGAGGCGAACGCATGGTGGGATTTTTCCTGAAACTCTTGTCGTGGATCACAGCGAAACGTGGCGCTGCATCGGATGATGGCAACCGGAATGACCGTATGTCGGAAAGTTCGAAACAGGAAACGAATCGTGCACCGAATTAACAGGTCGCCGCTTAAATATCAATGTGACATTACCGAAGCGATTGTTTAGGATGGCCGGCATAAGGTCAATAGTTTGGCATAAACAAAAAGCTCGAAAAAACCAGCCAAAATATTGACATAGTAGAGCGTCAAAACAACCCCTATTTGCGAAACAAGAACGTCCAGACCGCTGCTGCCTTACAGGCTGTCGGGTCCATGGAAGTCTACTGAGCGTGGCACCCGGAGAAGTCTTCAATGAGCAGTGTTATTGCCGTTGTCAAAAGCATTGTTGGTCAGGTTTTCGTCGTATCCCCCGAGGGCATTCGGCGTGTACTCATTGAAGGTGATCGCCTGTACACGGGCGACCAGTTGGACACCGGCCCTGCGGGCGCCGTCACGTTGGAATTGGCCGACGGCCGCACGCTCGACCTGGGCCGCGACACCCAGTGGAGCGCCAATGCACCCGACTCTTCCACCGATCTCGCCGCCGCCACTGCCCAGGCCGCGCCGTCGGTAGAAGAACTGCAGCAGGCCATCGCCGCCGGTGCCGACCCGACGACAGCCCTGGAAGCCACCGCTGCCGGCGCCACCGCCGCGGGGACGGGCGGTGCCGCCGGTGGCGGTCACACCTTCGTGGCGCTGGACGCCACCGCTGGCAGCGTCGACCCTACCGTCGGTTTTCCAACGGAAGGCCTGAGCACGGCCGCCGCCACCACCACCGACCTCACTGGCCTGGATACCAACGCCAATGCCAATACCACCGCCAACGCGGTGGTCAACGCGACGATGACCCTGAGCGCCACGCCGACCCTGACAGAGGCTGGTGGTGTGTTGGTCTACACCGCAACCGTGACCCAGGCGCCACAGACCGCCCTGACCGTGACACTGTCCAACGGCTCCGTGATCGTGATTCCAGCGGGCCAGACAACCGGCACCGTCAACGTTCCGCTGGCCCCGAACGACACGGTCTACAACGACCCCACCCAAATCAGCGTGACCGTTACTGGCACCACGGGCGGTACCGGCATCGCCGTGACCCTGCCTACCACGCCAGCCGTGACCCAGATCACCGACACCATCGACACCACTAACGTCACCCTGACCGCAGGCAACACGGTGACTGAAGGCGGCCAGATCACCTACACCGCCACACTGACCAACCCGGCTCAAACTCCAGTGACCGTGACCCTGAGCAATGGCTCGGTCATCACCATCGCTGCGGGCCAGACCGCCGGCACCGTCACCGTCGATACCCCGGCCAACGACGTCTACAACAATGGCAGCACCGTCAGCACCACCATTACCGGTGCCACCGGCGGCAACTTCGAGAACCTGGTGCCAAGCACCACGCCAGCAGTCACGACGATTACCGATTCGGCTGATACCACTGGCCTGACCCTGTCTGCCAGCAACACCATCACCGAAGGCGGCCAGATCACTTACACCGCCACCCTGACCAATCCGGCTCAAGCCCCGGTGACCGTGACCTTGAGCAATGGCTCGGTCATCACCATCGCGGCCGGCCAGACCGCCGGTACCGTCACCGTCGATACGCCGGCTAACGACGTCTACAACAATGGCAGCACTGTCAGCACCACTATTACCGGTGCCACCGGTGGCAATTTCGAAAACCTGGTGCCAAGTACCACGCCAGCAGTCACTACGATTACCGATTCGGCTGATACCACTGGCCTGACCCTCTCCGCCAGCAACACCATCACCGAAGGCGGTCAGATCACTTACACCGCCACACTGACCAACGCCGCTCAAACGCCGGTGACCGTGACCCTGAGCAATGGCTCGGTCATCACCATCGCTGCGGGCCAGACCGCCGGCACCGTCACCGTCGATACCCCGGCCAACGACGTCTACAACAACGGCAGCACCGTCAGCACCACCATTACCGGTGCCACCGGCGGCAACTTCGAGAACCTGGTACCGAGCACCACGCCAGCGGTCACTACGATCACTGATTCGGCTGATACCACCGGCCTGACCCTGTCCGCCAGTAACACCATCACCGAAGGCGGTCAGATCACCTACACCGCCACCTTGACCAACGCCGCTCAAACCCCGGTGACTGTGACCTTGAGCAATGGCTCGGTCATCACCATCGCTGCGGGCCAAACCGCCGGCACCGTCACCGTCGACACCCCGGCCAACGACGTCTACAACAACGGCAGCACCGTCAGCACCACCATTACCGGTGCCACCGGCGGCAACTTCGAGAACCTGGTGCCAAGCACCACGCCAGCAGTCACGACGATTACCGATTCGGCTGATACCACTGGCCTGACCCTGTCTGCCAGCAACACCATCACCGAAGGCGGTCAGATCACCTACACCGCCACCTTGACCAACGCCGCTCAAACCCCGGTGACTGTGACCTTGAGCAATGGCTCGGTCATCACCATCGCTGCGGGCCAGACCGCCGGCACCGTCACCGTCGATACCCCGGCTAACGACGTCTACAACAACGGCAGCACCGTCAGCACCACCATTACCGGTGCCACCGGCGGCAACTTCGAGAACCTGGTGCCAAGCACCACGCCAGCAGTCACGACGATTACCGATTCGGCTGATACCACTGGCCTGACCCTGTCCGCCAACAACACCATCACCGAAGGCGGCCAGATCACCTACACCGCCACCCTGACCAATGCCGCTCAAACGCCGGTGACCGTGACCTTGAGCAATGGCTCGGTCATCACCATCGCGGCGGGCCAGACCGCCGGCACCGTCACCGTCGACACCCCGGCTAACGACGTCTACAACAACGGCAGCACCGTCAGCACCACCATTACCGGTGCCACCGGCGGCAACTTCGAAAACCTGGTACCGAGCACCACGCCAGCGGTCACGACGATTACCGATTCGGCCGATACCACCGGCCTGACCCTGTCCGCCAACAACACCATCACCGAAGGCGGCCAGATCACCTACACCGCCACCCTGACCAATGCCGCTCAAACGCCGGTGACCGTGACCTTGAGCAATGGCTCGGTCATCACCATCGCGGCGGGCCAGACCGCCGGCACCGTCACCGTCGACACCCCGGCTAACGACGTCTACAACAATGGCAGCACCGTCAGCACCACCATTACCGGGGCCACCGGCGGCAACTTCGAGAACCTGGTACCGAGCACCACGCCAGCAGTCACTACGATCACCGATTCGACGGACACTACCGATCTGAGTCTGTCGGCATCCACCGAAGTGGCAGAGGGCGGTCAGATCCTCTACACAGCGACACTGACCAACCCTGCCGGTACCCCAGTCACCGTGACGCTGAGCAACGGCGCCGTGATCAACATCGCGGCCGGTGCAATCACTGGTTCCGTGGCTGTGGACGCGCCAAAAGACGACGTCTACAAGGACGCCGGCAAGGTCGAAGTCAGCATCGATAAAGCCGTTGGCGGTAACTTCGAAAACCTGGTTCCGAACACTGCCCCAGCAGTGACTGATGTCACCGACACCATCGACACCAGCACTGTCTCGCTCACGGCGACGTCGACGGTGGCCGAAGGCGGCACCGTCGTTTACACCGCTTCGGTTAATGCCCCGGTGACTGATGCTCCGCTGGTTGTAACACTGAGCAACGGCCAGACCATCACTATTCCCGTGGGCGCAAGCTCCGCGTCGGTAAACTTCGTTGCGCCAAACGATGCCCTCGCCGGCGGCGACAACTTGAGCGTCAAAATTGACGACGCTCAGGGCGGCAACTACGAAAATCTGGTTGCAGATAAAACGCCAGCTGAAACCTCGGTGACTGACGTACAGGACACCACCGGTCTTAGCCTGAGCGCTACGGGCACCGTTGCCGAAGGTGGCTCGATCGTTTACACCGCGACCCTGACTAATGCAGCCGGCACCCCAGTGACCGTCACGTTGAGCAACGGCGCCGTGATCAACATCGCGGCAGGTGCAACCACCGGCACTGTGACCGTCGACGCGCCGAAAGACGACGTCTACAAAGACGCCGGCAAGGTCGAAGTCAGCATCGACAAAGCCACGGGCGGTAACTTCGAAAATCTCGTGCCGAGCACTACTCCAGCGGTCACTGACGTTACCGATACTATCGATACGTCGACCGTCAGCCTGACCGCCACTTCGACCGTCGCTGAAGGCGGCACTGTCGTTTACACCGCTTCGGTCAACGCCCCGGTCACTGAAGCGCCGCTGGTCGTCACGCTGAGCAACGGTCAAACCATCACCATTCCGGTCGGTGCAAGCTCTGCGTCGGTGAACTTCGTTGCACCGAACGATGCCCTCGCTGGCGGCGACAACTTGAGCGTCAAGATTGACGACGCCCAGGGCGGCAACTACGAAAAACTCGCCATCGACGGTAAAACTGCTGACACCACCGTTACCGACACCCAGGACACCACCGGCCTGACGCTTTCCGCAACCGATACTGTGGCTGAGGGCGGCTCGATCGTTTACACCGCTACTCTGACCAACGCCGCCGGCACCCCAGTAACCGTGACGTTGAGCAACGGTGCGGTCATCAACATCGCCGCCGGTGCAACCACCGGTACCGTCACTGTGGATGCGCCTAAAGACGACGTCTACAAAGACGCCGGCAAGGTCGAAGTCAGCATCGACAAGGCAACGGGTGGCAACTTCGAGAACCTCGTTCCAAGCACTACCCCGGCTGTCACTGACGTTACCGACACCATCGACACCAGCACCGTTTCGCTTACGGCGACTTCGACGGTGGCTGAAGGTGGCACTGTCGTTTACACCGCTTCGGTCAACGCTCCAGTCACTGACGCGCCTCTGGTCGTTACGCTGAGCAACGGTCAAACCATCACCATCCCAGTGGGCGCAAGCTCTGCTTCGGTGAACTTCGTTGCACCGAACGACACGCTCGCTGGCGGCGACAACTTGAGCGTCAAGATCGATGACGCACAGGGCGGTAACTACGAAAAACTCGCCATCGATGGCAAAACTGCTGACACCACCGTTACCGATACTCAAGACACCACCGGTCTGACGCTTTCCGCAACCGACACTGTCGCTGAAGGCGGTTCGATCGTTTACACCGCAACCCTGACCAATGCGGCTGGCACACCAGTGACCGTCACGCTGAGCAACGGTGCAGTGATCAACATCGCCGCTGGTGCAACCACCGGTACCGTCACTGTTGATGCGCCTAAAGACGACGTCTACAAAGACGCCGGAAAAGTTGAAGTCAGCATTGATAAAGCGGTTGGCGGTAACTTCGAGAACTTGGTTCCGAGCACCACCCCGGCTGTGACAGATGTCACCGACACCATCGACACCAGCACCGTTTCGCTTACTGCGACTTCGACGGTGGCCGAAGGTGGCACTGTCGTTTACACCGCTTCGGTTAATGCGCCAGTCACTGACGCGCCTCTGGTCGTTACGCTGAGCAACGGCCAAACCATCACCATTCCGGTCGGCGCAAGCTCTGCTTCGGTGAACTTCGTTGCACCGAACGATGCCCTCGCTGGCGGCGACAACTTGAGCGTCAAGATTGACGATGCCCAGGGCGGTAACTACGAAAAACTCGCCATCGATGGCAAAACCGCTGACACCACGGTTACCGATACTCAAGACACCACCGGCCTTAGCCTGAGCGCTACCGGTAGCGTGGCTGAAGGTGGCTCGATCGTTTACACCGCTACTCTGACCAACGCCGCCGGCACCCCTGTGACCGTCACGTTGAGCAACGGCGCGGTGATCAACATCGCGGCTGGTGCGACCACCGGTACCGTCACTGTCGACGCGCCTAAAGACGACGTCTACAAAGACGCCGGAAAAGTTGAAGTCAGCATTGATAAAGCGGTTGGCGGTAACTTCGAGAACTTGGTTCCGAGCACCACCCCGGCTGTGACTGATGTTACTGACACCATCGACACTTCGACCGTCAGCCTGTCGGCCACCTCGACCGTCGCCGAAGGCGGCACCGTGGTCTACACCGCTTCGGTCAACGCGCCAGTCACTGACGCGCCATTGGTCGTCACCTTGTCGAATGGCCAGACCATCACCATCCCAGTGGGCGCAAGCTCTGCTTCGGTGAACTTCGTTGCACCGAACGACGCGCTCGCTGGCGGCGATAACCTGAGCGTCAAAATTGATGACGCACAGGGCGGCAACTACGAAAAACTCGCCATCGACGGTAAAACTGCTGACACCACCGTTACCGATACTCAAGACACCACCGGCCTTAGCCTGAGCTCTACCGGTACCGTGGCCGAGGGTGGTCAGATCACCTACACCGCGACCCTGACCAACGCGGCCGGTACACCTGTCGACGTGACCCTGAGCAATGGCGCCGTCATTCACATCGACGCCGGCAAAACCACGGGCACCGTCACCGTCGACGCACCGAAGGACGACGTCTACAAAGACGCCGGCAAGGTTGAAGTCAGCATCGACAAGGCAACGGGTGGCAACTTCGAGAACCTCGTTCCAAGCACCACCCCGGCTGTCACGGATGTTACCGACACCATCGACACCAGCACCGTTTCGCTCACGGCGACTTCGACTGTGGCTGAAGGTGGCACTGTCGTTTACACCGCTTCGGTCAATGCTCCGGTCACTGATGCTCCGCTGGTTGTCACACTGAGCAACGGCCAGACCATCACCATTCCCGTGGGCGCAAGCTCTGCGTCGGTGAACTTCGTTGCACCGAACGACGCGCTCGCTGGCGGCGATAACCTGAGCGTCAAGATTGACGACGCACAGGGCGGCAACTACGAAAATCTCGCCATCGACGGTAAAACTGCTGACACCACCGTTACCGACACCCAGGACACTACAGGCCTGACCTTGAGTGCGACGGATTCGGTTGCTGAAGGTGGCTCGATCGTTTACACCGCGACCCTGACCAACGCCGCCGGCACGCCAGTGACCGTCACGCTGAGCAACGGCGCGGTAATCAACATCGCCGCTGGTGCAACCACCGGTACCGTCACTGTCGACGCGCCAAAAGACGACGTCTACAAAGATGCCGGCAAGGTTGAAGTCAGTATCGATAAAGCGGTTGGCGGTAACTTCGAAAACCTGGTTCCGAGCACCGCTCCAGCGGTGACAGATGTCACCGACACCATCGACACCAGCACTGTTTCGCTCACGGCGACTTCGACCGTGGCCGAAGGTGGCACTGTCGTTTACACCGCTTCGGTTAATGCGCCAGTCACTGACGCGCCTCTGGTCGTTACGCTGAGCAACGGCCAAACCATCACGATCCCGGTCGGCGCAAGCTCCGCTTCGGTGAACTTCGTTGCACCGAATGATGCACTCGCTGGCGGCGATAACCTGAGCGTCAAGATTGACGACGCCCAGGGCGGCAACTACGAAAAACTCGCCATCGATGGCAAAACCGCTGACACCACGGTTACCGATACTCAAGACACCACCGGTCTGACCTTGAGCGCGACTGATTCGGTTGCTGAAGGTGGTTCAATCGTCTACACCGCAACCCTGACTAATGCTGCAGGCTCGCCAGTCACTGTGACGTTGAGCAATGGCGCCGTGATCAACATCGCGGCTGGTGCGACCACTGGCACTGTGACCGTCGACGCGCCGAAAGACGACGTCTACAAGGACGCCGGCAAGGTTGAAGTCAGTATCGATAAAGCCGCTGGCGGCAACTTCGAAAACCTGGTTCCGAGCACTGCCCCAGCCGTGACTGACGTTACCGATACCATCGATACGTCGACCGTCAGCCTGACGGCCACCTCGACCGTTGCTGAAGGCGGCACCGTGGTCTACACCGCTTCGGTTAATGCGCCAGTCACTGACGCGCCTCTGGTCGTTACGCTGAGCAACGGCCAAACCATCACTATTCCGGTCGGCGCAAGCTCTGCGTCGGTGAACTTCGTTGCACCGAACGATGCCCTCGCTGGCGGCAACCACCTGAGCGTCAAGATCGATGACGCACAGGGCGGCAACTACGAAAAACTCGCCATCGATGGCAAAACCGCTGACACCACCGTTACCGATACCCAGGACACTACCGGCCTGACCTTGAGTGCGACGGATTCGGTTGCTGAAGGTGGCTCGATCGTTTACACCGCGACCCTGACCAACGCCGCCGGCACGCCAGTGACCGTCACGCTGAGCAACGGCGCGGTAATCAACATCGCCGCTGGTGCAACCACCGGTACCGTCACTGTCGACGCGCCAAAAGACGACGTCTACAAAGATGCTGGCAAGGTTGAAGTCAGTATCGATAAAGCCACGGGCGGTAACTTCGAAAATCTCGTGCCGAGCACTACTCCAGCGGTCACTGACGTTACCGATACTATCGATACGTCGACCGTCAGCCTGACCGCCACTTCGACCGTCGCTGAAGGCGGCACTGTCGTTTACACCGCTTCGGTCAACGCCCCGGTCACTGAAGCGCCGCTGGTCGTCACGCTGAGCAACGGTCAAACCATCACCATTCCGGTCGGTGCAAGCTCTGCGTCGGTGAACTTCGTTGCACCGAACGATGCCCTCGCTGGCGGCGACAACTTGAGCGTCAAGATTGACGACGCCCAGGGCGGCAACTACGAAAAACTCGCCATCGACGGTAAAACTGCTGACACCACCGTTACCGACACCCAGGACACCACCGGCCTGACGCTTTCCGCAACTGACACAGTGGCTGAAGGTGGCTCGATCGTTTACACCGCAACCCTGACCAACGCCGCCGGCACCCCAGTGACCGTGACGCTGAGCAATGGCGCCGTGATCAACATCGCCGCAGGTGCAACCACCGGCACTGTGACCGTCGACGCGCCGAAAGATGACGTCTACAAAGACGCCGGCAAAGTTGAAGTCAGCATCGATAAAGCCGTTGGCGGTAACTTCGAAAACCTGGTGCCGAGCACTACTCCGGCTGTCACGGACGTTACCGACACCATCGACACCAGTACCGTTTCGCTTACTGCGACTTCGACCGTGGCCGAAGGCGGTACCGTGGTCTACACCGCCTCGGTCAACGCGCCAGTCACTGAAGCGCCGCTGGTCGTCACGCTGAGCAACGGCCAGACCATCACCATCCCAATGGGCGCAAGCTCTGCTTCGGTGAACTTCGTTGCACCGAACGACGCGCTCGCTGGCGGCGATAACCTGAGCGTCAAAATTGATGACGCACAGGGCGGCAACTACGAAAAACTCGCCATCGACGGTAAAACTGCTGACACCACCGTTACCGATACCCAGGACACTACAGGCCTGACCTTGAGTGCGACTGATTCGGTCGCTGAAGGCGGCTCGATCGTTTACACCGCAACCCTGACCAACGCCGCCGGCACGCCAGTGACTGTGACGTTGAGCAACGGTGCAGTGATCAACATCGCCGCTGGTGCAACCACCGGCACCGTCACCGTCGACGCGCCGAAAGACGACGTCTACAAAGACGCGGGCAAGGTTGAAGTCAGTATCGATAAAGCCACGGGCGGTAACTTCGAAAACCTGGTGCCGAGCACCACTCCGGCTGTCACGGACGTTACCGACACCATCGACACTTCGACCGTCAGCCTGTCGGCCACCTCGACCGTCGCCGAAGGCGGCACCGTTGTCTACACCGCCTCGGTCAACGCTCCAGTCACTGACGCGCCATTGGTCGTCACACTGAGCAACGGCCAAACCATCACCATTCCGGTCGGCGCAAGCTCTGCGTCGGTGAACTTCGTTGCGCCAAACGACGCCCTCGCCGGCGGCAATCACCTGAGCGTCAAGATTGATGACGCACAGGGCGGCAACTACGAAAAACTCGCCATCGATGGCAAAACCGCTGACACCACGGTTACCGATACTCAAGACACCACCGGCCTTAGCCTGAGCGCTACCGGTAGCGTGGCCGAGGGTGGTCAGATCACCTACACCGCGACCCTGACCAACGCGGCCGGTACACCTGTCGACGTGACCCTGAGCAATGGCGCCGTCATCCACATCGACGCCGGCAAAACCACGGGCACCGTCACTGTCGACGCGCCTAAAGACGACGTCTACAAAGACGCCGGCAAGGTTGAAGTCAGTATCGATAAAGCCACGGGCGGTAACTTCGAAAACCTGGTTCCGAGCACCACTCCGGCTGTCACTGACGTTACCGACACCATCGACACATCGACCGTCAGCCTGTCCGCCACTTCGACCGTCGCCGAAGGCGGCACCGTGGTCTACACCGCCTCGGTCAACGCCCCGGTCACCAACGCTCCGCTGGTCGTCACGCTGAGCAACGGCCAGACCATCACCATCCCCGTGGGCGCAAGCTCCGCGTCGGTGAACTTCGTTGCACCAAACGACGCCCTTGCCGGCGGCAACCACCTGAGCGTCAAGATTGATAACGCCCAGGGCGGCAACTACGAAAAACTCGCCATCGATGGCAAAACCGCTGACACCACGGTTACGGACACCCAGGACACCACCGGCCTTAGCCTGAGCGCTACCGGTAGCGTGGCCGAGGGTGGTCAGATCACCTACACCGCGACCCTGACCAACGCGGCCGGTACACCTGTCGACGTTACCCTGAGCAATGGCGCCGTCATTCACATCGACGCCGGCAAAACCACGGGCACCGTCACTGTCGACGCACCAAAAGATGACGTCTACAAGGACGCCGGCAAGGTCGAAGTCAGCATCGACAAGGCCACGGGTGGCAACTTCGAGCACCTGGTGCCAAGTACCACTCCAGCTGTGACCAATGTCACCGACACCATCGACACCAGTACTGTCAGCATCAGCGGCAGCACGTCGGTCACCGAAGGCCAGACCGCTACGTACACCGTCAGCCTGACGAACCCGGCGCAAACCGAGGTGACGCTCAAGATCGTCTACAGCGGCACCGCCGCCGACGGCTCGGACTTCACCGGCGTCTACACCGTGAAGATCCCGGCCAACGGCACCAGCGCCACCTTCAACGTGGCCACGCTGGACGACAAGATCACCGAAGGCACGGAAAACTTCGTGGTCAAGATCGACTCGGCCACCGGCGGCAACTTCGAGAACCTGGCAATCAGCGGCACCAATGGCAGCGTCAGCACCTCGATCATCGACAACGATGCGCCACCGGTACTCGACCTGGATGCCAACAACTCCAGCGGCAAGACCGGCGCTGACTATCAGGTGACCTTCACCGAAGGCACCCCTGGCCAGGGCGTATCGATTGGCGACACTGACCTGAAAATCACCGACCCGGACAGCACCATGCTGACCGGCGCCACCATCGTGCTGACCAACCGTCAGCCCGGCGATGCGCTGAACCTGGGCAACAGCGTCAATGGCATCAGCATCAACGCCAACAGCACCAACGGTACGGTCACGCTGACCCTGTCAGGCAACGCGACGCTCGCCGACTACATGCAGCAGATCAAGAACATCAGCTTCACCAACAGCAGCGATGACCCAAGCACTGTCCCGCGCATCATCACCGTGACCGTGACCGACGGCACCAGTTACTCCAACACCGCCACCACCACCGTGAACGTGGTCGGGGTCAACGATGCACCGGTGGCCACCGGCGGTGCGGTGACCGGTACCGAGGACACTTCGCTGGTCCTCGGCTGGTCGACCTTCGGCGTCAGCGACCTGGACAGCCCGGCAGCCAGCCTGGGCGTGAAAATCACCGGCCTGCCCAGCGACGGCAAGTTGCAGTACCTCGATGGCGCAACCTGGAAGGACGTGGCCAACAACCAGACCTTCACCAAGGCCGACATCGATGCCGGCAAGCTGCGCTTCACGCCGGATGCCAACGAATCCGGTGCCAACGGCAACCCGGCCGGCGTGGGCGATCAAAAGGCCGATTACGCACAGATCAGCTTCCAGCCCACCGACGGCCAGGCGCTGGGCACTACCGGCACCGTGAAGATCGACATCACACCCGTTGCCGACGCCCCGACCCTCAGCGTGGCCGGCAACAGCGTGACCTCCACCGGCCTGATCAAGGAAGTCTGGACCGGCCTGTCTGGCCTGGGCACCGATGGCAGCGGCGCGCCGTCCGGCACCCTCAAGTCGGTGATCGATGCTGCCGGCACGCCGAACAGCAGCAGCACCGTGACCAACGTGCAGTCCGATAGCAACGTGAACCCTGGCACGGCGTCGAAAACTTCCGGTCTGATTTACCTCGAAGCCGGCAAGACCTACACCTTCAGCGGCACCGGCGATGACAGCCTGTTGGTGACCGTCGGCGGCAAGGACGTGGCGGCGATTACCTGGGGCGCGGGCGGCAAGCTGAACGGCTCGTTCACGCCGACCACCAGCGGCTACTACACCCTGGACATCTACCACCACAACCAGACCGGTCCGGGCAGCTATGACGTGAACCTGTCGGTCAACGGCGGCACGGCGGTCGACCTGAGCAGTGCTGGCGTACCGCTGTACACCGGCGTGGCTGACCTGGCGAATGCGGGCGTGACGGTCTCCGACCTGCACGGCAGCAATGGCGAGGGTTACTACGACGGCTACAAGCTCAACGAAGGCGCCGAAGGCTCCAGCGTGCACCTGTCGAAGATCACCACCGCCCTGACCGACACCGACGGCTCCGAAAGCCTGAGCGTGAAAGTCGGCGGTATCCCTGAAGGCAGCGTGCTGACCGATGGCGCGGGCCACACCGCGACCGTGGGCAGCAGCGGCGAAGCCTCGATCACCGGCTGGAACCTGGGCAGCCTGACCTTGACGCCACCGGCGTACTACAACGGCAAGTTCAACGTGACCGTGACGTCGACGGCAACCGAGGCCCTGGGAGGCTCGGCGGTCACCACGGCCCAGATCCCGGTTACCGTGTACCCGGCCGTCTACAACGCCACCACCGCGACCTCCGCCAGTGACAACGTCGTCGGCACCGACGCCAACGACATCATTGTCGCCGACATCGGCGGCCTGACCGTGGTACCGGGCGTCAACTACAACATCGCCTTCATGGTCGACAGCTCCGGCAGCATGAGTTCCTCGTCCATCACCGCGGCCAAGGATTCGCTGACGTCGGTGTTCAACACCCTCAAGCAAAGCCTGGGCAGCAACTCCGGCACGGTGAACATCTTCCTGGCCGACTTCGACGCCCAGGTGAACAAGACCGTTTCGGTGAACCTCAACGACCCGAATGCCCTGACACTGCTCAAGGGCGTGCTGAACTCCATGGTTTCCGGCGGCGGCACCAACTACGAGGACGTGTTCAAGACCACGGCCAACTGGTTCAAGAGTACCGAGGCCATGGCCAACACCGGCGCGAAGAACCTGACGTACTTCATCACCGACGGCCAGCCGACGTTCTACCAGGCCGGCGAGCAGACGAACCCGACCCTGTATGGCGATGTGAAGCTGGACAGCCTCATCACCACCAACAACTACAAGCTTGGGCAAACCTTCAGCGCCGATCTGGACAGCAAGCACCGCGTGCAGGTCGATAGCAGCGGCAACGTCACGCTGCAGACCTGGCAGAAGTCGTGGGGCGGCTACTGGAGCAGCGAGGAACTGGGCACCCTGCATGCCCAAGGGGACGGCACCTATGAACTGTCCTACCTCAGCGGCACCGGCAACAGCACCGACTCGGCCACCAGCAGCAACTCCCTGAGTGCCTTTGCGCTGCTCAGCTCGGTGTCCGGCGTGGAAGCCATCGGCCTGAACCAGGGCGTGACCCTGGCCGACCTCAAGCCCTACGACTCGGACCAGACGCCGCAGACCAACATCGACCCGAAAAACCTGGCCAACTCGATCATCGGCCACACCGAAGCGACCATGCCGGGGGCCGACACCGTCAATGGCGGCGATGGCCACGACATCCTGTTCGGCGACCTGGTGAGCTTCAACGGCATTGCCGGCGAGGGTTACCAGGCCATCCAGGCGTTCGTTGCCCAGCAGAACGGCGTGGACGTCAGTAAAGTCACCACCAGCAACGTGCACCAGTACATCACCGAACACTACACCGCGTTCGATGTCTCGGGTGCCCACGATGGCAATGACACCCTGCTCGGCGGCGCAGGCAACGACATCATCTTCGGCCAGGGCGGCAACGACCTGCTCGACGGTGGCAAGGGCAACGACATCCTGCTCGGTGGCACCGGCAACGACACGCTGATTGGCGGCCAGGGCAATGACACCCTGATCGGTGGCTTGGGCGGCGATACCTTTGTCTGGAAGTCCGGTGACACCGGGACTGACGTGATCAAGGACTTCAAGGCCGCTGAAGGTGACCGGATCGACCTGCGGGATCTGTTGCAAGGCGAAAGCGGCAGCACCATCGACCACTTCCTGAAAATCAGCACGGTCGATGGGGTGTCGTCGCTGCAAGTGAGCAGCTCCGGCCAGTTCAACACCGGCAACGCCGCGGCGACGCCTGACGTAACGATCAAGCTGGAAGGCAACAACTGGTCGAGCGTCAACCTGAACTCGTTGATCGCCGGCAGCGACCCGACCATCAAGATCGATCACAACAACAGCTGAACCTGACACAAACCGGTGGCGAGGGAGCAAGCTCCCTCGCCACAATAAGTGTTCATACTCCCGCAGAGTTGGCCTATGCTGCCCAGCATGACGCCGCTTCATACATGAGGGATGCCCGATGTTTTATGTGCAACGCGATGCACAAGGCTTGCTGGTGCGCGTAGAAGCCATCGCCTATGCCGAAGCCACCGAAACCCTGCCGGCCGACAACCACGAGATCCAGGACTGGTTTGCCAACCAGGCGGTGGAAAACAGCCTCAAGCAGCTCAAGCAGAGCGACCTGGAGATGATCCGGGTACTCGACGACTTGATCCAGGTGCTGACCAGCAAAGGCGTCATCCGCGTCACCGACCTGCCACCGGCGGCCCAGGCCAAACTGATGGACCGCAACCAGGCACGGGTGGCATTGGGAGGGTTGAGCCGGTTGATCGATGATGATGAGAAGGGGTTGATCTAGCCCTGACTCTCAGGCTGACGCTACAGAGGCAGTACACAGCCTCTGTAGCGAGGGAGCTTGCTCCCGCTGGCCTGCGAAGCAGGCCCCGGCATATCTCCAGGCAGACCGCACTGTCCGCTCTTGCGACTGCTGCGCAGCCGAGCGGGAGCAAGCTCCCTCGCCACGGTCCTTGGGGTGTGTCTGATCCGACGAAGGCGGTTCTCAATCCACCACAGACCTGTCAGCTCGGCGCTTGCGCTTCCAGCCGATCCATCGCCCGCTCCACCAACAAATGCACCCCATCGGCCATTCGGCTGATCGCCAGGATCACGCTGCGGCGTGAGCCGTCGACGTCGTCAGCCAGGTCGGCGGCGATGGCGCTGATGGACAGCAAGTCTTCGGAGGCGTTGGCCAGGAGGGTTTCGGTGTCGATGTCTGGGGAGACCATGAAGAGCTGGGCGGTTGAGGGTTTTCCCGAGGCTTCATCAGTAGGTTTGGGATTGAGGTAGTAGTCGAGGGCACGCTCGGCGGCTTCGTCGAGTTTTTTGGATTTCGAGGATTTGTCGGAGGGGTTGCCAGAGGTGCCTGGCGGGTTTGGAGTAATTTTGTACATATTGTGTAGCTCCATCTGTAGTAGTGGAACCGACACCCTTTCGCTTGCACGCAAATAGAGGTGGCAGTTGTACGCAGGTGTGCAAGACCGGGCAGACGGAACCCCGGCAGACTTCCCCTCGCGAAGAAATCTCCCACGCACAACCGCCATAAAGCGCTTGTGCGTCGTCTTTTAACCGGCTTGCACGCCAGTGTCACCGTTTTTTCAGTGACAAACCCAGACTAGCCACGAGTCCGGTACCGGACAAGTTCACCAAATTCGCTACACCTTGAAGGAAATCTCCTAGGACTTGCTGGCTTTATGCACCTTCAAGAGCTGGATTGCCTGGGCCGCCGCCTTCGCGGGCAAGCCCGCTCCCACAATGGATCGGCGTACACCCGAGAGAGACAAGTCGGCCGTAAAACCGCCTCGCTTTGGCTTTGGCTTTGGCTTTGGCTTTGGCTTTGGCTTTGGCTTTGGCTTTGGCTTTTGATCTTGAGGCCCCGTTAACCACGCTGGCCGAACGCAGGCATTGCGCAGTGGGCACCTCGGCATGGATGCCGAGGTAGCCGCGCTGGGCCATGGATGGCCCTTCGCGGCGGGCCCACGGAGCAATGCCGGAGTGAGGGAACACCTCGCCCAAGCGAGGTGCCGAGTGGTGGGGCAAGCCTTTTTTGCTTACTTTTTTTGGCGCCTGAAAAAAAGTGAGCCGCCGTAAGGGCGGAACCATAAGCCGCCGTTACCGCAGCAACGGATATGTACTCAATTCCCCCAACGCCCAGGCTCCCCAACCAACCGCCCCTGCACCCCAAACAACCCCATCTCCCGAATCACCGCCAACTCCCCCTCGGTCTCCACCCGCTCGGCAATCAACGGCAAGTCGATACTGTGGGCAGCACGCTGGATCGCCTCGATGAACAGGCGCTTGTCACTCTCCTGGTCGATGGCGCGAATGTAGCCGCCATCGATTTTCAGATAAGCCAACCCCAACCGCGACAGGTTACCGATCATGCTGAACCGCCCACCAAAGCGCTGCAGGCTCAACGAGAACCCCAGCTCGCGCAGTTGCCGAGTCAGTTGCTCCAGCACCGCTTGCTCAGGCAACTGTTCCTCGCCGATCTCCAGGGTCAGGCGCGGCCCGAAGTTGGAGTGGGCCCGCAGGATCTCGAAGACCTTGTTCAACGCCTGTGGGTCGCCCAGGGTGGCGGAAGAGAGGTTCAGCGCCAGGGATTGATCGTGCCCGGCCATTTGCCTGAGCACCTGTTCGAGCATCAGGCGGTCCAGCCGCGCCGTCCAGCCGAAACGCTCCAGCCAGGGCAGGAAACGCCCGGCGGGAATGGTCTGGCCTTGCTCGTCGAGCAGCCGCGACAAGACCTTGTAATGCAGCACCATGGCGGTGTCCTGGGCTGCTACCACCGGTTGGAAGTACAACTCGAAACGCTGCTGGTTCAGGGCCTGGTCGAGCAACGTATGCCAGGCATGGTGATCGTCGGCCACACGCTTGACCGCACTGTGGTCCAGGCAGGCCCAGCTCGGTTCGCCTTGGCTTTCGGCCTGGGCCAGGGCCTGGTCGCCGAGCTGGAGCACTGCTTGCGGTGAGTCGCCATGGACGAAAGGCGCCAGGCCGATGGAAGCCACCGACGCCACGTCGGTCGCGCCGGTGGCATGCAGGCTGGCCAGCGCGTTTTCAAGGTTCTGTGCCAGTTGCAGCGCTTCCTCACGCACCAGGCCCGGCGCCAACACAGCAAATTCGCCACCCCGAATACGCGTCACCAGGTTCTGGGTTTCCGGGTAGCGCGCGCTTTCACGCAGCAACTGCTCGCCCACCGCCTTAAGCAATTGGTCCGTGCGCTGGCCGCCCAAGCGCTGGTTCAAACCGGCCAGGTCCTTGACCCGCAACAGCAACAGGTAACCGGAGCTGGCCTGCTCCGGGTTGCTCACCCGGGCGTTGAGCTGCATTTCGAAATAGCGCCGGTTAGCCAGCCCCGTGAGGTTGTCCTGATAAGACTCCACGCGCAGTTTCTCGCTGCGCTCGGCCTGCTCCTGGAACAGCGCCTTGAGCTTCTCGACCATCTGGTTCATCGCCTGGACCACGCGACGCAGCTCAGGGGTGCGCGGCAGCTCCGGCAAGCTGAGGAACTCGCGCCGGGCGATGGCGTGGGACTGGTGCACCATGTAATCCAACGGTTTGAGCTGACGCCGCAGCAGCAAGGCCCCCAGCACCGCGCTGACAGCGCCGCACAACAGCAACCACCCCAGGCTGCCCAGCGCGCTCTGCCACAGCTTGGCGAGGGCGAACATCGGGTGGCTGACCACTTCGACCCGCGCCGCCTGCTCCCAGCCGCGACTGACGATCGCATCGCCACCGGCCGGCTCCAGGCCGATGAGTTTGACGAACCACTGCGGCACGCTGCCGGCGTCCGGCGTGCCGGTGCGCTCGACCAGGGTCTTGTCGGTGGCCACGTCGACCACCCGGATGCTGGCGTAGTAGCCGCTGTCGAAGATCGAGCTGACCATCAACTCCACCATCGCCGGATCGTCGATGTTCGGTGTCAGCGACAGCGCCAACGCCGTGGCCGCATCCTGGGCATGGGAGCGCAACTGGTTGACGTACTGGGTCCGCGAGCTCTCGAGGCTGACCATGAAGCTGCCGCTGAAGGCAACCACCAGGAACAGACAGATAGCGATCAACAGCTGTTTGAACAAGGACATCTGAGCGCGCGCTCCTAGTTAGTCGTCTCGACCGGAAAACCTTCGGCCTGCATTTTTTTCAACACATCCTGCCACCGTGACAGGCGCTTGGTATCACCCACTTTCTTGTTGCCCTTGGCGCCCGGCAGCCACAACCCTTCGGCATTGAAAGAGTAGACCGGCAGCAGGTCGGTTCGCTGGCTGGCCGGCAGGATGCCGTCGACCAGGCTGTCGAGCACCAGCGGCATCGCCTCGGGCGTGGCGTAGTAGGTCAGCACCATGTGCGCACGGTTCTGCCGCAACGCCTTGACGTAGGTGATGCGCAACTTGTCACTGGAGACCCCGAGATGGCGCAGGCTGAAGTACTTGGCGATGGCATAGTCCTCGCAATCGCCGGCTCCTTTCCACAGGGCCTGGATCGGGGTTTCCCAGTAGTCCACCTCGTGCCACAGGTCGATGTCTTCCACGTAGCGCACCTGTTTGTTGAAGAACAGGTTCACCACCTTGAGTTGTTCCAGCTCGGGAATCTGTTTCTGGGTCGCCAGCAATTGCTGCCAGGCATCGATTCGCTGTTGCCCCTGCCCCAGGGGCCCGTAGAGCGCCTGGGCCCGTCGGCTGATCTGCGCGAAGTCCCAGTCGGCCTGCAGGCCGCCCAGCATGAGGCCGGCCAGCAACACTGCCGAACACAACCAACGCAAGGGCCTGGGAACAGGGAAAGGTGCAGCCAAGGGAAATACGTCCGAAAAGGGCCGTTGGAAATCGTTGGATGGTGAAGCCTGGCCCGGCAAAAGACAATGGCAGGATGCAATCACTCCAAGCAGACTAAACTGTAGTTCAGGATCCGACACCACAAGTCTTTGACGGCCCGTAAAGCTGTTACTAATGTTCGCCTGGATCCATTTTCAACTACTCGTCAGGATGCGTTGTCGTGACCCAGAAGCCCAGACCGCTCAGCACCATCCAGGTCAACGGACCCATTCCCGCTGACCGGGCACGTTCGATCATCGAAGAATCCCTGCGCGAAGCCATTCTCGACGGGCGCCTGCCCAGTGGCACGGCCCTGCGCCAACAGGAATTGGCCGATCTGTTCGGCGTGAGCCGCATGCCGGTGCGCGAGGCGCTGCGCCAGCTCGAAGCGCAATCACTGCTCAACGTGGTCCAGCACAAGGGCGCGGTGGTGGCGCCACTGATCACCAACAACGCGGTCGAGACCTACGCCCTGCGCTCGGTCCTGGAGTCCTTCGCCTTGCGCCTGTCCATTCCGTTGCTGGACGCCGACGACCTGGCGCACGCCGCCCAGTATATCGAGCAGTTGGAAGCGCAAACCGACCATGCCCAGATCGGCAAGCTCAACCGGCTGTTTCACATGTCGCTTTACCACAAGGCGCCCAACGCCAAGCTGCTGGACCTGATCGAACGCGAACTCAACGAAGAAGAGCGCTTCCTGCGTTTTCATCTATCGTCCATGGGCCTGGGCAAGCTGACCCAGGACGACCATCGCGCCCTGCTGGAAGCCGCGACGACCAGAGACATCGATAAGGCCGTTGCCCTGCTGGAACACCACCTGGAAAAAGCCTCGGTCACCATACGCCGATACCTGGAACAAACGTCGAAACGCTGACCTCGCGCCGGCGTCCGGGCCGGCGTATCAATTTCTTACATATCCTGCCTACCCAGCGAATTACCTGCCTGGCGCGGCGCGGCCGTGGCCGCGACGCTCCGCCCCATAAGCCCAATGGCACTGCCATCGATTTGGGCCCACTCTTGCGCTTGTCGATTGAAAAAACAGACCTGTCGCAGTCAGTGCCTGGCTGAAACCAGGCGAATCGAAGCCCACACGCAAGGAGCGTCGTCCAACCGGCGGGATGATCGGATGTCCGACCGACGTCTCTCCCCTAAACATAAGACTTCTTAACTTCCCGATCCCTGAAGTGCTCCGAGTGAGGCATTCACTCGACTGATTCGATTCTGATCCTTATCCATCGGAAGGAGCTTCTTCGCCTCAATAAAACTTACTCCAGAAGTTTTAATAACTTCCTTCGCGCCCAATAAATACCCAACTTTAAATAATTAAAAAATAACTTGCCGCCCGCTTGATACGTGTATTAGTTTTTTATTCGCCGGATTGTTACCGGCTGTTTAAAGAGCGCAACAACGCCTGAACACAGGCACCGTAGACTCGCAACACGCACATTAAGCGAATGCTTGAGCCACTTGGGTAATTCATGGATTCCGGTTCAGGCACCCGCTCGCCTATATAAAAATTCGAGCCACCTGCCGGACAAATATCATTGATGAGGACGTTCCAATGCAGCCAACCAAAGAACAACTATCTCTGAAAAAACACGAACTTGGCCAACACCCGGTTTTTTCCGAAATAACATCAATTGATCTGCTGCGCCGGTTTATGGAAAGCCACGTATTTGCCGTGTGGGACTTCATGTCCCTGACCAAGCGCCTGCAACGGGAACTGACCTGCGTGCATCTGCCCTGGCTGCCGCCGGCCGACCCACATTCGGCTCGCCTGATCAACGAAATCGTTTTGGGCGAAGAGTCGGATGATCGTCCTGGAGCGGGCTATTGCAGCCATTTCGAACTGTACCTGGACGCCATGCGCGAGGTGGGCGCGGACACCCGGGCGATCGAGCGATTCATCACCCTGCAACAGGAAGGCGTCAGCCCCGAAACCGCGCTGGAAAGCGTCGAAGTGGAACCGGCGGCGGCACGGTTCGTTCGCCAGACCCTGCACACCGCCCTGCATGCCCCGGCCCACAGCGTGGCCGCCGCGTTCGTGCATGGCCGCGAGAGCGTCATCCCGCAGATGTTCCAACGCATGCTGGACGCCTGGGGCATCGGCCTGGACCAGGCACCCACCTTTCGCTACTACCTGCAACGCCACATCGAAGTCGACTCCGAAGACCACGGCCCGGCCGCGGAGAAGCTGCTGGCGCGCTTGATCGACGGCGACCCGCAGCGCGAAACCGAAGTGCTGGCCGCCGCACTCGCCGCCGTGCACAGCCGCGCGGCCCTGTGGGACGGCCTGCGCGAAAGCATGAGCCAACCGGCCGCGCAGGTGACCCTATGAACGCCCTCGCCTACCAATCGTTCGCCGACGCCTGGGAAAGCCGCGCCACGATCCGCACGCGGCCACGCCGGCGGGTCGAGGACGACGACAAGCTGATCTTCCCCATGAGCCGCCAACCGCTGGTGCACAGCCAGACCTTTCTCAGCCACTGTGCGCCCCTGCGCGATTTCGTGCTGGTGCAGAGCCTGTACAAGTTCATCAACGACGTGGTGATTTTCGAGACGGAGCTTGTGGACCACACCGCCCGGCGCATCGCCAAGAATCGCTTCGGCATCGAGTTCCCGTTCCCGTGCCGCTACGACGCGATGACTGTGGTGGTGGACGAGGATTATCACGCGCTGGTGGCGATGGACTTCATGCAACAGACCATCGACATGACCGGCATCGCGCCGATCCCGTTGCCGGGGCAGATCGAGCTGAGCCGGGCGATACCGGCGACCCTGGCCCGGGCGCCGGAACATTTGCTCAGCGCCGTGGAGTTGATCTGCATCGCCATTGCCGAGAACACGGTGACCAACGAAGTCGCGGCCTTCGCCCGGGACGATTCGGTGAAGGCTTCGATCAAGGGGCTGATGGCCGACCATTTGCTCGATGAGGGCCGGCATTCGGGGTTCTGGACCCGGCTGGTGCAGATGTACTGGCGCACCGCACCCGAGGAAGACCGCGAAGCGATCGCACAGTTGATGCCCGGCTTCATCGCCGAGTACCTGGCGAGCGACCTGCAGCAGGCGTTCGATTTCGAGCTGATCGCCCACCTGCCCGTCGACGAATCGGTACGCCAGGCACTGCGCGAGGACGCCAGTGCACTGGCCTACCCCATCAATCGCTTCCATCCGCTGGTGGGCAATATCACGCGGTTCTTTCGCGGCAGCTCGATGCTCGCGTCCCCCTGCGTGCGCGATGCCCTCGCCGATTACCTGACCCCATGAGGACCTTTCCATGAGACGCCTCGACATTGCAGTGCCTGGCAGCAGCCAGGCCATGGCCGAACTGGCCAAGGAACTGGAACTGCACGGCCACGGTGTGGTGGATCTGCACGCATCGGCCGCCCCTGCCGCGCTCGACCTGTTGATCGACGACGGTACGCAGCGGTGCGCCGTTCAAGCCCGTATGCGTCTTGAGGTGCGCGTGGCGCTGCGCACGCTGCCCGGCGAACCCTTGCCGCAACCGACCGTGATTGTTCGCGACAGCGACCAGCAGGTGTTATGCCAGGAGACGATCGCCCCGCAACGCTGCGGCAATGGCCAGTCGCTGCGGCTGCGCACGCAGGCGGTGGTGGTCGAGCAGATGGCACACCTGGTCAGCCAGTTCTCGCGGGATGAAAGCTGCTTCGAGCATTGGCCCACGGTGCAGGACAGCGCAGTTGCCGAGCCGCTGCACGGGCTCGATGCGTTGGAGCCGCTGGCTTTCGAGCACCCTTTCAATCGGCCGCCGGTGCCCTGGCTGCTGGCCGCCGCCGACGTGCCGGTGATGCACGACATCGAACAGCGCATGCTCGACGACGGGACGCAACCGGCCCTGTGGGTCGATGGGCAATGCATCGACTACAAGGCCTTGCGCGGCCTGACGCTGAGGCTGCAGCAGGCGCTGCTGGAGCGGTTGGAACATGCAGACCCAGGGCAATCCAGCCCTGTGGGAGCAAAGCTTGCCCGCGATACAGACACAGCGGTACCCAACCAGACCAAGTCATCGTTTATCGCGGGCAAGCCTTGCTCTCACCAGCCTAGCTCGCAAAAGGTGATTGCGGTATGTCTGCCCAAATCCGCACACCTGTATGCAGCGATTCTGGCGGTGCTGGGTTGCGGCGCGGTGTACTTGCCACTGGACCCGCAACACCCGGCACAACGTCGGCGCTTCATCCTGGAGAACGCCCAGGCAGACCTGCTGTTGCATGCCGGCGACAGTGACCTGGGCGAGCTCGCGCTGCCGACGCTGGATGTGCTGCGCTTGCCGGCACTCAAGCCTGGCTTGCCGGCCTCGCTGATCCGCCGCGTGGTGGACGGCGACGAGCCGGCCGTCGCGATCTACACCTCCGGCACCACCGGCCAGCCCAAGGGGGTCTTGCTCAGCCATCGCAATCTCAGCCATTTCTGTGCCTGGTACGGCGATTACGTCGGGTTGCAGCGCGACAGTCGGGCGTTGCAGTTTTCCACCATCAACTTTGACGCATCGCTGCTGGATATCCTGCCAACGTTCATCCGCGGCGCCCTGCTGGTGGTGCCCAGCGAAGACCAACGCCGCGATCCGCAGCAGTTGGTCATGCTGATGCACGCCCGGCAGGTCACCCATGCCTTCCTGCCGCCGGCGCTGTTGAGCGTGATGCCCCTCGACGAACCCCTGGGCCTGTCGCACCTGATCACCGGCGGCGACGTCTGTGAGCCCTTCGTGATCGAGCGTCTCGCGCCACAGTGTGCGTTCCACAACATCTATGGCCCGACCGAAACCACGGTGCTGGTGACCACCCGGCCATTCGCGGTCGGCGACAGCAACCGCAACCTGGGCGTGCCCATCGCCAACGCTCGGGTGCTGATCCTGGACGAGCAGCTGCAACCGGTACCCCAGGACACGCCCGGCGAGCTGTACATCGCCGGGCCGGGGGTCGGCCTGGGTTATCTCAACGATCCGACGCTGACCGCGGCCCGTTACCTCGACCTGGCGCTGCCCGGCGGGCAAACGGTGCGGGTCTATCGCACCGGTGATATCGCTCAGTGGACCGCCGACGGCATCGAGCTCTGCGGCCGCCGGGACAACCAGGTGAAGATTCGCGGCTTCAGGGTCGAGCCAGAGGAAATCGAACACTGCCTGCGCGAGCGCCAGTTGTTTCGCCAGGTGGCAGTGGGCGTGGATGAGCGGCGACGGATCCTGGCCTTCCTGGTTCATCCCGAGGAGGACCGCCCCGGCGCCGCGCTCCAGGCCCTGCGCGAACATGTGCAGGACTCGCTGCCCAGCTACATGCACCCGGCGGCCTACGTTGAACTGCCGAGCCTGCCTTACACCAGCAACGGCAAGGTGGATCGCCGCGCCTTGCTCGCGATGTCGGTGCAGGTCCAGGTCGGCGGCCAGCGACGACAACCTCAGACCCCGCTGCAAACGCAGTTGCGCCAACTGTGGGCCGAGTTGCTGGAGGTGGCGGCCGAGGACATCGCGACGGATGAGAGTTTCTTCAACCTGGGCGGGCATTCGATCCTGCTGTCGCAACTGTTGCTGAGCATTCGCCAGACGTTCGGGCGCAGCCTGTCGATCAACCGGTTCATCGAGGCACCCACCTTGCTGACCTTGGCAAAATTGCTCGACAGCCCCGAGCAACACGAGACGTCGGCGCTCAGTCCCCAGGCGTTCATCGACGCCGAAGCCGAGCTCAACCTCGACCCGCTGCCCATCAGCCAGTGCGGTGACGTGCACAAAGTCGTGGTGAGCGGCGCCAACAGTTTTCTCGGGGTGCACATCGTCGAAGCATTGCTGGCCTGGGGCGCCACCGAAGTCGCCTGCCTGGTGCGCGCGTCTGCCGGGCAAAGTGCGGCGCAACGTTTTTCCCAGGCCTTGCAGGACAACCGCCTGACGCACCTGGACCTGAGCCGTGTCAGCGTCTACGCCGCCGACATCACCCAACCGCAACTGGGCTTGGCGGACGACGTCTACGCCCGCATCGACCGCACGTTCGGCGCGCTGGTGCACAACGCCGCCCACGTCAATCATGTACTCGACTACGAGTCGTTGGCGCGGGACAACGTGGAGCCGATTTTCGAATGCCTGCGCCTGTGCGAGGGGCGCAGTAAGAAAATCTTCAACTTCGTTTCCACGCTGTCGGCGTCCAGCGCCCTGGATGCCAACGGCCAGGTGCTGGAACAACCCGCCGCGCCCACGCCGCCGATCTACATCAAGAACGGCTACAACCTGTCCAAGTGGGTCGGCGAACGGATCCTGCAGCGGGCCCGGGATCGTGGGGTCTGGGTCAACCTGTTTCGCCCCGGCAACATCAGCTTCAACAGCCTGACCGGGGTCTGCCAGCCCCACAAGAACCGCCTGATGCTGATGCTCAAGGGTTCGATCCAGCTCGGCCAGGTGCCCGACCTGTCGCTCAATTTCGACCTGATGCCGGTGGACTTCCTGGCCCGCTTCATCGCTTTCCACGCCAGCCGTTACCAGCCGGCGCAAGCGGTGTTCAACCTGCACAACCCCGAGCCGTTGAGCTGGGATGCCTACGTGGCGTCGTTCCGCGACAGCGGCCGGGAGTTTTCCCTGGTGAGCGTCACCGACTGGCAACGGCAACTGGGCCGGGTCGATGCCGACAACGCGCTGTTCGGCGTACTGGGGTTCTACCTCAACGGGTTCGAGGAAGACATCGGCGATATCTCGCTGATCCGCCACGACAACGCCCGCACCGGTGTGCGGCAGATGGGCGCGCGCTACCCGGAAAAATCCCCGGCCCTGCTACGGCGCGGCGCCGAGTACCTCAAGGCCATCGATTTCATTTGAACCACCCCACTCACGCAAGGAGCAAGACCATGACTGCATTACAACCCGACACCCTGATCAAGAACCCTCACGCCTGCCAGGTCGAAACCTCGGTGGACGTAGCGGCCCCTGCCGCTCAAGTGTGGGACGTGGTAGGTGATTTTGGCGGCTTCAACCGTTTCATCCCGGCGCTGGCGCGCATCGAAATGACGGGCGAGGGCGAGAGATCGCTGCGCAAGAAGTTCTTCGCCGATGGGCAGAACCTGGTGGTGGAGCAGCTCAACAGCCGCGACGACCAGGCCATGCACATGACCTGGACGCTGATCTACAACACCCTGGGCATCGACAACCTGTGGGCGGCGATGCGCGTCGAACCTCTGGCGGACAACCGCTGCCGCGCCACCTGGACCATCATCGCCGACCACACCGACGCCCACACCCCGTCGGGCTTCAGGGACTTCCTGCAAGGCTTCGCCGACGAGGCGATGGGGAACGTACAGGCGATGTTCAAATAACCCCAGGCCACCATCTCCTGTGGGAGCGAGCTTGCTCGCGATGGCAATGGATCAGTGGTGGTGATGCTGGCTGGACTGACGCTATCGCGAGCAAGCTCGCTCCCACAACTGGTTCCGGGGTAGATCCGAGATCCGGGTCCACCCCCAATCCCCTGCGGGAGCGAGCCAGCTCCGAGCGGCGATCCGACGATGCGGTGGATCAGATCTTGAAGCTGTCCACCAGCTGTTTCAGGCGATTGGCCTGTTGAGACAGGGCGTCGCAGTCCCTCAGGGTTTCATTGAGGTTGGCCACGCTTTGCTGGTTCAGCAGGTTGATGTGGCTGACGTCCATGTTGAGGGTTTCCACCACGGCGGTCTGTTCCTCAGTCGCGGCGGCGACCGATTGATTCATGCCGTCGATCTCGCCGATGCGCTGCGTCACGCTGACCAGCCGCAGGCCGGCCTGGTTGGCAACTTCGACGCTTTCTTCACTGGAGGCCTGGCTGGCGTTCATGGTGGTCACCGCTTCGCGGGAGCCCACTTGCAGCGAGGTGATCATCTTGTGGATCTCTTCCGCCGACTCCTGGGTGCGGTGCGCCAGGTTGCGCACCTCGTCGGCCACCACCGCAAAACCACGCCCGGCTTCACCGGCACGGGCCGCTTCGATGGCCGCGTTCAGGGCCAGCAGGTTGGTTTGCTGGGAAATGCCCTTGATCACGTCCAGGATGTGGCCGATGTTGTCGGTGCTGGCGTTCAGGGTTTCGATCTGGGTGCACGACAGGCTGATCTTCTGCGACAGCTCGGTCATGGCCTGGATGGTTTTTTCCACCACCTGGCGACCATCGTCGGCCTGTTCGCTGGCACCACTGGCCTGCTGCGAGGCGTCGGCGGCATTGCGGGCGATTTCCTGGGTGGCGGCGCCCAACTGGTTGATGGCCGCCGCCACGCTGTTGGTGCGAGCACTCTGCTCATCCGAATCCACGAGTGAAGCGTTGGACGAGCTCATCACTCGCTGCGACAGGTCGTGCACCTGGCGGGTAGCGGAAGACACTTCGCTAATCGAGGCATGGATACGCTCGACGAACTGGTTGAACGAGCCCCCCAGTACCGCGAACTCATCCTTGCCCTGCACGACCAGCCGGCGAGTCAGGTCGCCTTCACCCTGGGCGATGTCCTGCATGGCGCGGCCCATGGTGGTCAATGGACGCATCAGCACCTGGATCAGCAGGCTCAGCAACAAGGCGATGGCCGCCACCGCGACAAACATCGCGATCAATGCGGAGGTACGGAACTGGCTCAGCGGCGCGTAGGCCTTGGCCTTGTCGATCGACAGGCCAATGTACCACTCGGCGCCCGGCAGGCCGGTGACTGGGGTGAACGAGAGAATCCGGTCCTGCCCGTTCAGCTCGACTTCCTGGATGCCCTTGCCGATGCGCACCGGGGTGCCTGGGTAGATGTCCTTGAGGTTCTTCATCACCTGGTCCTTGTCCGGGCTGACGATCACTTGACCGTCGCCGCTGACCAGGAACGCATGGCCGATACCGCCGAAATCCACCGAATTGATGATCTTCACCAGGGTATCGAGGCTCAGGTCGCCGCCCACCACGCCCAGCAGTTCACCGTTTTTCTTCACCGGCAGGGCAATGGTCACCACCAGGCCACCAACCGCGGCCGAGTACGGCGGGGTCAGCATGGTTTTATCGCTGGTCACCGCCTGCTTGTACCAAGGGCGCTGGCGCGGGTCATAGCCGTCAGGCATTTTGGCGTCGGGCCGCTGGGTGAAGACCCCGTTGGCCTGGCCCACATAAGTGAACTGGAAATTGGAAGTCAGCGCCGGTTGGTCAACCAGCCCCGCCAGGTCGGCGGCAGCCCCCTGATGCGCGATGTTCTGCCCCAGGTTCTCCAGCACCAGCACGCGCCCGCTCATCCAGTTCTGGACGCTGCTGGCCGTGAGATCGCCGGATTGCTCGATGGAGGACTCGAGGCTGCGGCCGATGGTGTTGCGCTGCAGATAGTCGTTGTAGAACGTGAACAGGGCAAACGCCAGCACCACCACACCGGAGGCGGCTAGAAGGATTTTGTGGCTGAACTTCAGATTCATCGACGAGGCTTCTTATGCAGGGAGTGGGGGTGCATTCCGGTTGCAACAATCCATGTAACAGCGCGGGCAGGACAGGTGGTCCGCTCCACTTTGGTGCACACATATCAGGCTGTCGGCCAACGCCTGAAAAAAATGAGCGCTTAACAGAAATGGGCGACGGAAGGCCATGGCGGGGCGAACGGTGGTTGCAAATTCATCGGACCATGATGACAATGCGACCTATTATCATTTGTGATACCAGGCCCGTCGCGTTCATGTCGTCTCCCGAGTTTGCAGTTCAGGCGCTCTACAGCAATCATCACGGCTGGCTCAACACCTGGTTGCGCACCCGGTTGGGCAATGCCGCCGATGCGGCGGACCTGGCCCAGGACACGTTCGTGCGCCTACTGCAACGCAGCGAACGCCTGGAGCTCAAGGCCCCGCGGGCGTTTCTGCGCACCATCGCCCATGGCCTGGTAATCGATCATTGGCGCCGGGAAGAAATCGAGCGCGCCTACCTTGAAACCATTGCCCACCTGCCGCCCGCCGAAACCCCGGGGGCCGAAGCCCAGGCCTTGATTCTGGAACTGCTGGAAGCCATCGCACGGATGCTCGAAGGTCTCAAGCCAAAAGTGCGCAAAGCCTTTTTGCTGGCCCAGTGCGAGGGCCTGACCTACAAACAGATCGCCGAACAGATGGGGATCTCGTTGCGATCGGTGGAACGTCATGTCGCCGATGCGCTGTACCACTGCTATGTGTTGCGCTATGAAAGCTGAACCCCTGGACACCCCCCGCCCCAGTGATCCGTCGCAACAAGTCGTCAGGCAAGCGATCAACTGGTTGCTGCGCCTGCGCAACCACGCCCCCGATCCTGTCCTGAGCCGACAATGCGACGCCTGGCGCGCTACCGACCCGGCGCACGAACGGGCCTGGCAACGGGTGCAATCGCTGCACAGCGAACTGACCACGAACCTGCGGGCAGTGCCCGGCGTCCACACGGCCCTCGATACCCTGGAAAACAGCGCCCAGCGCCTCGCTCGCCGCCAGGCCCTGAAGCTGCTGTCGGGCCTCGTGCTGGTGGGTGGTGTCGCCTGGCTGGGCAAAACGTCGCCATGGCAACCCTGGAGCGCCGACTTCGCCACCGCCACGGGCGAACGCCGCGGCTTCCAACTGCCGGACGGCTCCCGCCTCGAACTCAATACCCACAGCGCCGCCAACCTGGATTTCAACGCCGACCATCGCTGGGTGACCCTGGTGCGCGGGGAAATCATGCTCACCTGCAACCGCGACACCGCGCGGCCCTTGCGGGTACAAAGCCGACACGGCCTGTTCGAGACCGTCGAGGGGCGCTTCGTCGTGCGCCAGGACAGCGACTGCACGCGCTTGAGCGTCACCCGCGGCACGGTGGCGATCCGTTCCCACTCCAGCGGCAGTGGTGCGCCCCTCCAGGTGACTGCCGGGCAAAGCTATGTGCTCACCCCGTCGACCACAAAGCTGGCGGCCTCGCTGGACATGGACACCAGTGCCTGGGCGGACGGCTTGATCGTCACGCGCGACATGCGCCTGGAGGACTTTCTCAGTGAGGTGGGCCGCTACCGCCCGGGCTTGCTGAAGTGCGCGGCGTCCATCGCCGACCTGCGCCTGTCAGGGGTGTTTCGCCTGGAGGACACCGACACATTGCTGGCGGTCCTGCCCCGTACGCTGCCGGTGCAGATACGCTACCGAACCCGGTGGTGGGTCACGGTGGAACGGCTGGCTTGATTTTTTTTGGCGGGTTTCGAGCCGGTGTCCGGCTAGGACAGTAAGCAACGCTTATCTGCCTTCAGCGACTCCAATGGAACCCACAATGACTGAGCGCTTACTTCACCGCAATTCCTTAGGCCTGCGCGCGCAACCGGGCCTGTTGTGCCAGGCGGTCCACGCCGCGCTGTTCTGCACCGTGCTGGGCGTCGGCGCCCTGCCGCTGCTGGCGGTCGCCGCCGACCATGGCGTGACGGCCAGCCATCAGCGCTACAACATCGCGGCTGGCCCGCTGAGCGAGGTCTTGAATCAATTCGCCCGCCAGGCCGGCATCACCCTGGCCAGCACACCGGCCCACACCAGCGGTGTCCAATCGCCCGGACTCAAGGGCGACTATTCGCCCGACCAGGCCCTGAGCCACCTGCTCAGCGGAACGGGCCTGGTTGCGGTCAGCCAGGACGGCAGCAGCTACGTGCTGCAAGCCGCGCCCGCCGACAACGCCCTGGAACTGCCCACCACGGACATCAAGGGTTTCGCGCTGGGCAACGCCTTGGGCAGCATGGAAGGCTACAACGCCACCCACAGCCAGGTTGCCACCAAAACCAGCGCCGCCCTGCGGGAAACCTCGCAAAGCGTGTCCGTGGTTACCCGCGAACAAATGGACGACCAGGGCGCGCAAACCGTGTCCCAGGCCATGCGTTATAGCCCCGGCGTACTGACCAACCCCTACGGTGCGACTCATCGCTACGACTACGTGGCCATGCGCGGTTTCAACGACGGCTCGGTAGACAACATCTACCTCGACGGCCTCAAATCCATGGGCGACAGCGGGACCTACAGTTCCATACAGATCGACCCGTATTTCCTGGAGCGGGTCGATATCCTCAAGGGACCGTCCTCGGTGCTCTATGGCCGCAGCTCCCCCGGTGGCCTGGTGGCCCTCACCAGCAAGAAACCCTTGTACGAAGCCTATCGCCAGGTCCAGGCCACGGTCGGCACCCAGGGCCAGCGCGGCATGGGCTTTGACTTCACCGGACCGGTGGATGACGACAAACGCATCACTTATCGCCTGGTCGGCCTGGCGGACACCTCCGACACCCAGTTCGATCACAACCAGGAAAAGCGCTTCGCCCTCGCCCCCACGGTGAACATCGACTTCAGCGAAGACACCTCGCTGACACTCCAGGCCTACCTGCAGCATGACCCGGAGGGCGGCTACCACGGCGGCATGCCGGCCGACGGCACGTTGCACTCGCGCAACGGCCGGCGGATTTCCGAACACTTTTTCGAGGGCGAGCCGGGCATCGATGGGTATGAACGGGACCAGCAGTCGTTCGGCTACCAGTTCGAACATCGCTTCAACGACGTCTTCACGGCGCGGCAGAACTTCCGATACCTGGATTCGGAGGTCAAGAACGACCAGGTCTACGCCTACGGCTGGACCACCCCCACCAGCAACGAGCTGAACCGCTACTACAGCGGCGCCGAGGAAAAACTCCACGCCTTCATCGTCGATAACATGCTGCAAGCCGAGTTCTTTACCGGCGCGACGAAACACACCGTGCTGATGGGTGCCGACTATCAGCGCCGCAAGACCGTGGTCGACTGGACCAGCGGCAGCCTGGCCCCGATCAACGCCTTCGATCCGAGCTACGGCAACGCCGCCATCACCTATTTCAGTCCCACCAGCTACCTGCGGCGCCTGGAGCAGACCGGCGTCTACCTGCAAGACCTGATCGAAATGGACCAGTGGCGCTTTTCCCTGGGCCTGCGCCAGGACTGGGTCGAAACCTCCGATGAAAACCGCATCGCCGAATCCGGTCGCCCGCAAGGCACCGAGATCAACGACAAGCGAACCAAGCTCACCGGTCGCGCCGGCGCGCTGTACCTGTTCGACAACGGCCTGGCCCCGTACATCAGCTATTCGGAGTCGTTCAACCCCAACTCCTACGCCGACAGCGCCGGCAACCCACTGCCACCCACTGACGGCAAGCAATGGGAGCTGGGCTTGAAATACCAACCGCCGGGCACCGATGACCTGTACACGGCCTCGCTGTTTCGCATCGACCAGGAGAACCTGGCGACCAAGCTGCCCCAGGAAAACTTCTACCGCGCCGTCGGGGCCGTGCGCTCCCAGGGCCTGGAGCTTGAAGCGCACCTGCAACTGACCGAGCAGCTCAAGGTGCTGGGCAGCTACACCTTTACCGATATCGAATACTCGAAGTCGATGATCAGCACCCTCAGCAGCGCCACCGACATCATCGAAAACAAAGGCAACTCACCGACCCAAGCGCCGCGGCACATGGCCTCGCTCTGGGCCGACTACCGGTTCGACAGCGGCGCGCTCGACGGTCTGCGCCTGGGCGGTGGCGTGCGCTATGTCGGCTACAGCTGGGCCGACGCGGAGAACACCACGAAGGTGCCGTCCTATACGCTGTTCGATGCCTCGGTGGGGTATGACCTGGGCAAGGTCGGGCTCAAAGGGGTCGATGTGCGCCTGAATGCGAACAACCTGACGAACGAAAACTACGTCGCCTCCTGCGCCAGCCTGAGCTATTGCTACCTGGGTGAGGAGCGCAATGTGGCGGCGACGGTGAGTTATCGGTTCTAGCCATACCCCTTCCTGTGGCGAGGGAGCTTGCTCCCGCCGGACGCGCAGCGGCCCTGTTTTTTTTTGGGGGCTGCTGCGCAGCCCAGCGGGAGCAAGCTCCCTCGCCACGGGTTACCCCACCGCTTTGGGGACGGGTTGGCCTCAGGCCCGGACCGTATCCGCACCTTCCCTGGCTACGCTGTGCTGACGCACAAACCGGTTCGCCCGGCCAAAGGTGCCGAAATCATTGAACCGCACACCCATCTCGCGCATCACCTTGTGGGCCACTGGCACCGTCAGTTGGCGAATGTAGAACGGCTCTTTCACCACGAAATGATGGATCCCGTGGCTGCTGCCAAAATTGAAGCAGAACGCCTGCAAAGGCCAAAGCCACCAGGGATTGAGCACCTGGGTCTGCTGGATCACGTTGCCTGGCTCGACGTCGCCGTAGTAATGCATGTTCGAACTGATGAAGTGCAGGCAGAAGGTGCGCAGCACATTGGGGCCGATGATCACCACTGCCGCGATGTCGATCACCCGCATCACCGCCAGCGTGTCCGCCGACCAGTCGATCGAGGCGCCGAGCAGGCCCGCAACGGCATTGGCCCCGTGAAAACCGAGGAACACGTACCAGGCGCCCCAATGCAGCAGCGCCAACGGAAAATAGACCTTCAGCGTGCGCTTGAGGATGCCGCGCTTGTGGGCCCAGCTCTTGGCCCGCAACAGCCGGATGAAGGCCGACATCACGTTGTCGCCGACCATCAGCAACCGCGCCAAGCCCCAGGGCTCGCCGTTGGTGATCGCGCGCTCCTCGAGGTCGGCCTCGCTGCCGGACACCTTGTGATGGTTCAGGTGCAGGTGGCGACGGATCCACGGGTTGATGGTGCTCGGACGCGCCAGCCACACCAGGCCCATCATCAGGTTGTGAGGCAGGCGTTGCTTGCGAAAGTACATGCTGTGGATCAGGTCATGCTCCAGCTCGTGGGTCAGCGAAGCGAAGAACGCATTGAGCAGCAGGCACGCCCATCCGGCCAGCGCCCCGTTGAGATAGAGCAGCGCCGAACCGATCATCCCCGCCAGGGCGAACGCCAGGATGCCCGCGCCGATCGCATCCTGGTGCCGCAGGATCGGGTAGCGCTGGCGCAAGTGCTCGCCATGGGCCAACACCACCTGGCGAATATGGGCGGATCGTTCTTGTGCATTCAATCGCTCGGGACTTGCGCAACGGCCTTGCATGGCTTACATCCTCTAGTTATCGATGTGCTCATCCTGCCGGGCGTTGTCCCATGGGGTGGTAGCCGTATACGCCAACCTGTTGACCGCAAGCGCCAATCGTCATGCCTGAACCGACCTCACTCGCCAGCTGGACCCGCGCCCTGCGCAAACAGCTCGATGCGTTGGGCCTGGACAGCCATGCCTTGTGCCTGGAGGCCGGCCTCGACCCGCAATGGATGGACGACCCGAACGCCCGTTACCCGCTCTCGGCGACGACGCGTCTGTGGGCGTTGGCGGTACAGGCCAGTGGCGACCCGGCGATCGGCCTGCGCGTGTCGCGCTTCGTCAGCCCCACCACGTTTCACGCCCTGGGTTATGCCCTGGTCGCCAGCGGCAGCCTGCGGGAAGTGTTCGAGCGGATCGTGCGCTATCACCCGGTGGTCAGCGACGCCCTGACCCTGCAATTGAGCCGCGGCGAAGACCGCTACCGCTTCAGCCTCGATGTGCCAGCGTGCAATCCGGCGCCGGCCTACGAAGCCATCGACGCGTTCGTCGCGATCTATGTGCGCACCTGCCGCAACCGACTGGGCCGCGACTACGCACCGCTGGCGGTGTACCTGCGGCGCCCGGAACCGGCAGACCCCGGCCCCTGGCACAAGGTCTTGCGTTGCCCCGTGCACTTCGCCGCCGCCCAGGATTGCCTGGAGTTCGACCTCAATGATTTCGACAGCCACCTGGACGACGCCAATCCGGAGCTGGCCGAACACAACGAAGCGGTGCTTGAACGCACCCTTGCCCAGCTCAAGCCACTGACGTGGGAGCGCAAGGTGCGTGCGGCCATCGAGGCCCAGTTGCCCGAAGGCGAACCCAGCGCCGAACGCATCGCCCAAGCCATGCACCTGAGCCTGCGCAGCCTGCAACGGCACCTGGCCGACGAAGGCTGCCGCTTCGACGCGCTGCTCAACGAATGCCGCGAAAACCTGGCGCTGCTGCACCTGCGCGACCCGCATTGCTCGCTGAGCGAAGTCAGCTACCTGCTCGGCTTTGCCGACACCAGCAGCTTCAGCCGAGCATTCAAACGCTGGACCGGGATGACGCCCGGGCAGTTTCGAGAGGGGTTGCGCTAGCGTTTGCGGCGATTGATCTGGCCCCTTCGCGGGCAAGCCCGCTCCCACATGAGATTTTTGCCAGGCACAGATCCCCCTGTGGAAGCGGGCTTGCTCGCGAAGGGGCCAGGCCCGTCAACAGACAGAGCGGCGTTCAAGGCGCCGTCAGCGCCCGCAACCGTTCGATGTCGAGGATTTCGATCTCGCCATAACCGAGGTGAAGAATGCCCTGGACCTGCAGGTCCTTGAGGATCTGGTTGGTGGTCTGGCGCGACAGCGAGAGCATCAGCGCCAGTTGTTCCTGGGGCAGTTGCAGGACCCGGCGGGCCGGTTCGATTTCGCCGTAGCCTTCGGCGATCAGCAGCAGGCGATGGGCCACGCGGGCCGGGGCGGGCATCAGGCTCAGGTGTTCGAGGTTGATGAAAGTCAGGCGCAACTTGTGGCTCATCAGCAGTGCCAGGTGCCGCCAATACATCGGTTGTGCCTGCAGGAACGCCAACAATGGCGCCTGAGGCAAATGCAGCAGCGTACAGTGCCCGACACCGACCGCGTCGTGGGTGCGTGGCTGACCGTCGAACAGGCAGATCTCGCCGAACCAATGGGGCGCCTCTATAACGCTCAGCAGCGCTTCCTTGCCTTGCTCGCTCACCGAACCGACCCGCACCGCGCCTTCCAGCACGGCGTACAACCCGCAGGGCGGGTCGCCGCGCCGGAACAACGCATGCCCCGCCGGCACGCGGCGCACCCGCGACATGTCCAGCAGGCTATGCTGCAACTCGACGGGCAGATGGCTGTACCAGTGGCCGGCCATCAGGTGCGAGTGCCAGGGATGCGAATTCATGGAGACTCCGGGACAAGTGTCGGCTAGCTGACAGAACACCGCGTCGAACCTGGGCATCATGCAGGCATCACCTCAGGAGGAACAACAATGAAAAGCCTCGTCGATCATCTCAGTCAATACGCCGCCTACCACCGCGACCCGCGCAACATCGCCAGCCATTTCATTGGCATTCCGCTGATCTTCGTCGCCGTGGCCGTGCTCCTGTCGCGGCCAGGCTGGCCAGTGGGTGCGGTCCTGGTCTCGCCGGCGCTGCTGGTGGCCATCGCCAGTGCCTGGTTCTACCTGCGCCTGGAACTGCGCCTGGGGGTGCTGATGACCGTGCTGCTGGGCCTGGCGGTATGGTTCGGCCAATTCCTGGCCGCCCAGAGCACCTCGGTCTGGTTGGCCAGTGGCCTGGGAATGTTCGTGGTGGGCTGGGTGATCCAGTTCGTCGGCCATTACTACGAGGGCCGCAAACCGGCGTTCGTCGATGACCTCACCGGGCTGATCGTCGGGCCGTTGTTCGTGGTCGCGGAGGCAGGGTTCCTGCTGGGGTTGAGGCACGACCTGAAACACGCCATCGAGAAACGTGCCGGACCGGTGGCCGTGCGTCAGCAACGTTCGGCCGCCTGAGGCCCAACCCCTAGCGCTGGCCGAGGCCAGGCTCGGGGTCGCGAGGTACAAGGCCTGCGCGCGAGGGTCGATGGGCCGACGGCAGGTCCCAGCGGCCGAGCGTTACCTCGCTGTAATCCCTGGGACGGGCCTGAGCAATTTTCCAGGCCCAGCTCTGGATGTACGCCTGGTCGGACACCACCGTCGAATCGGTCGGCTGGTGGAGCCCGGCAGCATAAGGCTGGTACCAGACGCCCAGCAGCCACAACTTCATGATCGAACGCGCGGCCTGTGCGGGTCGGGTGACGGCCGGGCGCGATCCGTTCATCAACACGGCCTGGGCAATCTGACCCGCCGGCCGGTGTTCGGCCGCCATCCGGGCGTACTGCGTCAACAGGGTGTCGAGCACTTCGGGCGTGACGCGTGGGGTGATGAACTCGAGGAAGATACGCGGCAGGCCCATCGGGTCGATCGCCGGCGCCAATCGCTCGCAGGGAATACCGGTCAGGGCCGATGACAGGCCGATGAAGTTATCCAGGTCACTGTTCATGCTTTCTCTCCTTGGCATCAAGACACCAGGAGATAACACCGGCCCGTCATTGGACCTTTACAACGCCTCCTGGCCCATCAGAGTCTAGGTAGGGAGACGCCTGGAGGTAGAACCGATCGGCGCAAGACTGCGCGCGGTTATTCAGATTTGAATGGGGTGAAGGTGAAGTCGTCTTCGCGAGCAAGCTCGCGCTCACAGAAGGAACTGTGGTGACGGCGCAATGAGCGGCCACCTCAGGTCCATCGTGGGAGCGAGCTTGCTCGCCAAGCGCTTAAAGGCTGGCGACTTTCTGCCAGACCTTCGGCTTGAAGAACAACGTCTCGCCCTTCGCCAGGCCCACCAGGCTGTCGTGGTCCTTGACCACTTCGGCTTCGATCAGCTCGCTCTGGCCTTCCACCTTCAAGGTCACCCGCGTGGTGGCGCCCAGTGGCCGGATATCGCGCACCTCGGCGGCGTGATGGTCTTCCAGTTCCGAGCGCGACAGCGAGACCTCATGGGGGCGGAACAGCACGTGCTGGTCCTCGCCCAGGTGCAGGCGGTTCGAATCCCCGAGGAAGTGATAGACGAAATCGCTGGCCGGGTTCTCGTAGACATCGCCTGGCGAACCGATCTGCTCGATCACGCCCTTGTTCATCACCACGATCCGATCGGCGACCTCCATGGCCTCTTCCTGGTCGTGGGTCACGAACACCGACGTCAGGTTGATGTCCTCGTGCAACCGCGCCAGCCAGCGGCGCAGCTCCTTGCGAACCTTGGCGTCGAGGGCGCCAAAGGGCTCGTCGAGCAACAGCACCTTGGGTTCCACCGCCAGGGCGCGGGCCAGGGCAATGCGCTGGCGCTGCCCGCCCGACAGCTGCTCGGGGTAGCGGTCGGCGAGCCAATCCAGTTGCACCATGTTCAGCAACTCATGGACCTTGGTTGCGATCTGGCTTTCCGTTGGGCGCTGACCCTTGGCTTTCATGCGCAGGCCGAAGGCGACGTTGTCGAACACCGTCATGTGGCGGAACAAGGCGTAGTGCTGGAACACGAAACCGACATTGCGATCACGCACGTCGTGGCCGGAAACATCCTCGCCGTGGAACACGATATTGCCCTGGTCCGGGGTCTCGAGGCCGGCGATGATCCGCAGCAGCGTGGTCTTGCCACAACCCGACGGGCCCAACAGTGCCACCAGCTCACCGCTCTGGATGTCCAGGCTGATGTCGTCCAGTGCCCTGAACGCGTTGAAATTCTTGCTGACGTTACGAACTTCGATCGACATGACTTATTCCTCCGCGGCGCTGGCGCGCAGGCGGTTGATTCGGTTTTCGCTCCACTGCTTGAGCAGCAGGATGAAGAGCGCCAGGATCAGCAACAGGCTCGCCACGGCGAACGCGGCCACGTGGTTGTATTCGTTGTAGAGGATCTCGACGTGCAACGGCAGGGTGTTGGTCACCCCGCGAATGTGCCCGGACACCACCGACACCGCACCGAACTCGCCCATGGCCCGGGCGGTACACAGCACCACGCCATAGATCAGCCCCCACTTAATGTTCGGCACGGTGACATGCCAGAACATCTGCCAGCCATTGGCGCCCAGCAGGCGCGCGGCTTCCTCTTCCTGGGTGCCCTGTTCCTGCATCAACGGGATCAGTTCCCGGGCCACGAACGGCACCGTGACGAAGATGGTCGCCAGGACAATGCCCGGCAGCGCGAACACGATCTGGATGTCGTGATCCGACAGCCACGGTCCGAACAGGCCCTGGGCGCCGAACATCAACACATAGACCAGGCCGGCGATCACCGGCGACACCGAGAACGGCAGATCGATCAGCGTCACCAGCATGCTTTTGCCACGGAACGAATACTTGCTCACGCACCACGCGGCGCTGACGCCGAACACCAGGTTCAGCGGCACCGAGATCAGCACGGCGATCACCGTGAGCTTCAACGCCGACAGTGCGTCGGGTTCGAAGATCGCCGTGAAGAACGCCCCCAGCCCGAGCTTCAGGCCCTGGGACACCACGATGAACAGGGGCAACAGCAGGAACAGTGCAAAAATCAGCCAGCCAAGGCCAATCAGGATTCGCCGCGAGCTCGCGCTGCCGCGACGGGCCGCATTGGTGGAAGCGGCGGCAATGGACGATTGGGACATGTTCGCGCCTCCTTATGGGGTTTCGATGCGCCGCTGCAGCAAGTTGATCAGCAGCAACAGGACGAAGGAAACCACCAGCATCAGCACACCGATGGACGTGGCGCCGGTGTAGTCATACTGGTCGAGCTTGACCATGATCAACAGCGGCAGGATCTCGGTTTTCATGGGCATGTTGCCGGCGATGAAAATCACCGAGCCGTACTCGCCGACGCCACGGGCAAACGCCAGCGCGAAGCCGGTCAACCAGGCTGGCAGCAACGCCGGGACGAGGATGTGGCGAAACACCTGCCACGGCTTGGCCCCCAGGCACGCGGCGGCTTCTTCGACTTCACGGGGAATATCGGCGAGCACCGGCTGCACCGTGCGCACCACGAACGGCAACGTCACGAAGGTCAGCGCCAGGGTGATGCCCAACGGGGTGTAGGCGATCTTGAAACCCAGGTCGGTGGCGAACTGGCCAACCAGGCCGGTCGGCGCGTACAACGCCGTCAAGGCGATACCGGCCACGGCGGTGGGCAGAGCGAAGGGCAGGTCGATCATCGCGTCGATGATCTTGCGACCGGGGAAGGTGTACCGCACCAGCACCCAGGCCAGCAACGTCCCGATCACCCCGTTGATGATCGCGGCGTACAGCGCGGTGCCAAAGCTGAGCTTCAGGGCCGCCAGCACTCGCGGCGCCGAAATGATCGCCCAGAACTGTTCCCAGGTGAGCTGGGCGGCATGCACGAACATGGCCGCCAGGGGTATAAGCACAATCAGACTGAGGTACACCAGGGTGTAGCCCAGCGTCAGCCCGAAGCCGGGTATGACGGGTGAGATGCGACGCGACATAGAAGTCCTTGGTTGATTGTGGCAAGGGAGCAACTGTGGCGAGGGAGCTTGCTCCCGCTGGGCTACGAAGTAGCCCCAGAATCCTGGGAGCGCTTCGCACTCCAGCGGGAGCAAGCTCCCTCGCCACAGCAAGCACCCTTGCCACGATGAATCAAAATTACGACCTGAATCGGAGCAGCTTACTGCGCCTGATAGATCTGGTCGAACACGCCGCCATCGTTGAAGAATTTCGGCTGGGCGCTTTTCCAGCCGCCGAAGTCCTTGTCGATGGTCACCAGCTCCAGTTTCGGGAACTGCTGGGCGTACTTGGCGGCCACGTCCTTGTCACGCGGACGGTAGAAGTTCTTCGCGGCGATTTCCTGTCCAGCCGGGCTGTACAGGTGCTTGAGGTAGGCTTCGGCGATCTCGGCGTTGCCCTTCTTCTCGGCATTCTTGTCCACCACCGCCACCGGCGGTTCGGCCAGGATCGACAGCGACGGCACGACGATGTCGAACTTGTCGGCGCCACCGTCTTCCTTCAGCGCCAGGAACGCCTCGTTTTCCCAGGCCAGCAACACGTCGCCCTGACCGTTGTTAACGAACGTAATGGTCGAGCCACGGGCACCGGTGTCGAGGATCGGCACGTGCTTGAACAGCGTTTGCACATACGCCTTGGCCTTGGCTTCGTCACCGCCGTTGGCTTTCAGGCCATAGGCCCAGGCGGCCAGGAAGTTCCAGCGAGCACCGCCGGACGTCTTCGGGTTCGGCGTGATGACCGACACGTCGTCCTTGATCAAATCGCCCCAATCCTTGATGCCCTTGGGGTTGCCCTTGCGCACCAGGAACACGATGGTCGAGGTGTAGGGGGTGCTGGCGTCCGGCAGGCGCTTCTGCCAATCCACCGGCAAGGTTTTACCCAGTTTGGCGATTTCATCGATGTCACCGGCCAACGCCAGGGTCACCACGTCGGCACGCAGACCGTCGATCACCGCCCGGCCCTGCTTGCCCGAGCCGCCATGGGACTGCTGGATCTTCACACTGTCGCCTGGGTGCGACTGCTTCCAGAAATTCGTGAATTCGGCGTTGTAGTCCTGATACAGCTCGCGGGTCGGGTCGTAGGACACGTTGAGCAGTTCGTAATCCTTGGCAACCGCGGAACCTGCAAAAACAGCACTGGCCAGGGCGGCCAAGGCATAACGGCGAATCGACGACATGGTGAAAGCTCCTGGAATTCTGGTTTCTTATGGCTTCAAGAATCAAACGGCCCTGAAAAATCCCCGCCCTGTGGGAGCAAGGCTTGCTCCCACAGCCCCAACGGTTCTTCAGCCCGGTTTATGGCTCGGCTGCTGCAAGCGGAATTTTTCCTTTCGCTCGATCTGGACCACCTGGGCGTTGTGCACGGTGATTTCCACCGCGCCGAAACGCAGATCGCGCAAGGCGCTCTGGATTTCACGCAAGATGGTTGCTTCGTCCTGGCCGTCAACGCTACGTAGGGATGCGCTCATGCTGCTGCTCCTTGAATGAATGCCTGGCAGTGGGCGGCACTGCTTGCGGCGTGGGAGCAATACTAGATAAAGCCAGATATTCTTAAAAAGACTATTTAAGAATTTTTATATAACCAAAATAACATTCGATCGGTGCCGGTCTCCGTCGATGCGAGCCTGCTCGCGAAAACCGCGGCGCAGCCGGCTTTTCATCAGTGCAGCCCATCGCGAGCAGGCTCATTTCCACGACGGTTTGCCATCAGGTAATTGCAGGGGCGTGCGCCCAGTCCAGTTGCGGCGCCGGCACCGGCCGTCCAAACCAGTAGCCCTGCCCCAGCTCGCAGGCCTGTTCGAGCAGGAAAGCCGCCTGCTCGCGCTGCTCGATGCCCTCGGCGTGCACCTGCATGCCCATGCTGCGGGCGAGGGCCACGATTACGCGGACGATCGCCACGTCGTCCTCGTCCCACGGCAGCCCGGCGACAAAACCCTGGTCGATCTTGAGCTTCTGCACCGGCAGGCGCTTGAGGCGCAGCAGCGACGAATAGCCGGTGCCGAAATCATCGATGGCCAGCCGCACGCCCAATTCCCGCAGGCGGTGCATCTGCTCCAGCGCCACTTCCGGGTCTTCCATCACCGCGCTTTCGGTCACCTCCAGCTCCAGGCACGCCGGGTCCAGCCCCGTGTCATGCAACACCCGGGCGACTTCGTCGTACAGCTCGCGATGAGCGAACAGCCGGCTCGAAACGTTGACCGCGACGAACTCCAGCACCACGCCAGCCTGTTGCCAGCGGCACATCTGTCGACAAGCCTGGTCCATGACCCAGGCATCGATCCGGGCGATCAAACCGGTACGTTCGGCGATGGGAATGAACTCGGCAGGCGAGACCAGCCCACGGGAGGGGTGCTGCCAACGCACCAACGCCTCGACCCCGACCAAACGGCTGCTCGCCAGGTCGTGTACCGGCTGGTAATAGACGCGCAACTCTTGCTGCTCAAGGGCGCGGCGCAGTTCGAAAGCGATTTCGACCCGCTGCTGGGCGTGGGCCGTGAGCTCTTCGGTGTACAGGGCGTAGCCGTCACGCCCGGCGCTCTTGGCCTTGAACAGCGCCGAATCCGCGTTGCGCAGCAATTGCCCGGCGCTGCGGGCGTCGCTGGGAAACAGGCTGATGCCCACGCTCGCATTGATGAACAAGGCGTGGTCGTCGAACCGCAGCGGCTCTTTCAAAGCGTCGAGGATCCGGCGCGCCAGTACCGCCGCCTGGCCGGGTTGCGAGCAGTTTTCCACCAGGACCGCGAACTCGTCACCGCCCAACCGAGCCAGGGTCACGCCCGGCGCGAACAGCCCGCGAAACCGTTCGGCCACGCGCTTGAGCAACTCATCGCCGACGTTGTGGCCCAGGCTGTCGTTGATGTTCTTGAAATGATCCAGGTCCACCAGTAACAGGGCGCAGCCGCGCTTGTGAAGCTGCGCCGAGGCCAGGGCCTGCTCCGTGCGATCGGAAAACAGCAAGCGGTTGGGCAAGCCGGTCAGCGGGTCGTGATGGGCCAGGTGCGCCAGTTCGTGTTCGGAATCCTTGATCGCACTGATGTCCGAAAACACCGCGACGTAATGGCTGACCTTGGCGTCATCGTCGCGAATCACGCGGATCGTCTGCCATTGCGGGTAGATCTCGCCGCTTTTGCGCCGATTCCAGATCTCGCCACTCCATTCGCCCACCTCTGCCAGGGCGGTGAACATGGCGCGGTAGAAATCCGCACCATGGCGGCCGGACTTGAACAGATTTGGACGCTGCCCCAAGACCTCGTCCTCCTCGTAACCGGTGATCGCCATGAAGGCGCGGTTCACGTGCACGATCAGGCCGTTACGGTCCGTCACCAGCACCCCTTCGCGGGTGCAGTCGAAGACCGCCGCGGCCTGGCGCAGGCGCTCGCGGTCGGCGCTTTGCCCGGTTTTTGCAAAACAGCGCGCAATGCGCACCCGCGCCAGGAAGATCAGCCCGGCGCTGACCAGCACCCAGGCGTAACCGTTGATCAGGAGCCAGTGCTGCTTGTCGACGAATTTATCGAAGAAACTGCTCAATAAATAACCAACGAGCTGCAACCAGATGACTGAAAACAGGAGATAAAGCAGCGCCGTACGCAAGGCACCGCGTTGATGGGCAGTCATTCGGTCGTCCATGTCCCTACAGAGAGGCGGGAATTATAGAGGAAGAAACATCCTGCCACTCTTATCTGAAAGGCCGACTGGTTTTATCTGTGGGGCCGGTGATAATGCAACGGCTGTTTCTATCTTTATCGAGGGCCCTACAGCCTATGTGGTACGAAGGTTTTCTTGGCTTGTCAGCCTGGTCGCTGGTGGCAGTCACCCTGCTGATGACCCATGTCACGATCATTGCCGTCACGGTCTACCTGCACCGTTATTCGGCGCATCGCTCCCTGGAGCTGAACGTCGGCCTCAAGCATTTCTTCCGTTTCTGGCTGTGGCTGACCACGGCCCAGAACACCCGCGAGTGGACCGCCATCCACCGCAAGCACCACGCCAAGTGCGAAACCGTCGATGACCCCCACAGCCCGGTCATCAAGGGCTTGTCCACCGTTCTGCGCAAGGGCGCCGAGCTGTACCGCGCCGAAGCCGAGAACCCGGAAACCCTGCGCATCTACGGCAAGAACTGCCCGGACGACTGGATCGAGCGCAATCTCTACAGCCGCTTCCCGCTGCTGGGTGTCGCGATCATGGGCGTCATCGACCTGCTGCTGTTCGGCACCATCGGCATCACCATCTGGGCCATCCAGATGATGTGGATTCCGGTCTGGGCCGCCGGCGTGGTCAACGGCCTGGGCCACGCCGTGGGCTACCGCAACTTCGAATGCCGCGACGCGGCGACCAACCTGGTGCCCTGGGGCATCCTGATCGGCGGCGAAGAGCTGCACAACAACCACCACACCTACCCCAACTCGGCCAAGCTGTCGGTTCGCAAATGGGAGTTCGACCTGGGCTGGGCCTGGATCCAGGTCTTCAGTTTCCTGCGCCTGGCCAAGGTCCAGCGTGTCGCGCCGATCGCCCACCGGGTCGAGGGCAAGGGGCACCTGGACATGGACACGGCCATGGCGATCCTCAATAACCGCTTCCAGATCATGGCGCAGTACCGTCGCCTGGTCATCGCGCCGCTGGTCAAGCAGGAGCTGGAAAAGGTCGATCATTCCGTGCGCCACCAGTTCCACCGGGCCAAGCGCCTGCTGTCGCGGGAAACCAGCCTGCTGGACGACCGCCATCACCTGCGCATCCAGAACATGCTCGAACACAGCCAGGCGTTGAAGGTGATCTACGAGAAACGCCTGGCCCTGCAACAGATCTGGATCAAGACCAGCAGCAACGGCCACGACATGCTCGCCGCCATCAAGGATTGGGTCCACGAAGCCGAGGCCAGCGGCATCCAGTCCCTGCGCGACTTTGCCGACCAGCTCAAGACCTATTCGCTGCGGCCTGCCACGGCCTGACATTCCTCATACCAGGGTCGTAAAGAAGCTTTTTTGTGGCGAGGGAGCTTGCTCCCGCTGGGCTGCGCAGCAGCCCCTTTCTTGTGAGCGCTTCGCACTCAAGCGGGAGCAAGCTCCCTCGCCACAGGTTTCACCCATGGCCGCTCATGACTGACCTGAATCTGCCCCCGCCCTTCGTCGCCTGAAAAGGAACTTCGACCACAATCCCCTATCTCAAAGAGCACTTCGCCATCCAGGCGGGCTTTGGAGAAAGCGCGTGCGAACCTTCAGCAGTGCACGCTCTTTGAGATTTGTGCCGATGGTCGACAAGAACCTACAGGATTCATCCCTACCTCACTGGCCCGAGGCGGCCCAGACGCTCATGGCGCTGATGCACGCCCAGGGTGAAGTGGCGCGCTTGAGCGAACGTGAGCAGTTGTTCAGTTCGCTGTTGGTGAGCGTCAATGCCGTGCTCTGGGCGTTCAATTGGGAAACCCGGCAAGTGCTGTACGTCAGCCCGGCCTACGAACGGATCTTCGGCCGCCCAGCCGGCCTGGTCCTGGCCGATTTCAACGAATGGCGCGACGCGATCTATCCCGACGACCTGGAATACGCCGAGCGAAGCCTGGCCGAAGTCCTGGTCAAGGGCGCCGTCGAGGACCGTGAATACCGGATCATCGCCGGCGATGGCCAAATCCGCTGGTTGAGCGACAAATGCTTCATCAATCGCCAGGCCGAACCGGGGCAACCGGTGATCGTGGTCGGCATCGCCGAAGACATCACTGAAAAGAAGTTGCTGGAAAGTGAGCTGCAGCGCCTGGCGACCACCGATGTGCTGACCCAGAGCAGCAATCGCCGGCACTTCTTCGAATGTGCCCACCGCGAGTTCGAGCAGGCCCGGCTCCAGGGAATCCCCATGGCGTTCCTGCTACTGGACATCGATGACTTCAAGGTGATCAACGATACCTACGGCCACCAGGAAGGCGACACGGTGCTGCAGCGAATCGCCGAGAGCGGTCGTTCTGTGCTGCGCCGTGGCGATCTGTTCGGCCGGATCGGCGGTGAAGAGTTCGCCGCCGTGTTCCCCGGCTGCGCCCCGGACATGGCGTTGCAGGTGGCCGAGCGGTTGCAACGGGAAATCCAGCGCCTGACGTTCCGCAGCGGCGAGCAGAGCTTCGGCATCACCGTCAGCCAGGGCCTGACCAGCATCACGGCCGAAGACCAGAGCCTCGACAGCCTGTTCGCCCGTGCCGACGCCGCCATGTACGAAGCCAAGCACCAGGGCAAGAACCGCATCATCGCCGCCTGACCCTGTGGGAGCGAGCCGGCAGGCTACTTTTTGCGCAAGCGCGTCAGCTCCGGCAAGCCGACCTTCAGCAAACGCGCCGTGCGCCCCCGTGCCAGTTCCTCAAGCCCTTCGTGCGCGGGCAGGCGGGCCATTTGCGCGGCCATGTTCATCACCAGCGCCTCGCGCGAATACACCCCGCCTCCCAATCCGTAGACCGCTGCGATCAACTCGCGCAATTCCAACGGCAGGCGCCAGCGGGTCCGCAGCGCCGAGCCAAAGCCGGCACCGAACCGTTCCAAGCAATCCCCCACTTCCTCCGGCTCGTCCAGCTCGCCGCCAGCCTGCTTCCATTCCTCCAGGCAACGCAGCACCGCCAGGTCACCCAAGCGATGCAAGAGCCCGGCGCAATAGCAGCGCTCCTGCTCCAAATCCAGCAATCGCGCGATCGTCCGGGCGTATTCGGCCGTGTACAGCGACAGTTGCCAGTAGCGCTCGGCGTAATGCGCCAGGCCGGGAACGCTGAGCCGGGCGCAACGCTTGAGGGTCAAGCCGAGGATCAGGTTCATGCTCGGGCCGCTGCCCAGCTGGTACAGCGCCTGGGCCACGGTCTGCACCGGGCCGCCACTCTGATGCTGGGCCGCGCTGTTGGCCGCCGCGATCAGCGCGGCGGTGATCTGCGGGTCCGTGCGGATCTCTTCTTCCAACTGTTTCAGGTCCAACCCCTTGGGATTGAGGCTGCGCTTGACCGCCACTTGCACGTCGGTCATCAATGGCGCGCCTTGGGACTGGTCCCGGCGACGCTCGAGAAAGGCAGCCAGGGTCAGGCCCGGTTCCAGGGTGGGCGCGGCGTCCGCCGCTTCAGGGCCGCCCAGCAGCAATCCCTGCAAACGCTGGATCAGGTTTTCCCGGTTCAGGGGTTTGCTCAGGTAGGCCGTCGGTGCCAGCGGCAAGACCTCACGCACACTGGCGCTGTCATTGCGCCGACTCATCAGGATGAACGGCAGCACGGGCGTACGGGGTTGCTGGCGAAGGCCGCGCAAGAGGCTCAGGCCATCGACACCCGGCAACTCCCAGTCGGCTACCACCAGGTCGTAAGGATTGCGCCCCAGCAGCTCCAACGCCTCCCGGCCATCGCTACAGCTGTCCACCTGAGCGTCACAGCGCACATGTGACAACACCTCCTCCAACAACTCCCGGGAGGCCGGATCAGCCTCGGCAATCAACACTCGCGGTACAGCGGGTAACACCACAGCAGTCATTGCGCATCTCCCTTGCCATACTTTCACCTTAGCCAATGACAGCCGTTCCAGACAGCTCAAAAGCGGCCACACCGTTTGGCGGGCATGAAAAAACCCGCCGAAGCGGGTTTTTTGTGAATCAAGCCACAATCAGAGTTCGCGCAAGCACTCTTCGATGATTGCCAGGCCTTTGTCCAGTTGCTCATCCGGCGAGGTCAGCGGCACCAGCACACGCAGGACGTTGCCGTAGGTGCCGCAGGACAGCAGGATCAGGCCCTTGTCCCGCGCCTTGGCCACGACCTGGGCCACAGCCGCGGCGTTCGGCTTGTGGGAATCGCCGTCCTCGAACAGCTCCACAGCGATCATCGCCCCCAGTGCACGCACTTCACCGATGACCGGGTATTTCTTCTGCATTGCCTTGAGGCTAGTCACCAGGCGCTCGCCCACGGCCTTGCAGCGGTCCAGCAGGTGTTCTTCTTCGAACACTTGCATCACCGCCAGCGCCGCCGCACAGGCGATCGGGCTACCGGCATAGGTACCGCCCAGGCCGCCCGGAGCGATGGCGTCCATGTACTCGGCCTTGCCGCAAACGCCGGCCAGTGGGAAGCCGCCAGCAATGGACTTGGCGAACGTGGTCAGGTCAGCCGCAACGCCCATCTGCTCCATGGCGAAGAAGGTGCCGGTACGGCCGGCGCCGGTCTGCACTTCGTCAGCAATCAGCAGGATGCCGTGCTGGTCGCACAGGGCGCGCAGGCGCTTCATGAACTCCTTCGGCGCGACATAGAAACCACCCTCGCCCTGCACCGGCTCGATGATGATTGCAGCGATGTCACGCGGCTCGGCGTCGTTCTTGAAGATGCGCTCGATGCTGGCGATGGAATCGTCGATGCTCACGCCGTGCAGTTCGTTCGGGTACAACGCGCGGAAAATGCCGCCAGGCATCAGGCCCATGCCGGCCGAATACGGTACAACCTTGCCGGTCAGGCCCAGGGTCATCATGGTACGGCCGTGGTAAGCGCCGGTGAAGGCGATCACGCCGGCACGGCCGGTGGCGGCGCGGGCGATCTTCACGGCGTTCTCCACCGCTTCGGAACCGGTGGTTACCAACAGGGTTTTCTTGGCGAAATCGCCGGGCACCTTGGCGTTGATTTTTTCGCACAGTTCCACGTACGGCTCGTAGGCCAGGACCTGGAAGCAGGTGTGGGTCAGCTTGTTCAGCTGGTCGGTCACGGCGGCGATGATTTTCGGGTGCACGTGGCCGGTGTTGAGCACGGCGATACCACCGGCGAAGTCGATGAATTCACGGCCTTCAACGTCGGTTACCGTGGCGTTCTTCGCCGATTCAGCGAAGATCGGGTGGATCTGGCCGACGCCACGTGGAACGGCAGCGGTACGACGGGCCATCAGGTCAGCGTTAGTCTTGCTCATTACAGTCCTCATTCGCCGCTCATCGGTCGGCGTAGTCCAAGGAATACATGGCGGGGAGGCAACTGCGACAGCATGCGATGATCGACTGCCGCAGCGTTCCGGCCACAAGAAACAGAACAGGTGGAACACGCAAAGGACAGCGCTCTCGTGCCCTTTGCGCTTGCAGCAGGATCAGATACCCAGGCAGAGGTATTTGATTTCCAGGTAATCCTCGATGCCGTACTTGGAGCCTTCACGGCCCAGGCCCGAAGCCTTGATGCCGCCGAACGGCGCGACTTCGTTGGAAATCAACCCGGTGTTGACGCCGACCATGCCGTATTCCAGGGCCTCGGCCACGCGGAACACACGGCCCAGGTCACGGGCATAGAAGTACGAGGCCAGGCCGAACTCGGTGTCGTTGGACATCGCGATCACTTCGGCTTCGTCTTTGAAGCGGAACAGCGGTGCCAGCGGGCCGAAGGTCTCTTCCTTGGCCACGGCAGCGGTTTTCGGGACGTTGGTCAGGATGGTCGGCTCGAAGAAGTTGCCTTCCATCGCCTTGCCACCGGCCAGTACGGTCGCGCCTTTGCCGACGGCATCGGCGATGTGCTCCTGGACCTTGGCGACGGCTTTCTCGTCGATCAACGGACCGGTGGTGGTGCCGTCTTCCAGACCGTTGCCGATCTTGAGCTTGGCCACCGCGGCCTTGAGTTTCTCGGCGAACGCGTCGTACACCGAATCCTGAATGTACAGGCGGTTGGCGCAGACGCAGGTCTGGCCGTTGTTGCGGTACTTGGAAATGATCGCGCCCTCGACGGCCTTATCCAGGTCCGCGTCGTCGAACACGATGAACGGCGCGTTGCCGCCCAGCTCCAGGGAGACTTTCTTGATGTCCTGGGCGCATTCGGCCATCAGTTGGCGACCGATCTCGGTCGAACCGGTGAAGGACAGTTTGCGCACGATCGGGTTGCTGGTCAGCTCGCCGCCGATGTCGCCGGCACTGCCGGTGACCACGCTCAGCACGCCTTGCGGAATGCCGGCACGGTGCGCCAGCTCCACCAGGGCCAGGGCCGAGAACGGGGTTTGCGAAGCCGGCTTGATGACCATGGTGCAGCCGGCGGCCAGAGCTGGGCCGGCCTTGCGGGTGATCATCGCCGCCGGGAAGTTCCACGGGGTAATGGCCGCGGTCACGCCGATCGGCTGCTTGATCACGATCAGGCGCTTGTCGGGCTGGTGGCCAGGAATCACGTCACCGTAGATGCGCTTGGCCTCTTCGGCGAACCACTCGATGAAGGACGCGGCATAGACGATCTCACCCTTGGCTTCGGCCAGGGGCTTGCCCTGCTCCAGGGTCATCAGGCGACCCAGGTCGTCCTGGTTTTCGATCAGCAATTCGTACCAGCGGCGCAGCTTGTTGGCGCGCTCCTTGGCGGTCAGCGCACGCCAGGCCGGCAGCGCCTTGTCGGCGGCTTCGATCGCGCGGCGGGTTTCGGCAGCGCCCATTTTCGGCACCGTGCCCAGCACTTCGCCCGTTGCCGGGTTGGTGACCTTGATCGTCTGACCATTGTCCGCATCGACCCAAGCGCCATCGATAAAGGCTTGCTGGCGGAACAACTGGGTGTCTTTAAGCTGCATGTCGGCTTTCCTTAACAGCACCGCGCGCACGCGGAGCGAATTAGAGTTGTAGAAAGGCGCCTTATGGGCTGCCGTCAGGGAAATCATCCACCGGGCTGAAGCACAGAAATAACGCACATAAGCATAGACGTGCGGTTCAGCACCCAGACAAGAGCGTTTGAAATCTCAAACGAATCCTAGGGCCGATAGGGGGAGAGGACAATAGGCTGTTCGAAAAAAAGAACGAAAAACCGCCATTTGTCCGTTTTTTCTGATCAGCGTAGCCGACGCCCGCCCAGCCTTGGGAAAACAACGGCAAATCAGCAGCATGGACGCCCGCCCAGCATATGAGTATCATGGCGCCCGCGCTGCACCAGTAGCTCAGCTGGATAGAGTACTGCCCTCCGAAGGCAGGGGTCGTGGGTTCGAATCCCGCCTGGTGCGCCATACAGATGATCAAAAGCCCCACGTCGCAAGACGTGGGGCTTTTTTTTGTGGGCGTTTGGGTCACTCAACGCTTTTGCAACGCCTCCAGCCGGGCCGGCAAGTCTTCCTTGGGGAAGCGCTTGTGCAGCGCCAGCAGCTTTTCATCCGCCGCCTTGGTGTCTCCTGCCCGACGCAAGCGCAGTATTTCCTGCAGGCCTTGTTCCAGGGACGCTGGGGCAACGGCCGCGGACTTGCTCATCCGGGCCTTGGGCTCGTCCGCCAGGGACTGCACAGGGCTCGCCGGCGCTGGTGCCAGGGCCATTTCGGCCTGGGGGGCGGTGCGGGCCATCGGCGCGGGGGCCGGCTTCGCGGGCGCGGCGGCCACGACGGGGGCCTGGCTTGCGGACTCGTCCAGCGAGGCCGGCGCGGCCAGTTCTTGCTGGGGTACCGGCGAGCGCAGCACCAGGCCGATCATCAGCGCGACACCTGCCACCGTGGCGAACGCCATCTGCCAGCGCGGTCGTTGGCAGGCCAGCCACCATCGCTTCCACAAACCTGGCCGTGGCTGAGGGGCTTCGCGTTGGGCAGCGGCCAGGATGAAGGCATCCATGGACGTCGGCGGCTCGCCGCGGGTGTATTGGCGGAAATGCTCGATCAGCGCTTCGTCGGCGGGATCCGGGGTCTGTCGGGAATCGATCATGCGGGTACCTCCTCGGCCAGCAGTCGCTGCAACTTCTGCTGGGCGTAACGCAAACGGCTCTTTACCGTTTCCAACGGGACGCCGGTCAGGGCGGCGATCTGCGGCAATTCAAGGTCGCCATGCAGGCGCAACAGGAAGACCTCACGCTGGTCCTCGGGCAAGGCTTGCAAGGCGGCCTCCAGACGCGCGTGGTCGCGACTCAGGCTCAACTGTCGCTCGGGGCTGGCGGTGTCGTCGGGTTGGACGTGTAGCTGTTCGTCGTAGCTGTCATGCAGTGGATTATGAACGCCATGCTTGCGCCAGTGGTCGATCAGGCGATTACGGGCAATCTGGAACAACCAGGTTCGAAAGCTCGCCCGGCCTTGTGGCTGGGTCGCGCTGCGAATCAGGCTCAGCCAGGTGTCCTGGAACACTTCCTCGGCCAGCTCGGCCTTGTTGCTCAAGGACACGAGGAAACGGTAAAGCCCCTGCCGATGCCGCGCATACAGGATCTCAAAACTGGCGCCATCACCGTTGCGGTAGCGGGTCAGCAACGATTCGTCGCTGACTGAGTCAATCGGGGTGGGCATTTGGGCGGCGGACTCCTTCCAATTGAAATGCGATCCTGCAAACAACTCCGATCCATTGTGGAAGCCGGGCAAGCCCGGCTTCCACAGGTTGATCCCATGACTCTTCAGGAGCCGCGCTTGACCTCGGGCTTGAGGCTCTGGGCGAGCTCGACCAGTTGCACGAACTCGGCGCGCAACCCGAACGGGTCGTCACCGCGGGCAGCGCGGGCCAGTTGCGCGGTGTCCTTCAAGCTCATCGACCCAGTGTAGCGCCCATCTCCCTTGAGCTGCTGCGCAAACGCCGCCACGGCCGCCGCGAACCGCAGGTCATCGCTGGCCTTGTCTTCGGCCTGCGCGCTGGCGATCGGGTGCTCGATCAGCCGGCTGCTGCCGCCTTCAGCGGGCTTGTAGCGCACACGCAGCATCGCCATTTCCCCGGACGTGCCTTCCTTCTTTGCCTGCGGGTTGGCATAGCGCAGCGGTTCCAACCAGCCCTTCTCGCCCTTGGGCACGATTTCGTAGAGCGCCGTGACCGTATGCCCGGCACCGATCTCACCGGCATCGACCTTGTCGTTGTTGAAATCCTCACGCTTGAGCGCCCGGTTCTCATAGCCCAGCAAGCGGTATTCGCTGACCTGGGCGGGGTTGAACTCCACCTGCAACTTCACGTCCCGGGCCACCACGGCCAGGGTCGAGCTGAGCTGGTCCACCAACACCTTGCGCGCTTCGAGCAGGTTATCGATGTAGGCGTAGTTACCATCCCCCGCATCCGCCAGTTGCTCCATCAGGTGCTCGTTGTAGTTGTCCACGCCGAAACCCAGGGTGGTGAGGGAAATGCCGCTCTTGCGCTGGTCCACAGCCATCTGCTTGAGGCTGTCGAAGTCGCTGATGCCGACGTTGAAGTCGCCGTCGGTGGCCAGCAGGATGCGATTGATGCCGTTGTCGATGAAGCTCTCCCGCGCCATCTGGTAGGCCAGCTCGATGCCCGAGGCTCCGGCGGTCGCACCACCGGCGTTCAATTGATCGATGGCGTTGCGGAGGGTGGCCTTTTCACGTCCAGACGTGGGCTTGAGCACCACTCGGGATTCGCCGGCATACACCACCAGAGAGACCCGGTCCTGGTCGCGCAGTTGATCCACCAGCAGCTTCAGCGTGCTCTTGACCAGCGGCAGGCCTTCGCGGCGGTCCATGGAGCCGGAAACATCCACCAGGAACACCAGGTTGGCCGGCGCCAGGTCAGCCACGGCGCGGTCGGATGCCTTGATGCCAATGCGCAGCAGCCGGGTGTGCGGGTTCCACGGCGACGGAGCCACTTCGGTGGTCACGCCAAAAGGCGAACCATCGGTGGGCAGCGCGTAGGTGTAGGGAAAGTAGTTGACCATTTCCTCCAGCCGCACCGCCCCTTCCGGCGGCAGGCTGCCCTGGTTGAGGAAACGGCGCACATTGGCGTAGCTGCCGGTGTCGACATCCACGCTGAAGGTCGAGACCGGCGTTTCGGCGACGCTGTGGATCGGGTTGTCCGGCAGTTTTTCATACTGTTCGCGCGGCTCGCTGCGGTAGTCCGGGGCCATTGCATCACTCGCCACCATCGGCGAAGGCATCGGGGCTGGCGCGATCCTGTACTTGGCCACGGAGGGCTGCACGGCGGCCGCCTCGCGTTGCAGCTCAGGCTTGTCGGCCACGGAGGCGGGGCCGGCGGTCTCCCGTGACGACAACCCACAACCGGCCAGCGAAACCAATAAGGTCACGGCGAAGCCCTGGGCAGCAGGACGCAGGAAGGGGAATGGACGAGACATGGGCAGAACCTCGTGAGTGGATGATCCGTTCACAAGCTCAGACGAGGAGGATTTTCGGTTCGGGTTAAGGACGGCAAAATTTTTTTGTGGGGTGAAACAGCAGCGCCTGGTCACCCAGGATGTCCAGGCGCAAGACACGGCTAGCGAGAGGGAATGGCTTGCAGATCATCGACGATAAAGCGGCTCAACACGCCGGTATAGTAACCCTCCACATCGGAGTTCCCCTTGTTGGTCAGCGCGCCCAGCATGCTCTTCATGTTTTGCATTTGCCCCATCGCCCCGGCCGGCATCAGTCCCTCACGGGCCTGGGCAAAGTGCAACACCTCGGCGCCGTCCTTCTTCACTTTGACCTGATAGCTGAAATCAACGCTGGCAAGGTACGTACCGTCGGCAACGATCTTGTTCATGAAGCCGCCCTGGGTGTCCTGGATGCGGCGCGCGTAAACGGTGTTCACGTCCAGCAGATAGTCCGCTGTTTCCCGGCTGGAGGCATAGCGATGGGCATCGAGCAGGCGCAGGACCAGATCGCTGTTCAATTGCTCGCGAACGGTTTCGTCAGGCAGGAAGCGTTCATTCTTGCCGACGACTTCAACGTTGAAGGTGTCGATCCAGTAGGTGGCTGTCTTGGGGATCGCGACCGGCGCGGGAGAAATGTAGTAATCAGGCTTGGAGGCACAGCCCGCCAGGAAGCAGAGGGTCAGGAATGTGGCGAGAAAACGCATATCAGGATTCGTCCTTGAAGAGTGGATTGTAAACGCGGCGGATTCTACGGAGTCTGGAGGGCTTCTCAAGCTGGTTACCGGACTGTGTTGCCAAGACGCTCCTCCCCAGAGGCCAGGGCCCCGGTCGTCAGGGACCGAAGCTTTTCCTGGCACATGACCCACAACGGGGGATCCAATCATTCGACGCCAATTTCCACCACCGTTTTCCCTTGCCCGCGCCCTTCGGCCACTTGCGCAAACGCGTCATTGACCTGGCCCAGGCCAAACCGCGTGGATCGACCTTGATCCGCAGCTTCCCGGCCTCAACCAGCTTTGCCGCCTCCCGCAAGATCTGGCCATGGCGCTCGCGGCCTTTGCCGGTCAGCAAGGGCATCAAGGTGAAGACGCCGGAATAGCTCGCGCCACGAAACGACAATGGCGCCAGGCTGTGTTGTCCCCAGCCCAGGCAACTGAGGACGTGGCCGGTGTAGGTCTTCACCGCGTTGAACGACGCGTCCAGGGTCGAGCCGCCGACGGTGTCATACACGATGTCGAAGCCTTCGCCATCGGTGTGCAGGCGTACGTAGCTGGCAGTGTCCTCGGACCGGTAGTCAATGGCCGTCGCGCCCAGTTCGCGAATGAAATCCAGGCTGGCGATCGAGCCGGTGGCATACACCTGCGCACCTCGCGCCTTGGCAATCTGCACAGCCATTTGACCGACACCTCCCGCGCCACCATGGATCAGCACTTGCTGGCCGGCCCGGACGTTGGCCCGATCCACCAGCCCTTCCCAAGCCGTGATGAAGACCAGCGGCAGTGCCGCTGCTTCCCGCATGCTCAGTGAAGCGGGTTTGGGGGCGATCAGGCGAGCATCGACGACAATGTATTCGGCCAGGGCACCCTGGGCACCACCGATACCGCCCGCCATGCCGAAGACCTCCTGGCCGGGAATAAAGTCATCCACGCCCTCGCCCAGCTCCAGCACCGTCCCGGCCAGGTCAATTCCCAATACAGCGGGCAGCGGCTGACGAGCATGGGCACCACCGCCTGTCGCGATCTTGGTGTCCAGCGGATTGATTCCTACAGCTTGAACCTTGATCAGGACCTGTCCATTACCCGGAACAGGCCGGGGAATGAAGCGCACGGCCAGCGGCGCCTGGGCAACTTCGGCAATGGCAGCAGACATGGTGTTGTTCATGACGGGTAAACCTCCAATGAGTGGGTAGGTTTATAGTGCGAGCGCCGAAGCATTCCGATAAGTAAGCAATAATGGATAGGATTTATTCCTCATAAAGGCCAAATCCCATGGATCTGTTCGAGGCAATGCAGGTGTTCGTACGGGTGGTGGAACGCGGCTCGTTCTCGGCCGTCGCCAGGGAACTGAACCTGGGTCAACCGGCGGTGAGCAAGCAGATCCGCGGATTGGAGAAACATCTGGGTGGGGCGCTGTTTGCTCGCAGCACCCGCCATCTGGCGCTGACCGACCAAGGCCAGCGCTTCTATGCCCAAAGCAAGGACATCCTCGCCAGCCTGGACACTGCCCGGCTCAGTTTCGCCAGCGGACAGGAGCAGGTCGCCGGCCCGCTGCGCGTGGCGGCGCCGGTGAGTTTCGGACGGTTATGCATTGCACCTTTGATCGGTGACTTCCTGGCGCGTCATCCACAGGTTCGGATCGACCTGAGGCTGAGCGATCAACAGGAGGACGTGCTGAAGGAAAATATCGACGTGGCCATCCGTATCGGCCAGGTCAAACACGAAGGGCTGGTCGCCGTGAAGCTCGGCGAGAGCACGCGCCAGGTGTATGCCTCCCCCACCTATTTGCAACGGCACGGCACGCCACTCGAACCGTCCGACCTGAGCCGCCATAACTGTCTGGGGTTTACCCTGCTGGAGCATTATGACGTCTGGCAGTTCGACCACCTTGGCGAGCCCCATCACGTGACGATCAAGGGCAACGTCACCAGCAACAGCAGCGAAGCGATCCGGGAAATGGTGCTTGCCGGCTTAGGGCTTTCGCTTTCGCCACACTGGTTGTTCGCCGCCGACGTTCGCCAGGGAACCGTGACCAACGTGCTTACCCATTATCTGCCAATGGCATTGCCCATCCATGCCGTCTTCAGCCAGGATCGACGCCGCTCGGCACGCACCCGGGCTTTCGTGGACTTCTTGCGTGAACGCCTTTGAAGGCCGGTCACCCAACCTGCGCAGGCGCCTGGGCAAAACTAGGCATCACAGGCCAATGAAGGCTGCGCCGACGTCATGGGACGACGCGAGAAATACATCGCCGCCGCGACGCCCACCGCCCCCATCACCACGCTATACCCCACGCACACCCACGGGCTCCACGGCACCAGCGCAATCAGCAGCAACGGCGTCATGCTGGCCCACAACGCATAGGCGATGTTGTAGGTGAACGAAATACCGGACACACGGATGTTCGCCGGGAACAGGCTCACCATCACCGAAGGCACCGCACCGACCACGCCACAGCCCAGGCCGGCGATGGCGTACGCCAGGCCCAGCCAGGCGCTGCCGCTGATCAGGCTGGCGTAGAGCACGGCGATGCCCAGGGGCAGCAACAGGCTGTAGAGCATGACGGTGCGCCAGGCACCGATGCGGTCGACGATGAGCCCGGCCAGGACGCAGCCGATGTTCAGAAAGACGATGCCCAGGCTGCTCAGGGCGAAGGTGTGGCCGGGGGTCAGGCCGAAGCTTTTCTGCATTACGGTGGGGGTGATGACCACGAACACCACCACGGCGGACGTCAGCACGCAAGTCAGGATGACAGCGGGCAGCAAGGCCTGGCGGTGCTCGCGCAGGACCGTGCGCAACGGCAGTTCAGCCGCCCCTTCGCGATTGGCCTGCAACGCCATGAAGATCGGCGTTTCGCTCAGCCAGCGGCGCAGCCAGACGCCGATCACGCCAAAGAGGCCGCCCAGCAGGAACGGCAGGCGCCAGGCGTAATCGAGAATCTCCTGCGGTGTGTAGATCCGCGCCAGCGCGGTGGCCGTCAGGGCGCCCAGCAAGTAGCCGAACGTCAGCCCGGCCTGGAGGAAGCCCAGCGCGTAGCCGCGATGATGCAGCGGCGCGTGCTCGGCCACGAACACCCAGGCGCTGGGAACTTCGCCGCCCACCGCGGCGCCCTGCAGGATGCGCAACGCCAACAATAGCAACGGGGCGAAATAGCCGATTTGCGCGTAGGTCGGCATCACCCCGATGAGCAGGCAGGGCAAGGCCATCATCAGGATGCTCAGGCTGAACACCCGCTTGCGCCCCAGCCGATCAGCGAAGTGCGCCATGAGAATGCCGCCCAGAGGCCGGGCCAGGTAGCCGGTGGCAAAGATCCCGAAGCTTTGCAGCAAGCGCAGCCAATCGGGCATTTCCGGGGGAAAGAACAACTGGCTGAGGGTCAGGGCGAAGAACACGAAAATGATGAAGTCGTAGATTTCCAGCGCCCCGCCCAGGGCAGCGAGGCCTAGGGTCTTGTAGTCGGATCGGCTGAATCGCTCGCCTGGTAAATGAGTGTTGGCAGTCATGGGCAGATTTGAACAGTTGGGAAAGGGCGACGGCTCAGCTGTCGCGAGGGTCCACGGGTTGGGCCGGCGCGGCCACTTCGGCTTCGTCGGCCTCATCGGCGGGCAGGAAGTCCTTGCGGCTCTGGGCGATGGCCCGGCGTATTTCATCGCCCTTGGTAGGGCAGTTCTTGAGGCGGGCGATGCCGTCGGGTTTCTGCGTCATCGCCATCCTCCGGCATGAGTGAACATGGGCCTCGATAGTGCTCGCTTTTGGTCCGTGATGCCAATCTTGAGGTTCGGGGGGCCGCTCTGGCCCCTCCGATAAATTCCCTCGCACGGGCTGATCAGCGGTGGTAGCGCCGCACGACGCTGCTGTTGCGCAGGACATGGCCGTTGATTTTTTCCATCAACTGGGCGCGCGTCAGGCCCGTGGGCAAGGCATCCGGCGGCAAGTCCAGGGCGAAGAGCTGGATCAGGTAATGATGCGCGCTGTCACCAATGGGTGGGCACGGACCGATGTAGCCACGGGTGTTCTTGCTGTTGATGCCGCTCATGCCTTCCAGCGTGGCCTTGGTGCCGGCGCCGGCCGGAATCTGCCGCGTGGAGGCCTTGATGCCGTAATGGACCCAATGGTCGACGCCCTGGCCACGTTGACCGTCCGGGTCCAACATGACGATGGCATAGCTGAGGGTACCGGGCGGGCCGGCGTTCCAGCTCAGGGCCGGGGAAATGTTCTTTCCGCCACAGTTGTTGGCGTCACTGGCCGCGGCGGCGGTGAAGAGGCGGTCGTCCGACACACCGGGGATGTTGAGCGTGAAGCGCTCTTCGGCCTGGGCAACGCCTTGTGCGCACAGCACCAGGGCGACGGCCGCCAGCCAGGGAGTCAGGGAGTTCAATCGGGTCATACCGGGCACCTTATGCGGATCAGGCCATGGACGGCCTGCGAACTATAGCCGCAGCGCCCATCCGGTTGCAGTGACAATTACGCTGAACCTCGTTCAGATCCTGAGACTCCAACGGCAAATGCCTGCCGGAGAACGACCATGCCTATGCATCAAGTCGCCCGCTTCGCCGATGTGCGCGAAGACCGCGGCCTCGAAGTCAAACTCGGAGAAACATCCATCCTGCTGCTGCGCTCAGGCGATCAGGTGCGGGCTTTCCAGGGCAAATGCCCGCACGCCGGCGCACCGCTGGCCAAAGGTGCGGTGTGCCATGGAAGGCTGATCTGCCCTTGGCACAAGGCGGCGTTTCGCCTCGAAGACGGCGCCCTGTGCGAACCGCCGGCCCTCGACAGCCTGGCCCGTTATCACGTCGAGGTGCGCGGCGCCGATGTCTGGGTCGACGACCAACCGCTGCCGGCCGATAAAACTCCGCCCGCCGACGACCCTCGCACCTTCGTCATCATCGGCGCCGGTGCAGCCGGCACGGCAGGCGCGGCGGCGTTGCGGGAGAAGGGATTTGGCGGCCGAATCCTGTTGATCGACCGAGAGGCCGAAGCCAGCTACGACCGCACGGTACTGAGCAAGTACGTGTTGGCCGGCGACATGGCCGTCAACGAGACAGTGCCGCTGCGCGATGAAACTTACTTCACGCAGCAACGCATCGAACGGCTCCATGGCGAGGTCACCCATCTTGACCCCCATGCCCGACAGATCCAGCTCGCAGACGGCCGGCGCCTGGACTACGATGCCGCGCTCATTGCCACGGGCGGGGAGCCGAAGACCCCCGCGCTGCCCGGCATCGATCTGCCGCAGGTGTTCGTGCTGCGCTCGATCGCCCACGCCCGGCAGATTCTCGACACGGTCCGACCCGGGCAGCGAGCGGTGATCATCGGCGACAGTTTCATTGCCATGGAGGTCGCCTCCTCCCTGCGCAAACGCGAATTGGAGGTCACCGTCGTGGCCCGGCACCCGGTGCCCTTTGCCGCACAGTTGGGCGAAAGCGTCGGCAAGGCGATCCTCGCCCTGCACCAGGCCAATGGCGTGGTGTACCGCACCGACGGCGAAGCGGCCGGAATCGAGGGCGCGCACAAGGTCGAAGCCGTGGTCCTGGATAACGGCCAGCGTCTGGCCGCCGACCTGGTGATCATCGGCGTCGGCGTGCGCCCGGCCACCGAGCCGTTTGCCGACCTGCCACGGCAACCGGACCTGTCACTGAGCGTTGATGCGAGTATGCGGGTGGCGGATGGATTGTGGGCCGTCGGCGATATTGCGACCTTTCCCCTCAACGGTCAGCCCCAACGCATCGAGCATTGGCGGCTGGCCCAGCAACATGCGCGCATCGCCGCCGCGAACATGCTCGGTGGCGACGAGCATTACCTGGACGTGCCGTTCTTCTGGACCTATCACTTCGGCAAACGCTATGACTACCTCGGCCACGCCGAACACTGGGACGAGGTGGAATTCAAGGGCACGCCGGAACATCCCCCCTTCATCGCCCTGTTGGGCAAGAACGGCCTCGTGGCCGCCGTCGTGGCGTGCGACGAAGGCCGGGCCATGGCGGCATTGGCACAGCGCATGAAACAACCGTTGCCGGTGGACGAGGCCTGGCGACTGGTGCGGGATTTTTCGTCGTAGGCTTGCCCACATCTACCCCAATCCACTGCGGGAGCGAGCTTGCTCGCGATAGCGGTGGGTCAGTCGACGTCAATATCGATGAACCGTCCCCATCGCGAGCAAGCTCGCGCCCACTGTTTTGTAGCGTCTATCAGTGCACCGACTGATCGGCCGGCAGGTGGATGATCCGCGGCCGCTCCAACGGGGCCAGGGGCGGTGGTTGCAGGTCAGGGCCGAGCAGGTGGAAATGCGGCACGACGTGACTGATATCGCCGTCCTGATTATTGTGGATGATCTTCGAGCCCGGCTGGCGCAGCGTTTCCAGGCGTTCGTCAGTCAACTTGAAGCTGTCGCTCAAGCCTTGGTCGTCCACCACCGGCGCCGGCAGCCGCCGCTGGGCAAAACTGCGGCTCTTGCGCTGCTGATACCGCGCCCAGGCGATCAGCAACACCGCGTTGACCAGTGCGATCCAGCCATACACCTGCAAGGTCGCGAGGGTATCGACCAGCGAGCCGCCCAGGTGCGGGCCGGCGTGGCTGTCGAACAGCGGCCAGAGCCCGTTGACCAGCAGGTACAACAGCCCGACCCACGCCAGCACGGTAATGAACGCATCGATGACCACCAGAAAAGGTCGCTGTCGGGTCCTGATAATTTTCATCGGATCACTTCCTCTTCCTGATCATCGAACGGCTTGATACCGCGGTCCGGGCTGACCCAGCGCGCCCGCTTCTGATGCTGGCCGAACAGCACTTTCGGAAAGCTCACCAAGGTCGTGAACAGGCTGATCAGCCAGAACACCAGCGGGTACCAGACCACCCAGAACATGATGTGCCACAGGCCTTTTTCGTAGCGGCGATCGATCAGGATGCTCACCCCGAACTGCATCAGGCACACCACCGCCAGCAGCAGCCCGGTGAAGGCCGGTGGCATGAGGTGATCGACGGCAATGGCCGCCGGCAACGCCACGAACTTGCCAACGCCCCAGAAGATCACCGACAACAGGAACGTGAAGGCCCAACCGGTGGACAGGCAGTATTCGAACAGCAACGGCCACAGATAACGGTGCCGGTACTGCCAGATGCCACGGATGTTCTTGAACAGCACTTCGGCACCACCCTGGGCCCAGCGCAAGCGCTGTCGCCACAGGCCGCGCAGGGTTTCGGGCATGAGGATCCAGCACAGCGCACGGGGTTCGTAGAAGATGCTCCAGTGGTCCAGTTGCAGCTTCCAACTGATGTCGATGTCTTCGGTGATCATGTCCGGGCTCCAGTAGCCGACCCGATGCAGGGCCGTGCGTCGGAAGGCGACGATCACGCCGGAGACGGTGAAGATCCGCCCGAAAACCCGTTGGGTGCGCTTGATCAGGCCGATGATCGAGGAGAACTCACCGACCTGGACCCGGCCGATCAAGGTCGAGCGGGTGCGGATACGCGGGTTGCCGGTCACCGCGCCAAGGCGGGCGTTCTCCAACATCGGTGCCACCAGGTAGGCGCAGGTGTTGGGCGCCAGCAACGCGTCACCGTCGATGCACACCAGGTACTCACTGCGCGCCGCGATGGCCCCCATGCGCAGTGCCACGGCCTTGCCCTGGTTTTCCGCCAGGTGCAGCACGCGCAGGCGCGGGTCCTCGGCGGCCAGTTGGTCGAGCATCTGGGCGGTGTTGTCCTTCGAGCCATCGTTGATGGCGATGACTTCGATGTTCGGATAATGCTGGCCCAGCGCCGCGTGAATCGTGTCGGCGACGTTGTCACCTTCGTTGAAGCACGGGATCAGGATGCTGATCAGCGGCTCGCCGGCCAGGGGCGGCGGCAAGGTGTCGTCCTGCCAGGGCCAGTGACGCTCCCAGTGCAGCCAGAAATACAGGCCACCGGCGATCCACAGCCCGGACATGAACAACGGATAGAAGAACACGAAGTCCATCAGGAATTGCCCGGTGACCAGGAAGATCAGGCCCAGGGGCACCCCAAGGACGATCGCCAGCACCAGCAGGGCGAGCAGTCTGTCGAGCATGTCAAGGATTCCACTTGTTGGAGAGCGCCGGCCGCACGGTTTTCACAGCGGGCTGGTCTTCGATGAAGTTGTCCGGGTAGTAGCCGAAACTGGTCACGCCCTGGCGCTTGAGGCGCCCCATCCAGTCGGCGAGCAGTTCGCCGTCGATGTCGGCCACCGGCTGGCTGTCCCAGTCACGCGCCTGCAATTCGAACACGGTGCGCTTGAGGGCTCCGGGGCGGGACTTGACCGTCTGGACCAGGCGCTCCAGCCAGGGGCCGGATTGCTGGCGCGTCTGTTTTTCCATCAACGGCATGGCCATCGGCGCCGTCCAGTCGTAGGCATTGAGGAAATCGTCGAGGTTCTGGGCAAACCAGGCTTCGCTCGAAGGGTTGAGCATCGGCTCGGCAAAGAGATTGCGCGCCGTCAGAACCTGCGGGCCTCGAATCGCCCGGACCTTGGCGGTGAGTTCATGGGTGAAGTCGATCAGGTAACGGCTCTTGAAACGAGTCCAGCGCTGCATCGTCGCCGGGTCGTCCCGCAGGGCCGCCATGGACGTCGGCAAGCCGTTGGCCGCGTAGACTTTCAGCGCAGCGGGGCCGGCGTCCTCGAAGTCGGAGAACACCGCATCGTCGTGGTACAGGACCCCATCCAACGAGCTCATCCGCGCCAGGTCTTCGTAGATTTCGCCGACGACCTTGCGCACCGCCGGGTCGAACGGCGACAACCGTACGTACTGGTCCGCAGCGACCTCGGTCTTGCCGGTCTCGGGATTCCAGCGCTGCACCCGCGGCAGTTTCGCGTCCAGGGCGAAACTGAGCACCGGCATCCAGGCGTAGACCTTGGCATTGGCCCGGGTGCGCAGTTGCCAGGCCACCCGGTCGAACAGATCGGCCCGCACCGGCAGGTGACGGTTGGGGAAGTACAGCGAATGCACCAGGCCGTCGCCCTTCGGATCGGCGAAGGCCTGCAGGAACACCGTGTTGGCGCCCAAGTCGGAAATGCGCTGGATCAACTTGCCGACGTTGGCTTCCTGCTGCACCGGGTCCGGGTCGTAGACGTAATCGAGGTCGACATGGACCACGCGCATCGGGTCCATCGTCTGCACGGACACCACGCTCTCGGCGAAATGGGCGCCATCCGGGTCGGAAGCCACCAAAAAGCGCGGGCCGCTCATCAGGTTATCGAGGCTGTCGAGTCCATCCTCCAGGGTCAGGGCCATCTGATAACCCTCGCTGCCAATCACCTGCAACGCAGTGCCGTCGGCTTCCCCGTAAGGCCAGACCCAGACCCGTGGGCTATAGCCGGTGACCTTGCGGATTTTTTCGGAAATGGCCACGACGTCCTTGCGCAAGCGCGCCTGGAAATCGGCCTCGGTTTCATAGCGACCGGTGGCGGGATCGTAGCGGCGGGTGGTCGCCGCCGGTTGCTGGTTGCCTTGCGGGTTGGCGAGTACGCCCTTGTGGTTGGCGTCGGTGTGGGCGGCGATTTCCACCAGGCCCGACTTCGACACTTCGCGAATCTGCTCCCAAGTCAGGAACTCGGAACGCTTGCGCGGCACCCCGGCGAAATCCACCGGTCGATCCAGCGGTGTGTCGACCCAGCTGCCGACCGGGGCCAGGATCGCCGGCCAGTTGTAGGCGCGCAAAATGGGCATGACGCGGGTGTAGAAACTCGAGTAACCGTCGTCGAAACTCAGCAGTACCGCACGCGGCGGCAGTTCAGGGCCACCATTGCGAGCGGTGATGATCTGGTCCACGGTCACCGGCTGGTAGTTGTTTTCCCGCAGCCAGGCCAGTTGCTCGATCAGTCGCTCGGTGCGCACCGCCACCAGGGCCTGGTCCGGGTCGAGGTCCTCGACGTCGTGGTAAGCGATGCCGAGCACGTGGTTCTTCGGCCACGGCGCATCGTTGGCGGCCACGGGGCGTTGCGCGGGCGGCGTGAAGGCCGGGGCCTGCTGGGCACAAGCGCTGATCAGCAAGACCCCCAGCAGAAGGATGAATCGCGAAATGACAGGCATCTTCAAACTCTTCTAGAAGCGGTAGGTGAGGTCGACAAGCAGGCGCAGGTCGCTTTCGCGATCGCCGTCGTAAGGGCGGTTGAGCCAGCTCAGAGCGGCACCGGCCTCGACCACGTCGTTCCAGATGAAACGCTGACCGTAGCTGAGCAATCCCGTGGCAGCGGTGCTGTAGTCACGCTGGCTGTAGGCCCCCGCGCCGACCTGAAATTGCTGACTCCAGGTGGTTTCGTAACGGCGATACAGCACATGGTTGGCGAGCACCGTCGGCATGACGCTCAAGTCCGACTTGGGGTTGAAGTAGGGCACTTCGTTGGAACCACTGTTGCGGCTGGCCGCCACCTCCAGCCCCAGCTCCACTTGCAGGCGCGGCGCGCTGTAAAGGCCCTCGCGACCGGTCAACTGGGTCTCGAGGCGGTTATTGCCATCGCTGAAATGAGACGGGCTGACAGTCAGTCGCCATTCGCGGCTTTCATTGGCCCGCCAACGCACGAAACCACTGCCGCCATTGGCCCGGACGCCGCTGTTGAGCGCTCGCAAGGGGGTGTTCGCCGAGAGGTAGTCCAGGCTGCCGCCGTACTGCCAATGATCATTGACGTCCAGGGCCATCGCCAGGCGCGCGCCCTGTTTGTCGCCGGAACCGTAGTCGTGGTTGGACACCTCGGCTTCCAGCGTCATGTCACGCGTGCGCCGCTCCACGCCCAGGCGTTGCCAGCGGTGATGGCCGGTGCCTTCCTCGAAATCACCGGTGGCGTAGCCGGTGCCGCCGAACAGCCGCCAGTCTTCGTCGATGGGCGGGCTGTAGAGCAGCGTTTCGATGCCAAAGTCCCGGCTACCGGTGACGGCCCCCGCGTCACCGTTGCCGCCGCCATAACTCTTGCCGGTGTAGGCTTCGATACGCAGCTCGGCCATGTCGTGCACTTCGCGCTGGCGTTGCAGGCGTTTGACGTGGGCGTTTTCCGGGTAGCGCGCGACCACGTCGTCGGTCAGCGCATCCAACTGCCGCCACTCCTGCAAATCCATCGCGGCACGGGCCTGGGCAATTTCCAGGTCACGGTTGCGCGGGATCGTCGCCTCGATTTCCTTGAGCAGGCTTTCCGAACGGCGTGGCCAGTCACGGGCCTGGTACAGATCGGCCTGGGCCAGGCGCATGCCGGTGTTGCCGGGACCCTGGCTGACCAGGTTTTCCAGGCGAGTCTCGGCCGAGGGCAGATCAGCCCCGTAGGTTCCGGCCTGGGCAGCCAGCTGCTGGGCGTCCATCCATTCGTCGTTGGGGTTGCCGATCGGCAAGCCCTTGAGCTCGATGCGCGGGCGTTGGGACTTGGCCATGTCTTCGGCCAAGGCGCGGGCTTCTTCGGACTGCTCACTTTCCAGCAGCGCGTAGTAGAGCGCGGTGCTGTCTTCGAAGCGGTCCGCCGGATCGGCATCCGGCGCCGCGAGTATCCGTCGGTACAGGTCGACGGCGATCTCCGGCTCCCGCTGCTCCAGGTACGAGGAAGCCACCCAGCGCAAGGCATAGGTCGGAATGCCCACCCCTTCCGCGAGCAGCTTCTGGTATTCGGTAATGACTTCAGCACGGCGGGCACGGGCATTGAGGGCGCCCATGCGGTCGATTCGCCAACGCACCACGTCGTCGTGGGCCTCCGCCACCGGGGTCCAGGTGGCGAGCAGCTTGTCGTAGTCGGCCAGGGCGCGGTCGGCAATGACGAAACGTTCCTGTTCGCCGCGGCTGGTCATGTCCGACAGGCGTACCCGTTCGGCCGCCACATCGCCTTCCAGGCGGCGCTGTATGCCCCGGTCGATCAACCCTGGTTGCAGGCGGGCCAGGCGCAGCGCCGGCTCGGGCAAACGCGCCCGTTGCAGAGCGACGATGTATTCGCGGGCGACTTCGGGGTTGTGGCCGGCGCGCGCGAAGGCCTGATCGTATTCGAACAACGCCTCGTGGGGATTGTTGGCCCGGGTCAGGGCGTAGCCCAGGGCCATTCGGCGCATCGGGTCCGCTGGCTTCGCTTGGACCAGAGCCCGGGCGCGGCTGACGGCTTCATCGGGTTTGCCGCCATCGGCCTGGGTCAGGGCCAAGCCCAGTTGCAGGTCCGGGTTCTGTGGGTCGATCCGCAACGCCTGGCGATACACCTGCGCCGCCGCGTCCCAGCGTTTGAGATCGCGATAGGCGCGGGCCGTTGCGCTCAGTGCCTGGACCGGCAGGTCGCGATAACGGCCTTGGGTTTCATAGACGTCGACCACCTCGGCATCGAGGCCGGCCCAACTGGCGATCTGCAGATGATCACTGATTTGCCCGGCGCTGGCCTGGCCGGCCGGAACCTGGCGCAACACGGTCAAGGCGGGCGTGTAGTGACCCGCACGGGCATCGAGCACCTTCTGGTCATAAGCCGTGTCGGCAAACGCGAGCATCGGCCAGCACAATTGACCGCACAGCGCCATGCGAAACAGCGGGCGTAAACCACGTTGAATAAAGGGACCCACGGTACGCGGCATTCGTCAGCATCCTTACATGGCCAGCCGGGTCGCAGTGCCCCCTTGCCCATCAAACAGGAAGCCGGATCAAAGGAATCCAGCCAAGCTCTAATGGGCGTAGTTTTGCACTGTCCGAGCGGTCATCTTTCGCAACGCCACAATTCTTCAGAATCGATTCAGATTTCCACGAAGGTTTCGCGGGCGAAAAAAAACCGGCCCGTGTGCAGTGCACGGGCCGGCCTGGATGCAGCGCGAGGCGGTTTACTGGACCGCGACGCCACCACCAATCTGGTTCATCACGAACGCGGTGAATTGCTCCACTGTCATCTTCTGACCGTTGAAATCCACCTGATTGTTGGCGTAGTGCAGCTTGGTCACCACGTCATTGCCATCAAGCGTCGCCAGCTGCGTGCCAACGGCCATGGCGCTGAACATATCGCTGGTGGCGGCGGCCTGGTCGGCGATCATCTTGGCATCCGTCTGGCCTTCCATCTGGGCCTGGACAGTGATCAGGTCCGCCAGCATCGGCTTGGACACCTTGAGGTTGAACTCCAGCAGGGCGAGCAGTTGGCGGCCCAGCTCATCAGGCGGCAGGTCCATGGATTGCGGCTTGGCCAGGTCGACGACCAGGCTCGCACGGCTTTCACCGTTGGCGGTACTGAACGACAGGTTCTCCAAAGCGATTTGCGGGGCGCCGGCCAGGATCTTCTCCAGATCGGCCTTGACCTGCGCTTCCTCGGCTTCGGTCAGGTTCAACTCAGGCGTTGGCTCGCCGGCAGCAGCGGCTTCGGCGGCGGCTTTCTCGTAGGGTTGCAGCTTGGTCTGGTAGAGCTGCATGAGCGACATCGTGGCCGGAATGTCCAGGTTCTTCAGGCTCACGGCCATCTGCGCAGCACCGATGGTCTTGTCGTTGTACGACAGCTCACCGATCTTGTAGTCGGCGCGGCCAGAGGCACTGGTGCCGTTTTCGGAGCTGCTGTTCTTCATCTCCAGGTTTTTCAGGCCCAGCACCGACTTCGGTTCGCCAAAGGTGGACTTGATGTTGCTCAGCAACACGGTGTTGTCACCCATGTAGTAGCCATAGGTGCTTTTGCTCAGGTTGCTGGCCAGCGTCAGGCCGTTTACCTCGACGTGCACCGGTGTCTGGTCTTCGCTGACCGTGTTCAGCTTGATGCTGTCCATGTAGCCATCAGCCTTGACCTTCTGCCCTTGGGCACTGGCGGCCATATCGATTTTCAGGCCAGAGAAGATCAGCTGGGTTTTCTCATCCAACTTGGTGTCCAGCGGCAACAGTTCATAGGTGCCGTTGAAGGACTCGTCATAACCCAGGTTGGTCACGCCCTTGAGCGGCGACTTGCCCTGGGTGGCGGCGAACCACTTTTCAGTCAGCGGGTTGGGCTCCAGCTCGGTATGGCTGGTGGCCATGACCGGCAACCACTTGAGCGTTACCAGACGCGAGAACGGGATTGGACCGTGTTCGATCTTGTCGACGAGCAGCAGCTCGACCGGCTCACCACCAAACACCTCGCCCTCACCCTTGAGGCGATAGTGAGCGGTGCTGCTGAACGTGCCACGCTCCATGGAAACCAGCTCCAGGACGGCGGTGCTATTGGAACCTGCCATGGCCGTTTGCATTTGCTTGTTGCTGTCGACAATCGCTTTTTGCAGCACGCCTTCGAGCTTGGTGCCGGTGTACCACGCGCCCCCCGCGCTGATCGCACCGACCGCCACGACGATACCCAGAAGTACGCTTGCTGATTTATTCATGAGTGACCCGATTGATATCCATGGTTGAAGAAAGCCGTCGTCTTCCCTGACCCGCAAAAGGGGTGTGGCTCGACGCCGTGAAGTGGAGCGGAGATTACCATCACGCAGGCCTTCGGGCCCAATGTTTAAAGGGGTAAAAACCTTTTCTTGAGAGGTGGTCTACGAATATTGGACTTCAATTTCATCGAGTTGATGGTCGAAGGTCTTGAGCCGGGCGCTCCATGTGTAGACCAGAACTTCGAAATCACGGTTGATCACCGCGGCGCCAGGTGAGTCAGCCCGCGAGTCGCAGAAATCCAGCTGGTAGCGCTCCCGGGCCATGGCGTTAGCGACATCACACAGCTCACGCGCGTTATTGAGCCAATGCCAACCGTCCTGGGTGACTTGCTTGTCCAAGGCGGCGCATTGGACCTTCAGAGCTTCGAGACTCTTTTCCAGCGGAGTGCCGGTGAGCTCTCCCATGACTTCCTGGAAAGTGCGGCCCGGCTGCCAGTAGCTGCCCCAGAAGTATCGGTCGAACACTGTCTCCACTCGCCGCAGTGCCACCTTGGTGTCCCAGATCAGCACCAGGGTCTTGCCTTGCTCAAGGTGTTTTTTCTTGATGCGTTGGCCTTGCAAGGACGCCCAGGCCACGGTTGCAATGGAGATCACACCGATCAACGCTGCCGCGCTGTCCAGGAAGAGCAGCGCCTTGTCGATCTGGTGAGTGAGCATGACGCCATAGAAATAAGTGGCCGAGAGCAGCAACAACGCCGCAATTGCGCACCAGAAGCCAGGAGCATAAGGGTTTTTCATTATTGGAATCCCCATGACCAGTGACGTCGCGGGCCCTTGGTTCGAGGCACCCCGACTATCACAGCATAGCAACGGCAACGGGGTTTGCCGGGGCATCACGGACAATCAGCGCTTGATCCGATTACCGGCCCAAAACGACAAAGCCCCTGTCTGCGTCAGCAGACAGGGGCTTTGGGAATTCAATCTTGACGATGACCTACTCTCACATGGGGAAACCCCACACTACCATCGGCGATGCATCGTTTCACTGCTGAGTTCGGGATGGGATCAGGTGGTTCCAATGCTCTATGGTCGTCAAGAAATTCTGTGTCCCGCCCGTTCAACAGCAACGAGCCGGAGAAAATCGATAACTTCTACTAAAACAAAACCCCAACTGCTTTCGCAATTGGGGTTTCGGAATTCAATCTTGACGATGACCTACTCTCACATGGGGAAACCCCACACTACCATCGGCGATGCATCGTTTCACTTCTGAGTTCGGGATGGGATCAGGTGGTTCCAATGCTCTATGGTCGTCAAGAAATTCTTGAGCCAGCGCGCTTTTCAGCGTTCCAGCGAATCGGGTATGTGATCGGGTGTGAGCCGCAAACTTTCGGTTCGTTTCGTCTTCACCACACCGCAATCTGGCTTTCTAAGCGCAAATTGCTTGGGTGTTATATGGTCAAGCCTCACGGGCAATTAGTACAGGTTAGCTCAACGCCTCACAGCGCTTACACACCCTGCCTATCAACGTCGTAGTCTTCGACGGCCCTTCAGGGAGCTCAAGGCTCCAGTGAGATCTCATCTTGAGGCAAGTTTCCCGCTTAGATGCTTTCAGCGGTTATCTTTTCCGAACATAGCTACCCGGCAATGCCACTGGCGTGACAACCGGAACACCAGAGGTTCGTCCACTCCGGTCCTCTCGTACTAGGAGCAGCCCCTCTCAAATCTCAAACGTCCACGGCAGATAGGGACCGAACTGTCTCACGACGTTCTAAACCCAGCTCGCGTACCACTTTAAATGGCGAACAG